>CAZGVG010000095.1:0-9224 GCA_964528975.1 uncultured Hyphomonas sp.
GTTTTGCGAAGCGCTAAGGTGCTAGCGCACCACGCTTCGCGAAGCGGGTTCCGCGTCAGCCCTTCGGGCTGCGCATGAACCTTGCTCAGGGCTGAGCTAAGCCTTCCCGGCAAGTAGGGTTCCAAGTCGCTGGGCGACCAGGTGAGCTTTTCGGCTGTCTCCTCATCCCAGCGGTCGTGCATGCCTTCCCACCAGACAAGATAGACTTTGCCGTCTGGCTCGACCTCGACAAAGACGCGGCGGCCAAAGTGCGCCGTCCAACGATCAATCTCCCAGAGTTGCCACCACACAGGAGGCCACAGCCACAGAGGGACGTGCTCGTAATACAAGATATGCCAGCGATGGATCATGCGCAGCAGCATAGCGCCGAAATGAACCCGGTCGAATTGGCAGAGTTAAATCATTGAGTGGGCCTTGGGATGGAATGGGGAAAGCCTATGCTCAACCCACCTGTAGTCTAAACTTCAGGCCGCCAGTTTTGGGGCGCGAGTTCGAAGCCTGTAAACTCAAAGCCGGGGGCAACGATACAGGAAACCAACGTCCAGGCCCCTAAGGTTTCGGCTGTTTGCCAATGCTGGGCCGGGACTGTGAGCTGTGGGCGTTGTCCGGCGCGCAGGTCTGGGCCGAGCTGGATTGCTGCCGCGCCTTTTCCATCAGGCGGCGAGGTCGTGAGCGCGAGCGCGCCGCCTGCGTGCCAGAGCCAATGCTCGTCAGCGTCGATGCGGTGCCAGGCGGAGACTTCATCTGCCTGGAGCAGATAGTAAATTGCGGTTGAGCGAGAGCGCTCTGCGCCCTCGCTTCGGAAAGTTTCGACATAATGACCGCCTTCCGGGTGCGGCTTCATGCCAAGCATGCGGATGATTTCGTTCGCGCCGAGGTCTCCGGCTCTCGCCATATTCACTAGAAGCGATCCTTACGGCCACGAATTTCGCCGAACGTGGCGGCCGCGTCGCCAGCATGGCCCATGGCGGCCTGTAGTTCTGGCACATCGGCGCGCAGGAAGGGGTTGGTCGCAAGCTCTCGGGCAAGGCCCATCGGCACGGTGCGCTCGCCCTTGCTGCGTTTGGCGTCAATCTCAGCAATATAGGCTTTCAGCGCGTCGTTGCCCGTTTCGATGGTTTCGGCAAATCGCGCATTGGCTTGGGTATATTCGTGCGCGCAATAGAGCGTGGTTTCGGGCGGCAGGGCTTTGATCGCCTGCATGCTGGTCCACATCATCGGCATGTCGCCCTCAAAGACCCGGCCACACCCCAGCGCAAAGACCGCGTCACCGACAAAGGCGGTCCCGGCTTTGGGTATGTGAAACAGAATATGGCCGAGCGTGTGGCCCGGTACGTCAATTACATCGGTTGTCAGCGCGCCAAGCGTGACTGTGTCGCCGCCGCCAACCGCATGGTCGATCCCCGGAATTTTGTCCGCTTCGCCTTGCGGGCCGATAATCTTGCAATCGGTGGCGTTTTTGATCTTCAGATTGCCGCCTGCATGGTCTGGATGCCAGTGGGTGTTCCAGATCGCAGTGATCGTCCAGCCCTTAGCATCGGCCTCAGCCAGATACTTGTCGGCATCGGGTGTGTCGATGGCGGCCGTCTCTCCAGAGACCGGGTCATGGGCCAGATAACCGTAATTATCATTCAGGCAGGGGAATTGATGTATAGTCAGCATGATCCCATCTCTAGATGCGGCAAAGAGTGAAAGAGATAAGAGCCATATGCGCCAGTCTGCTGCAACCCTTGAAAAATTTTATGCCAGCCGTCTTGGCATCACCGCAGCGGAACGGATGGGCCGCCGGATGCGAGATCTGTGGGGGACTTGCGCCGGGCAACGTGTGCTTGGGCTCGGGTTTCCGGCCCCGCTTATGCCCTTATGGCAAGACACGGCGCGAACTTGTATCGGGGCGATCCCGGCAGAGATTGGCGAAACCCGTCTGGACAGTGTGGAGGGGCAAAACCTGTGCATCAGCCCGGAGGAGCGGCTGCCATTTGCAGAAGGCCTGTTCGACAAGGTCTTCCTGCTGCACGCTTTGGAAGAGGCCGATAGCCCGCGCCAATTGCTGCGCGAAGCGTGGCGAGTGATGGCGCCGGAAGGACGGATCGTGATTGCGGTAACCAACCGGCGCAGCCTGTGGTCGCTGGTGGATAGCAAACCGTTTGGGCATGGTCGCCCCTGGACACGCAGGCAATTGGTCAGCTTCCTGAACGATAGTCTGTTTCAGGTTACGGCCAGTACAACCGCGGTTCATATGCCGCCGCTGGACTGGCCTTTGATTACGGCAGCTTCGAAATCCTGGGAGCGGGCCGGCGAGATGCTGTTGCCTGCTTTGGGCGGGGTTGTTCTGGTTGAGGCGACGAAACGGCTTTACGCAAATCCAAGCGGCAGCGCAGGTGCGCCTGTAACCGCAGCTGTAAAGGCAGGCAGGCAAAGACCGGCTATGCCTAGAAAGCTGGCAGGACGCTCAAACGCGCCAAAGCCTGACAAACGCACAATTGACCTAACAGGTATAAGCAGTACGGATAAAACTCAAGATTGAATTGGAGCCGGGGAAATGAAACTCGTAACAGCTATTTTTAAGCCTAGTCGCCTGGACGCCGTTATTGATGCGCTCGGTGAGATGGGTGTTTCTGGCCTGACGGTCTCAGAGGTTCGCGGTTATGGTCGCCAACAAGGCAAGACCGAAGTCTATCGCGGCGCTGAGTATGAAGTACGGCTTTTGCCAAAAGTGAAGGTTGAAGTGGCCTGCGGCGCGACAGAGGCAGATCGCGTGCTCGAAGCGATCTCTACCGCGGCGAATACCGGCACGATCGGGGATGGCAAAGTCTTCGTCATGGACCTTGAAACGGTCATCCGTATTCGCACCGGCGAGCGCAATGAGCAGGCGATCGGCGCTTAGGGGTTTCCCTCGCTACAACCCGCCCTCTTGATTTCTGAGTATATTCCCGGCACGTGACGGTCCTTAAGTGATGGAGTCACACATGTCCGGACCAAAAGCGCTGCCGAATATTCTTGAGATTACCCCCTATAAGGGCGGCCAAAAGCTGGCAAATGCGCATAAGCTCTCTTCAAATGAGAATCCATTAGGGTGCAGCCCAGCAGCAGAAGCGGCGGTTTTGCAGGCAGCTAAAACGCTTGAGCTTTATCCGGATGGCTCGGCAGCGGCGCTGCGCGAAGCCATTGCTGGCAAATATGGGCTGGACGCTGACCGGATTATTTGTGGGTCAGGCTCTGACGAGATCTTTCAACTGCTGGGCCGGGCTTACTTGCAGCCGGGCGACAATATCGTGCAAAGCCAGCATGGATTCCTAGTTTACCGCCTTGTTGCGCAACAATCCGGGGCCGAAACCAGAAGCGCGTTGGAAAAAGACCTGACTGCGGACGTTGACGCCATGCTTGATCAAGTCGACGCGCGTACGAAACTGGTTTTCCTGGCCAATCCAAACAATCCGACGGGCAGTTACATTCCGTATTCTGAGGTCAAACGCCTGCATGAAGGCCTGCCGGAGAATGTCTTGCTGATTCTGGACGGGGCTTATGCTGAATATGTTCGCAATAATGATTATAGCGCCGGGATGGAGCTGGCAGGCGAGATGTCAAACGTTCTGGTGACGCGGACTTTCTCAAAAATTCACGGATTGGCGGCGCTGCGCCTCGGCTGGGCCTATGGGCCAGAGACAGTGATTGATGCGCTGCACCGCACGCGCGGGCCGTTTAATGTTAACGCAGTGGCACAGGCCGCAGGGATTGCCGCCATTCAGGATGATGCCTTTCAAGCCGCTTCACTTGAGCATAATGACACTGAAATGCTGCGTGTCAGTACAGCTGTTCAGAAGGCCGGGTTCAAGACGTTTCCAAGTGTCGGCAACTTTGTCCTGATCCAGTTCCCTGAAGAGAAAGGGCGGACCAGCGCGGAAGCGGATGCGTTTTTACGGGCCAATGGCATCGTGATCCGTGACGTGAAAGTCTATGGCCTGCCGGATTGTCTGCGCGCCTCGATTGGAACGGCCGCACAGAATGATCAGATGATCGCTGCGATAGAGGCGTTTGCGAAAAGCTGATGGCGGCTCCGGTTTTTGACAAGATTGCCATTATTGGCATTGGCTTGCTTGGAGCCTCAATCGCGCATGCCAGCAAGCTGTATGAGACCGCATCGCATGTCTCTTACTTTGACGCTGATGCCGACGCGCTGAAGCGGGCGGCCAAGATTGTGCCGGGTGAGCCTGCGGGGTCTGCGGGCGCAGCGGTCAAAGACGCTGATGCTGTTTTTCTTTGCACGCCTTTGGGGGCGTTTGCGGCGGTTATGGCTGAAATTGCCCCGCATCTGGACCCCGGAACCATCCTGACGGATGTTGGGTCGGTTAAGGCTAAGGCCGCTGCCGATATGATGAGCGGCGCCCCGGAAGGGGTTCACGTGATTCCGGGCCACCCAGTTGCCGGGACAGAGAAGTCAGGCCCAGAGGCCGGCTTCGCCAGTCTTTTCCAGGAGGCTTGGCATATCCTGACGCCGCTTGAGACCAGCGATGCAGACTATATGGGTGCGACGGGTCAACTAACCGCCTTCTGGGAAAGACTTGGTGCGAAAGTTGAAACCATGAGCACCGAGCGTCATGACCGGGTTCTGGCGATCACTTCTCATCTGCCACACCTTATTGCCTATAATATCGTCTCGACCGCTTATGACATGGAGAGCGTTGAGCAGGGTGAGGTGGTGAAATATTCAGCCGGGGGCTTTCGCGACTTTACGCGGATTGCAGCCTCTGATCCTACCATGTGGCGGGATGTCTTCCTGACGAATAAAACGGCTGTTCTTGAAACGCTTGGCCGGTTCAGTGAAGACCTCGCCGCTTTGCAACGCGCGATACGTTGGGGCGATGGCGACGCCTTGATGCGCGAGTTCACGCGGGCCAGAGGCATACGTAAAGCGATTATTGATGCTGGGCTTGATACCGGCGAGGCTGACTTTGGCCGCCGCACGCTTGATCCTGACAAAGACTGAACGGACGACGCTCCCCTTTAAAACGCCGTCCGTCCTTGTGCCTTTGCAAGCACCTTCACGAAAGAGTTGGCGCACCTACGGATGTACGCTGTTCTCTTTCGCTATCGGACGCCAGCATGACTTTGTGAGGGTGTTCACTTTGGTCAGCTCCCCCGTCCTGTGATTATGCTTATAGAAGCGTATCTGAATGAACTTCGTGTAATGCGTTGGGCGCTGTTCATGTCGGTTATCCTATGTTCATTTCATGGGGACGCCTAAAAGGAGTTTGATCATGAAAACAGGGTTTATTGCGATACTGGCAGGCACGGGGCTCTTGCTTGGGGCCTGCGCCACAAGCGCCCCTTATGGCGCCGCTTCAAAGTCTGGCGCGCAAGGCTATAGCGTCCAACCGATCGAGAATAATCGGTTCCGGGTGTCCTATAAGGATCAGGATGCGGGCAAGGCCCGGACCCGCGCGCTGCGCCGCGCCGCTGAGATTACGCAGGAACAAAGCCAGGAGTGGTTCCAGGTGGTTCAGGCCTTTGATGATGGCGCAGAGCTGCGTCGCAGCAGTGGAACCTCTGTCTCGATTGGCGGGTCAACCGGATCACGTGGGCGGTCTGGTGTTGGACTGGGGGTCGGCTTCGGCATCCCACTTGGCGGTAATTCAACTGGACCCGTCACGCATGTGCTGGAAATTCTGACCGGAAGCGGTGAGAAGCCAGAAGGTGCAGCGGTTTATGACGCCGATGATGTCTTGATGAACCTGGCTGGGCTTTAGGCTGAAACCTAGGCAGGGATCTCTTTACCGGCCCAGTCAAACGCCCTGCCGCTCTGATCTGGGCTGAGCCCCGCGATGACATCGAGAAGCGCCTTTGCAGAATGCTGGGGCGTGAAGAGTTGTTTGTCCGGCACGTTGGACTGGAAAGGTTTTGAGAGGTCTGTATCGACCGTGCCGGGATGCAGGCTGACGGCGATAAAGTCTTCATTGCGCCGCCTTTGCTCAACCGCGTAGTTGCGCACCAGCATATTCAGTGCCGCTTTTGATGCGCGGTAGGCGTGCCAGCCGCCGAGGCGATTATCCGAGATGGAACCAACCCGCGCCGAGAGCACCGCAAAGACTGCGCGGCCCGTGCGCGGCATTAGAGGCAAAAAGTGTTTCGCCACAAGGCCCGGACCAAACGTATTGATCGCGAATACCTGTTCAAACGCCTCAAGGTTCTGATGGCGATAGGATTTTTCAGGCTGGACGGTATCAGTTGAGAGAAGGCCGGTGGCGACAATGACGAGGTACGGTTGCCCCTGCGCTTTGATCTCAGCAGCGGCAAGGGAGAGGCTGTTCTCATCCAGGATGTCGGCCTTGCCGGGGATGACTTTATGCATTGGCGGTGTGCGACCAGAGCGCGATAGTGCATGCACGGCTTCGATTTCAGGGTCCGCAGCGAGGACTTCGGTCAAGGCTGCGCCAATCCCGCCCGTTGCGCCAATGATCACTGCTCGCATATCTGTCTCCTGTGCTCACAAGAGACGTAGCGCAAACTGTTTCAAGACAAGGCGTTAAACGCGCAGGCCTGTTTTCTGGCGGTAAATGGTCAGAAGGTCTAGCTGACTCTCTGTGGGGTTGCCTTCAGCTTCAGACACCGCGACCAGCATGCCATCAAGATCAACCAGTTGTTTCGGGCCCATGCCGGCGGCGTTTTGCACAAAGTCGGTCATTTTAGACATCACGACATGCGACGCGCCTCCGGCTCTTGAGAGCCACCCGGCCTGCGTGATGAGTTCACTTGCGTCGGCTTCATTAAATTCGAAATGGTGCATGATTTCGGCGCGGATGCTGGCTTCTTGGCGTTCGGTTAGCGTGCCGCGGGCTTGCGCGATTTCCAGCATCAGAATGGTGGCAGCTTCGCGCGGATCATCAACAACACCCAGTCCGCCTTTGCCGCTTTTGTGCTTGAAGGCGAGCTTGCGCGGCAGGTTCATCGCCGTTTCAGCAACTTTGCGGCCATCGCGCGCGACATGGCCCAGCATTTTCAGACGCCAGTACCAGACGCCGATAAACCCAATGAACCCGATTAAAAGTGCAAGAATATGCATCGACCGCTATCTCTCAAGACAAAGGTTTTACTTTAGCGTGAAACGGCGGCGGATTGAAGGAAATAGTTTTCCTTGGCATGGTCAGCACCATGACTCTTGAAGATTACAATACATTTTGTGCCACGCTGACCGCAACGAGCAGTGTTATTCAATGGGGCGGGGCGACCGTCTGGAAAGTCGGGGGCAAGGTCTTCGCCGTTGCGGGATGGAGCGACGATGAAGGCTTGGCGGTGACGTTTAAAGTCACGCCGCTCTCTTATGACATCATGAAGGATCAACCCGGCCTGCGCCCAGCGCCATATCTTGCGTCGCGCGGGATGAAATGGATCCAGCACTATGCTGAGCCAGGTCTCACGGATGAAGACTTGAAAGCCTATCTCACAACAAGCCACCGACTGGTTGCCGATGGCTTGTCCAAGAAAAAGCAAAAAGAGTTTGGACTGCTCGCCGATTAAGGCGACCCGCCCTCAATCGCAGCGTCAATGCCTTGGCTATTGTGGGCCTGCTGCACGACATAAGCGCGGATGGCCTCGATATCCTCAATTGATAGAACATCTGCGAATGAGACCATGCCAATCGATTGCAGGTTTCCATCCGCGACGACGCCTTTCCAGGCCTCTTCTGTGGACGTGTAAGCTGACCAGCGCAGATCAGGCAAAACGCCTGCACCAACTGCGAACGGGCCATGGCAGACGGTGCAATTACGCGCGTAATGGACCAAGCCTTCAGCGAGCTGCGTCTCAGTGCCAAACTCCACCGTTTTTGGGGTGCGGTCGACCATTGGCACATCAATATCGGCAATCATCAGATCGCCGCCAAGCTTGAAGGTCACGACTTTGCCGACCGAAGGTGGAACGGCCTCGGGCGCGGCCACGCCGCCTGCGGATAAGAGATAGGCTGAGCCCCACCCAGTTGTGATGGTAACATATTGCTCGCCATCCATTTCATAGGTGCCAGGGCCGGATGCCGCGCCTGATTTAACGTCATGGACCCAAAGCTCCTCACCTGTGCCGGCATCATAGGCGGCAAATTCACCGTTCAACTTGCCTTGGAAAACGACGCCCCCTGCGGTTGAAAGCACCCCGCCATTCCACGGGCCATCATGTTCAACCGTCCAGCGCGGCGCATTTGCGACAGGGTCCCAGGCGATCAATCGGCCTTTCAAGCCAGAGCGCAGGAATTTGAACACTTCGCTTGGGATCACAGGCGGGACGCCAGCGGCAAAATCAGCCCCGGTATTCCACTTGGTCGAATTATCGGCAAAGCGCGGATCGGTTGCATAGGCCTGCGGGATTTCCTGAGCCGGAATATAGGCAAGACCTTCATCGGGGTTAAACGCCATTGGATGCCAGTTATGGCCACCAAGGGGGCCTGGCGTTTGCAAATAAGGAATTTCAGCGTAGCGCGCCTCTGGTACTTCAATCGGGCGGCCTTCTGCGGTCAGCCCGGTTGTCCAGTTTTGTGGCACATAGCCCGCCCCTTGGATGAACTCGCCAGATGCCGCATCCAGAACGTAGAAATAGCCATTCTTTGGAGCTTGCATCACAACCCGGCGATCGGCACCGCCTTCTCCAAGCGGCAGATTGGCGAGGATCAGGGTTTGGGTTGCTGTATAGTCCCAATTGTCGCCCGGTGTCGTCTGGAAGTGCCACTTATAAGCGCCTGTATCGGCGTCGACTGCGACGATGGAGGACAGGAAGAGATTATCAAGCCCGGATGGATCGCGCAGACGCTGGTTCCACGGGCTGCCATTTCCAACCCCGAAAATGATGCTGTCTGTCTCTGTATCGTAAATGATCGAGTCCCAGACTGTGCCGCCGCCGCCATCGGTTTTCCAGGCGCCAGTGTCGCCCCAGGTGACGTTGCCAATATCGACAAAGGCCTGATCAGAAGCAGCGCCGTCTGGCTGTTTATCTGCGCTTGGCACCGTATAGAAGCGCCAGACAAGATCACCCGTATCTGCGTCCAGCGCATTGAGATACCCGCGCACGCCAAGCTCTGCCCCGCCATTGCCGATGAAGACTTTGCCATCGACGACACGTGGTGCGCCGGTAATCGTATAGGGCTTGGATTGATCGACGGTGATTTTTGACCAGATAAGCTCGCCTGTCTTGGCGTCGAGGGCCTGAACACGGCCATCAATCACGCCGAGAAAGATCTTGCC
>CAZGVG010000096.1:0-9168 GCA_964528975.1 uncultured Hyphomonas sp.
AATCTGATCAATCTCGCCCATATCGAAGCCGGTCAGCTCCAGATCGAAATCAAGCTCGCTGAGCGACTGAAACTCGACCGCCAGGATATCCTCATCCCAGCCTGCCTTAAGTGCTAGCTGATTATCGGCAATCACATAAGCGCGCTTCTGCGCGTCGCTGAGGTGTTCAATCCGTACAATGGGCACCCCAGTCACGCCGAGTTGCTTGGCTGCTTGCACGCGACCATGCCCGGCCAGAATGGTCTTTGTCTCATCGATAATGACCGGGTTGGTAAACCCGAACTGAGTAATCGACTCGGCAATTTGCCTGATCTGCTTTTGACTATGAGTGCGCGCATTGCGCGGATTGGGAATGAGCGATGTAATTGGCGCATGCTCGACGCCAAGAGGGGTCGCCATAAGCGAGTCCTTTCAAGAGATGGTTTTTGAAGAAAGACATCGAACACATGTCCGCAGCCGAGCTCTTCAGGCGTCACGCCATCTCTTCAGAACACGCTACCTTGCTGATCTGTCGCATAACGCTAGCAATCGAAGCGGGACCATGCCCGGACCTACCGACCGCCAATCAGCACTCACGTGGAGCACCGTTATAGTATACATGATGAGGCCGCATCGAAAAGGGTCTGCAACCGTCAGGAGTCCATAAATTCTGCACTCACGTGAAAGGGGAACATTCGGCAAGGTAGAATAACTGAGAAACTTGCCGTGAGCGATAATAGTTGAGTATTTCTAGGCGGAGAATTCTTCTGAAGACAATAGAATTAGCGTACGTTATCTTTTAATCATGTGCGGACGACATTTCAGACATGGCGTAACCTGGGAAGAGTATCATGCTCAACTCAGCCTGTTTCGCCCAGATGAAATCCCTAAGATTAATCCGGCCTATAATATCGCGCCAACTCAGCAAGCACCTATTATCAGAGGTCGAGAAGATAGCGATGAGCTGGAACTTGTCTTCGCCCGGTGGGATCTCATTCCGCGTTGGTGGAAAAAACCACTTTCAGAGAAGAAGTTTTCGACCTTCAACGCCAAAGGTGAGGATGCTGCTCAAAAGGCTTCTTTCAGAGCTTCTTTCAAGGACCGTCCCTGCCTTCTTCCCATGAGCGGATACTATGAATGGGTTGGCACCAGAGGCTCAAAGCAACCTTATGCCATAGCGATGCGCAATCGCCGCTGGTTTTGTGTGGCTGGACTATGGGACCGCGCCTACGTTGATGAAGAGCACTTAGACAGTTTCACAATTCTCACCAAAGAAGCTTCTTCAGAAATGGCAGAGCTTCATCACAGAATGCCCGTCATTCCTGAACCTAGCAAAGCCGCAGAGTGGATTAGATCAACCCCCGGTGAGCGCTATAAGATCATTGAAACCGCAAAATCAGACCAACTACACTTTTGGAAAGTCGGCCCCAGCGTAGGCAATGTCCGCAATCAAGGCCAAGCGCTGATCGGTGAAATTAAATAGGTTAGGGATCGGCCAGTTCTGGATCTAAGCCATACACGATAGATTCTGATTGACTCTATTGCGCAAAAGAACAAATAAAGAACATATGATCAGTGCAGCACTGGAACAGCTTACCCGAGCCGGGGAGATTGAAGCAGGCTTTTCCTATATTGAGCCGATAGCAGAGCTGCGACTTCGCGTTGGACGAGTGCATGAGCTTACAGGTGCGAGCGCTGACGTTTTGGCGCTACTTAGTGCTGCTAAGGGTAATGCCCCTATTATCTGGATCGCCTTAGGCCGCGATATTCAACCCTTATGTGCCAGCGGCTTGAGCGCATTTATCACACTTGAGAGCCTGATTATCATCGAGGCGGTCTCGAGGGCAGAACTGCTTTGGGCATGTGATGCCGCCCTAAGAGCAGAAGGTGGGTTCACCGTCATCGCTGATCTGCCTGACGCTCTGAGTTTGAAAGAAAGCCGCCGCTTACAATTAGCTGCTGAACAAGGCGGGGGGATTGGGTTGCTTATATTACGAGGCCCGTCGAATACGTCTGCAGCACAAACGCGCTGGCAGTGTGAGCCTGTGCCAACTGATGAGCCATCTTGGCACTTCGAATGCCAGAAAGGCAAAAGCGGCGAAACAGGCCTCTGGCATATCCGAGAAGCGGAGGTGTGTCATGCCAAGGACAATGTCCATCTGGCTGCCAGAGCTTCCGCTTGATCGCCTGCGCCGCAATCAAGACGAGCGGCTCTTAAGCGGCCCCTTTGCCATCATAGCTGAACAAAAGAATGCTTGGCGCATTACCCATACCAATAAGGCGGCTCTGAAAGAAGGTGTTGCGATTGGATTGCCGCTGGCTGATGCACGCGCCATCTGTCCTGATCTCCTCAGTGAACCTGCTGATCCGGTTAGAGACGATGTCCTCCTGCGTGCCCTTTGGCGGTGGGCAGATATTCTATCGCCGCGCATCAGCTTAGATGCCCCAGATGGATTATTGCTCGACATTAGAGGCTGCGCTCATCTTTTTGGCGGTGAGCATCAAATGGCTGAGAACGCCTTAGAACGTCTAACTGATCTGACCGTCACAGTACGTATTGGCGTGGCTGACACAAAAGGCGCAGCCAAAGCTTTAGCCCGGCATGGTGCAGACAAGATTGGAATTGCGGCTGCTGGTAAGACTGCTGAAGCGCTCTCAACACTCCCCATCGCGGCCTTGGAATTAGAGCAATCCATGGCAACGGATCTGGCGCGAACGGGTCTCAGCACCATTGGTCAGCTTTATCATCAGCCTTCGGGTGAATTGGCCCGGCGCTTTGGGCTAGATCTCACAAAGGTGCTCGGAGCAGCCACAGGTCAAGCCCCTGATCCCATCACCCCTAAGGCCGCTGATCCTATCTATGCGGCTCGTATGACCCTGCCGGACCCAATTGGGTTTCAGTCTGACCTTGAGGAAGTTTTATCTCGCCTAGCAGCCCAAGTCTGTATGCGTTTGGAAGAGGACCAAAAAGGCGCACGGCAGTTTCACCTAACTGTACGTTGCGTTGATACAGGCGATCATCATATGAGCATCGGCTTTGCCAGGCCCTGTTTTGAGCCAATGCCCATTTTGCGCCAGTTTAGCCATCCGCTTTCAAAGCTGGAAATTGAGTATGGCGCGGATTGGTTCCGGCTCTCTGCCAGTCATGTTGAGCCAATCCGTTTGCGACAAACAGAGATCGGGGCGCATGCCAAAAGTGACGATCACCGCTTCCAGCTTATTGAAACCCTCGGCAATCGGATTGGGTTTGATCATGTACGTGTCTTTGCGCCCCACGACAGCCATTTGCCTGAGTGTGAGTTTGAACAGATAGAAGCGGTCGCGGCCCCCAATATTGAATGGCAAGCTGTGCCACGGCAAAGACCCATCCGTCTCTTTAAGCCGCCAGAATATGTCCATGTTGAAACGCCGGGGCGTCCACCTTTGAGCTTTAAGTGGCGACGCATGAGCTTTGCCGCCCAAACTGCCAAAGGGCCTGAACGCCTAACCCCGCGCTGGCATGTAGATAGTGACCTCCGTACTCGGGATTATTGGACTGTCCAGACCGAACAGGGGCGCAGGCTTTGGCTCCTCACATATCCCGGAGATCAGCACTCTGAGTGGTATGTCGCAGGAGAGTTCGCATGAGCTATGCCGAGCTTTTTACGATAAGCAACTTCACATTTTTAACTGGGGCATCGCACGCTGAAGAATTGGTGACGCGTGCAAAACAACTGGGACTTGGCGGTCTGTCGATCACAGATAAGAACACGTTTGCAGGCATAGTGCGCGGACACACCGCCGCAAAAGAGCTGGGCCTGCGCTATATCGTGGGAACACGGCTTGTCTTGCAGGATGGCACCGAAATACTTGCCTATCCCAAAACCAGAACAGCCTTTGGGCAGCTTTGCCGCTTGCTCACTTTAGGAAAACGCCGAACCGTCAAAGGCCAGTGTGATCTCAGCTTGGATGACGTGCTGGATTATTGCGCTGGAAGCATCCTCATTGCGCTCTCAGGACCAGACCTCAAAACATGCTTGAAACGCTTGAAAGCCGCTTTTGAGCAGGATGTCTTTCTGGGGCTAGTCCCTGAATATGATGGGCAGGATCAAAGCCGCTTTGCTGCGCAGGCTAGTCTTGCTGGTGACATAGGCATTTCGCTTGTCGGCTTGGGCAGTGTCATCATGCATCATGGAAGCCGTTTGCGTCTTGCTGATGTCCTCTCCTGCGTCCGGGAAAAGACCACGATTGACCAGCTTGGGCGGCGCGCCCTTCCCAATGCTGAACGCCGCCTCAAATCAGAATTTGAAATGCGCCGCCTCTTTGCCGCCTATCCAGAGGCCATCACCAACACGGCGCGCATTGCTGAGGCCTGTACCTTCTCGCTGGATGAGCTTCGCTATGAATACCCGGATGAAATCACAGACGGACTAGCCCCAGATAACCGCTTACGCATCTTGACCGAAGACGGTCTTAAGCGCCGCTATCCAGATGCTGTGCCACTAAAAGTACGGGCACTTGTTGAGAAGGAACTCAAGCTAATCCGCGAGCTTAATTATGCCCGCTACTTCCTGACTGTCTATGACATTGTCGCCTTTGCGAGATCAAAGAATATTCTCTGCCAAGGGCGGGGGTCTGCCGCCAACTCTTGCGTCTGCTACGCTTTGGGCATCACTGAAGCCTCTCCAGATATGATCACGATGGTGTTCGAGCGCTTCATCTCAGAGGCGCGGAATGAACCGCCGGATATTGATGTGGATTTTGAGCATGAGCGCCGCGAAGAAGTCATCCAGCATATCTATCAGAAGTATGGCCGCCACCGCGCCGGGCTTTGCTCAACCGTTGTGCATTACCGCTCGCGCCGCGCCATTCAGGAAGTAGGCAAAGCCATGGGCCTATCAGTTGATGTGGTCTCTGCGCTATCAAGCCAGGTCTGGGGCGTTTCAGATAATGGCCCCGGAAAAGAACGCGCCAAAGCTGCAGGCTTAGATGTCAGAGATAAACGCCTTGCCCAGACGCTAGAGCTTGCGCAGCAGATCATTGGCTTTCCGCGTCACCTCTCCCAGCATGTAGGCGGCTTTGTCATCACCAAAGGCCGTTTAGATGAGCTGTGCCCGATTGAAAATGCGGCCATGGATGACCGCACCGTTATCGAATGGGATAAAGATGACATCGAAGCTTTGGGAATGCTGAAGATAGATGTCTTAGCGCTTGGAATGCTGACCTGTCTTCGCAAATGCTTTGATTTGCTCTCCACATGGAAAGGCGAGGACTACACCCTTGCAACACTGCCCCAAGAAGATAGCGCCACCTATGACATGCTGTGTGAGGCCGATACGATTGGCGTTTTCCAGGTCGAATCAAGGGCTCAGATGAACTTCTTACCGCGTATGAGGCCCCGCACATACCGCGACCTCATTGCAGAAGTCGCCATCATTCGTCCCGGTCCCATTCAAGGCAATATGGTCCACCCATATCTCAGACGGCGCCGCGGCGAAGAACAGGTCACCTATCCATCTGAAGCGCTACGTGAAGTATTAGAACGGACCTATGGCGTCCCGCTATTTCAGGAACAAGCCATGCAGATCGCTATCGTTGCTGCTGGCTTTACACCAACCGAAGCTGATGCGCTGCGCCGAGCCGTTAACGGCTTTCGACGACAAGGCGCTGTCGAAGATTTCAAAGAGCGCTTTGTAAAAGGCTGTCTTGATAATGGATATGAGCGAAGCTTTGCTGAGAACTGTTTCAAACAACTTGAGGGTTTTTCCAGCTATGGCTTTCCTGAAAGTCATGCCGCCAGTTTTGCGCTGCTTGTCTATGCGTCCAGCTGGATCAAATGCCATCACCCAGAGGTCTTTTGCTGCGCCTTGTTGAATGCCCAGCCGATGGGGTTCTATGCGCCCGCCCAGATTGTCCGCGATGCCAGAATGCATGACGTGACCGTTCTGCCAATCTGCATTGAGAATAGCTTCTGGGACAATGTCTTAGAATATCATCACGACGGATCACTAGCAGTGCGTTTGGGCTTTCGTCAGATCAAAGGCTTTTCAGAAAACGATGGACATTGGATCGCCTCTGCGCGGGGTAATGGCTATCGCTCAATCGAGGCGGTTTGGCGCAGAGCCGGGATTGGTAAGCGTGGTTTGACTAAGCTTGCAGGTGCAGATGCTTTTGCTTGTCATGACCTAAAGCGCCGCGAGGCTCTATGGCAGGTCAAAGGCCTTGGCGGGGATAAACCGCTTCCGCTCTTCGAACGAGAGGGAGAAGGCTTGCCAGAGATCAATGCAATGCTGCCTGAGTTAAGCCCCTCACAGACAGTCTTTGAAGATTATGTCTCAACCCGCCTCACGCTTCGAGAACATCCCATTGCACTTCTTAGAAACAAGCTTCCTAGATTTTTAGATGCACAAGATCATCGCCATACTCCAAATGGTTCGAAGATGTCTGTCTCAGGATTGGTGATTACGCGGCAACGTCCGGGTACAGCCAGCGGCGTTATCTTCCTGACCTTGGAAGATGATACTTCTGTCTCAAACGTTGTTGTCTGGCCAAAGGTTTTCCAACGCTATCGCAAAGAGGTGATGGCCGGGCGATTACTCTGCATATCAGGATACTTGCAGCGTGAAGGAACGGTGACGCATATCATTGCGCAGAAGATTGAGGATCATTCCTACCTACTTGACGGACTTGGGTATCCATATGTCACAGGCGACAGTATCGATCCATCTCACGACAATGCCGATGAGGCCAAGCGTCCAGTACCAGATCAACGCACAGGGCCAAGAAGCCAGAAGCGTGAGCGTTTGAATCAATCGATAACCGCTGAACTGCAATCTGCTCACAGAGCAAGAATTGCTTCAGGGGCGCGGCATCCCCGTGAACAGGCGAAACAGTTGTTTTATTCTAGGGATTTTCATTAGGGTATTATATCCCAGAAGTGGATACAAGCGTTTCGGCGGCTTGTTCCTAAAACCGGACATTAAAATTTGCCGACGCCCCCAACCCAGGATAGGTTTGGACTCCATATTCTTCCCGTGTCAAAAAGTCCAAATTCTGAAACACGGGCGACTCTCACTCACTCCACATCAACCATCACTCCTTAACCTTGGCCAGGTTTCGATTCTAGCGTTTCCAAGTTCCTCTGATGACGAAACGAACCAAATCAATTTTTAATCAACATCTCGACAATGCGACGTGTCGCCGATTTTGACCCAGCTCCATGATCCACCAAATTTGAATGGAATTTTCTTTTCGAGCCAAGCGAACTGCCAAACAGGAAGCGTTAGAAAATTCGAGGTACCAAGAGCAATGTGATGACCGTAATAACTATGATGGCGGCTACATTTACTAGAAAGCCGGCGCGGGCCATTGTCGGAAGGGAAACTGTGTCGCTAGCGAAAATAACCGCATTGGGTCCTGTGGCCGTCGGTAACATGAATGCACAGCTTGCCGCCAGCGCGATTGGCACGCCCATGAGCTCCAAGTCTATGCCAGCCGCAATTGCGGTCGCGCCTAGAATGGGCATGAGAGAGGCGGCTGTGGCGACGTTGCTCATCACTTCGGTGAGGAAGACAACGAAACAGGTCACCAATAAAACAACCACAAAGACGGGCAAAGAAGCGAGGCCGGACAATTCCTGCCCAAACCAGTCACCAAGTCCGGAAGTCCGTATAGCCATGGCCAGCGATAGCCCGCCACCAAACAAAAGCAGCGGCCCCCACGGAATGCTTTCAGCGGTTTTCCAATCCAGTACTTTCTGGATGGGATCAGAGGCCGAACCAGCGGGCACCAGGAAGCAGAGTATAACGCCGATGATGGCGGTGATGTGATCGGTCAATCCGCCAAAAGGCCGGAGACCAAGCGAATTGTCTCCGAATATCTGTGCGATCGGCGCTTTCACAAAATCGAAGAACAGGAAATCGCCAATTCGGACGCCTTGCAAGGGCTGCTTGAAGATCCACAGCCCAGCCACGACGGCGAAAACCAGCAAGGTCCTGATCTCGGGCCGGGTCATGTCCCCCAGCGCCTGCTTGCGCGACAGCAATGTTTCTTGCCCAAGTTCCGTGTCATGGTCTTTCAGTTTGAAGGCAATCCGCGTCAGCACCAACCAAGCAATTGGCACCATTAGCAAAACGGTGGGCACACCAATCATCATCCATTGAGCGAAACTTATTTGGGTGCCGCTTGTTTCTTCCAAAAATCCGATCACAATAAGATTTGTAGGCGTACCGACAGGTGTCCCCAATCCGCCAATTGAGCATGCGTGCGCGATGCCGATTAGCAGCGCAAATGTGAAAGCTTCGCTGTTATGGTCTTTGCCATAGATTGCGGCTGCGACCGACAACGCGATGGGCGTCAGCATTATCGAGGTTGCAGAATTTGAGATCCACATGGACATCAGCGCGGCGGCAAACATGAAGCCTGCGATCAACATCGATGGTCGAGACCCAACGCGCGTCACGATATTCAAGGCAATGCGCGTATGAAGGTTCCATCGCTCAATCGCTTTCGCGACAATAAACCCGCCCATCAAAAGGACGACGATCGGGTGCATGTATTCAGCAGATGTGTCCTTGATCGACTGAATCCCGAGCATTGGAAAAGCGACCAGCGGTACCAGCGCAGTCACTGGAATTGGTACAGCTTCGGTTACCCACCAGACGATCATTAGACCCAGAACCGCGAGGACTGCCCAGGCTGCGTTCGCCGATGCTTCGGAGCCTGACTGAGTGATTAATGCATCGGGGGCGCCCACCAAGAGCAGAATCAAGAAAAGCAAAGGGCCTGAGAAAAGACCGAGCAATTGGCGCCAGCGATTGGGCACTATTCGAATAGGGGGATTGGCGGGCGCGCTCTTCTGGGAGGTCGCCAAGGGCACCGAAGGATCCGGAGTCGTCATAACAAAATCCTCTATGAGGCCCGTTCTGCAAGTGAAGGACGCGTTGTTGAGTGCGCCCGCCAATTTCGATAGAGATCCCAGGCGACCGGTCGGTCGCCTGGGTAAGTTACAGCCAGAGGACTAAAATGACTGCTTAACGGAAACGTAGATTTGTCGACTACGCGGGTCGTGGACTTCGAAGTCAATATTCGGGCGTGATTGCAGGCGTGGCTGAGCCTCATCGAAGACATTGATGGACCCGATGCTGAAACTCGTACCCTCACCCGGCAGATCAAACAATTCGCCCAACTGAACATCGTACCGAACGTCAA
>CAZGVG010000097.1:0-9136 GCA_964528975.1 uncultured Hyphomonas sp.
TGGAAAACCGGGAGACCATGCTGCAGATGTTCCCGGAACTATTCAGCAAAATCAAAGTCCAGCCGGTCAGCGACTACCCCAAAAACCTGCGCAAATCGCTTGAGGCCTCGGCGCCAAAGGCCCATGGCGGCGGGCGGCCTTGCGGCTGTTTGGGGCGCGAGCCCGGTTCAATGTCTTGGCGCAGCTGAGATCGGGATGGAGCACAATCTTGGCCTCACTTGTGATCCGGTTGGCGGCCTTGTTCAAATTCCGTGCATCGAACGCAATGCCATTGGCACCGTCAAAGCGGTCAATGCCGCCCGACTTGCTCTTCATCAGGACGGGCAGGGTAAAGTAAGCCTGGACCAAGTGATTGAAACTATGCGCCAGACTGGGATTGATATGTCCACCAAGTATAAAGAAACCAGTCAGGGTGGTCTCGCCGTGAATGTCGTTGCGTGCTGATATCAGTGCGTAATACGCAGCTCAGCCAAAGATCCCGCAATGCTTTGATAGGCTGCGCTCAACTCGTCCTTATCGTTCGCGGTAAATGCGTGACCAGGGGATGAGGCACAATATTCAAGCACTTCTTTTCCAGCTTTTGGAGCCTGAAAAGCAACCGTATAGATTCGTACTTGATTCTGAGCCTTGATCGCGTCGCAAAGCTTGCGGGATTGCTGATCCGAGGTGCCAAGCTCGTTCTTGAACTCCTCATCGACAAAATCGCCATCGCTCATCAAGATCAGTGCCTTGGTCCCTTGTGCCTGACTGAAGCTGTTAGGCTTTGAGCTGCCTGGGAAAACGCTGCCCCATTTGTCAGAAATCAGATACCAGCTCCAGGCGATGCCCTGATGACCCGCAGTACCACCGCGTGTTTTTAATTTGTTGATGTAACCTTCGAGAGCCGCACGGTCTTTTGATAATCCCATGGGCTGAATCTTGGCGCAAGTTTCACCTGAGCGGGTGAAGCCATCTTTATGGTTCTGCCGGTCATTCTTAAGATATGCATAGGCAGCTGCCATATATCCATGAGGATTACCTGCGACTTCAGACGCATTATAGATCTTCTTGGTCGCGTTATAGATTTTGGTTTTTGGGGTGGTGACAACGGGTTGCCCTGGTGCGTTGTTTTTAGGAGCAGCATCCGTAAATGCCTCATCGCCGGGGCGCTCCCACACACAGCTTGAATTGATTGTATAGCTAATCTGACGGGTTCGGGTTGGGCCATAGAACTCTTTGATGTTCCGTGTGCGCCATTCATCCTGACACTTTCTTTTTCCGCCAGACCATTTTGTACAAGACCCGCGTTCATTGCGTCTGACGCATGCGCGTCCTTGCCATCTGCAAACGCGTTTCTTGTAGCGCTCTTTGCGGACTGTACGCTGATTGCGATAGCGATCCGTCGCATAGTAAGTCCGGCGTTTTGCAAGACCTGTTACATCTTCAAAAGTATCACCAGCATCGACCATATCATCATAGGCGATCATTGCGATACGAACGCCGTCATTCTTACTTGGATCGGCTCGGGGTATAAGAATTTCCAAGGCATCTTTCGCAGCGACTTTAAGCGAATTAATTCGACTTGAAGAGGCCATAGACCCAGAAATATCGAACATGAAGGCGACATCAAGTAAGCCGACATCCCAGGCTGAGACCGCTTCGACTGAGAAGTTCATACTCTCAGGCCCCAAAGGTATGTTGAGCATAGTTTCAGAAGCGCATTCCAGTTTCGCGCGTATTTCCCGATTATTGTTGCCGAAAGTAACTTGAGTGTCCTTGCACTTCAGGTCACCATATCCGTCAACACGGCGCTTCAGCTCGCTCACGAGTATGTTTCGGACATTTGCTGCTTTCTGACCCGTTTGGATATTCTTGGCGCCGCGCAAAACCGCAGAATCAAGCGCGTATTGCATTTCATTCTTTTTTTGCATAACGCGCTGTGAATCGATCGTCATGGCAATGACTGTCATCATCGGAATGATCGATAATGCGAAGACCACGGCCACTTGGCCACTCTGATCGCACCATGCTCTAAGTTTGCTTACAAAATTCGCCATATGTCCCACCACATCGCTACTTGGGGTTGTATTATACGATTTGATGTAATGAAGGATGTATTTACTCTGGCCAATTTGTTGGAAGTTTCAGCCTTAACGCTCTCAGCAGCTTCCCCATGGTGACCGATTGGTCCTTCGTGGCAGGCGTGTAACACTATGAGTATGGACGGATTTGAAGGTAAAACATCGGGCCGCGCGGCGCTCAGCTATCCACATGGTGAGACCGTGCCTGAGGTCGGTTCAACCCTTGAAGTCGCGCCTGGTGTGCATTGGGTGAGGATGCCGCTGCCATTCTCTCTGCAGTGGATCAATCTCTGGCTGATTGATGATGGGCCAAAGGGCTGGACTGTAGTAGATACGGGCATGCCGATGGACGATACCAAAGCGGCCTGGCGTCAGATTTTTGATGAGAAACTGGGGGGGCGTTCGGTCTGGCGGATCATCGTCACTCATATGCATCCTGACCATATTGGTAATGCCGGATGGCTTAGCCGCAAGTTTCCAGGCGCTGAGTTCTGGATCAGCCGTTTGGAGTATCTGACCTGCAGAACGCTTATCGCAGATACGGGCCGTGAAGCGCCTCAAGCGGGAACCGATTTTTATATTCGGGCTGGATGGAATGAGACTCAGATTGAGACATATAAGTCACGCTTTGGCGGCTTTGGTCGCGCGGTTTCGCGGCTGCCAGATGCTTATCACCGTCTTAGCGACGGAGATATGTTTCAAATGGCGGGTCACAGCTGGACTATTATAATGGGCAATGGCCACTCGCCTGAACATAGCTGTCTCTTTTGTCCGGCCCTTAACATTGTGATCTCGGGCGACCAATTACTGCCGCGAATTTCTTCGAATGTTTCTGTCTTCCCAACCGAGCCAGAAGCTGATCCGCTCAAAGACTGGTTGACCAGCTGTGAGAAGTTGAAGCGTAACCTGCCAGATGATGTGCTCGTACTTCCAGCCCACAATGAGCCTTTTACAGGCGCGCATGACCGTCTCGACCATTTGATCAAGGGGCACGGTATAGCCTTGAAGCGCCTTAAGCAGCGTCTTGGCCAAGAGCCGCGGCGTGTGGTGGATGTTTTCCCGGCGATCTTCGGCCGAAAGATTGGCGACGATGTCTTGAGTATGGCAACCGGAGAGGCCGTCGCGCACCTTAACTATTTGATCGCTGCTGATGAGGCCCGCGTAAAAACCGATCCATCTGGCGTGAATTGGTATAGTGCTGTGCAGGCCTCACCGTAAACTGTCATTTTCTGGACAAGAAGCGTGCGTTAAGAGGTATGTCAGGGTAAACACTGAACATATACCGGAGGCGCTTGTGTCAGAACATGGAAACACAAAAGGTTGGTTTGCCGCCGGGCTTGGTCTGATCATAGTGGGCGGGGCGATTTACGGATTGCTCATTTTGTTCGGGGTTGGCTTTGCAATCAATCAGGCAGGCGCTGAAACCAATGCACCAGTTTGGGCGATCTTCATTATTCCCGGATTGATGGGACTTGGCTTCATCATTCTTCTTGCAAAGGTTATCGTTGACCGCCTGGGCAATGCCGAAGATGACCACTATTCAAAAACTGTAGAGAAATAGGAGCGCATCGCGATGATCGTGACGATGGGGGAAACAGTCCCAGGAAGGGATGTGACCGGAATAATTGGAACCGTAAAAGGCAATACAGTCCGCACCCGCTTTTTCGGACGGGATATTATGGCGGCGCTCCGCAATCTCGTTGGCGGTGAGGTTCCAGAATACACTAAACTCATGGCTGAGGCGCGCGAACAGGCCATTGACCGCATGATTGCAGATGCTGAAGCGAAAGGCGCTAACGCGGTGATTTCGATGCGCGTCACGACAAGTATGATCATGGGCGGTTCAGCCGAGCTTCTGGCTTATGGAACGGCGGTGCGCTTAGCATGACCGATGTAAAAGACGTAGCTGGAGACCCTGAAACAGAGACAGGGCCTGCCACCCTTATGGACAAAGTGAAGAAAGAAGCCCGCGAGTGGGGCGTCACCCTTTCGATCTTTATCCCGATTTTCCTTGTTTTCTCGGGGCTTTTCTATGAGCTTCGGGTGATCCCGTCGGAAAGCATGGTTCCAAACCTGCAGGTTGGAGACCGGGTGACGGTCAACAAGTTTGCCTATGGCTATTCGCGCCATTCCCTGCCATTTAGCCTTGGCCGGTATGTGCCGCTGCCGGAAGGGCGTATCTTTGCCAGCATGCCCAAACGCGGCGATGTCGCTGTCTTTGAGCATACTCATACCGCCCGTGTTATGATTAAGCGGATCATTGGCTTGCCCGGCGATCTGGTTGAGGTGCGCGACGGTATTGTCATTGCGGTCAATGGCAAGCCTGTTCAGCGCGATTTCGTGCAGCGCGTAACCTATAATCAGTATAGCCCCCTTCGAACGATTACTGCGTCAGAATTTGCTGAGAGCGTGGATGGTAAGGACTGGTTGACCCATGATATTGACGGGGCATCCGGGGCGAATGTAACGCTGAGCTTCAGTGTTCCAGAAAAGCATTTCCTCTTCATGGGGGATAATCGTGACAATTCGATGGATGGTCGTAACCCAACGGGGCATTGCCCAGCGAATGCTAAGGGTATAATCGCGGACGCGGGGTGCTCTCCTCGTGGGGGGACGAATGATGAAAGTGCCTCTGTCGGGTTTGTGCCGTTCCAAAATCTTATAGGCCGTGCTGATACAGTTCTATTCAGCACCTATAATTGCGGCCGCGCCAAAGCTGACCCATGTATGAAAAAGCGTGTTTGGCGAGGGCTTTAGCGCTTTTAATTCAATTTATTCTCTTAGTCTTAAGTCAGCTTCGGTATGCCTATTGCAAGCCGTGCTTGGGGCTAAGGAGCTATACCAGTGGAATTCAGGTTATATCGCACAAATGAGATGTCAGAAGAGCTCTGGCAGTCTTATGCGAGCTTGCGAAATGCCCGCTCCATCTACGATGACCCCTTTTTTGATCCCGACTTCGCCAAGCTTATGGGCGAGGTTCGAGAAGATACACGTATCGCCATTGCGACAGATCAAGACGAAATCGTTGCAGTCTGGGCTTTGCATGAAAGGCCCGGGAATTGGGCAAGACCCGTCGGAGGTCCGTTTTCTGACTGGCACGGTCCGATCCTGAAAGAGGGCAGTCAGCTCTGTCCGACGGCCTTTCTCTCCGGGCTTGGCTTTTCGGGAATGACGATCTTTGGGTTCTTGCCTGTTCCGCATTGTCCAGTTGAGAACCTGGAACGTGTTGGCGCGAACCTCACCGATCTCTCTCAAGGGTGGGACGCGTTTATTACCGATCAGCAATTGCGATGGCCTAAGCACTATAAAAAAATGCGCCGGCTGTATCGCAATGTCGATCGAGATTTTGAGACCTATACCTTCAACTGGGACGATCAGCGCCAAAGCAGCTATGATCGGCTGCTCGAACTCAAGCGTATGCAGTTTGCCCGTACAGGGTATCACGATGTTCTGAAAGCCGATTGGTCGCGAAGCTTGATAGAACGTCTGCGAGTCTATGAAGGGCCGCGTATGCGCCTGCGTATGACCAGCTTGTTCTACGATGACCAGCATGCGGCGAGTGAGCTAAACCTGCAATCAGACAAGGTTATGCACGGTTGGCTGACCGGGTTTGAGCAGGAAGTCGGCCATTACTCGCCTGGAAATATGCTGGTTCAAGAAATGCTCGAGCGGATGTCTCAGGAAGGCGTACACATTTATGATGCCGGGCCGGGCCTTGATCATTATAAACGCCATTATTCGAACATTCAGGTGCCTGTGGATTCAGGTGTCCTGCGTGGAACACGTTCAGGCTATTCTCCTTCACGCTTAGCTGGAAATGTTTGGCGCATGGCTGAAAGGCAGCTTCCTGGCAAAGCCAGTCACCTAATGGGGCGTGCTCGTCGCCGCATGGATCAAATCGCGCTGGCTGAACCAAAGCTTGGGGCTCGTGTGATGGGAGTTTTTGGAGCCCTATCCCAGCGAGACTTGTAACACGGTCTATCCGCGAACAGTCTCACCCTTGATGCGGTTAACCAACCTGTCTAATCGGCAATGAAGGGTTTAAGCACTGATGGGGTAACCAAAAGCAGATCATGACAGATACGAAGTCTGCCCCCCTACCTCGCGGCCCGATCATAATTTCTCGGCATGGCCGCCCTGCGCTCAATCGCTCTGAAGGTCCAAAACTTGATTGGCGCGCTTATGAAGATTGGTGGCAGCGCTATGAGGCTGGAAGTCTTGCCAAAGACCAGACACCGCCTGACCGTTTGAAGAAGATTGTTGCAGGGGTTGATCTGGTCTTGAGCTCTGTTCGGCCGCGCGCGCAGGAGACGGCTGAATGGGCGACCGATGGGCGCAAGCCCGAACCGCACCCTGTTTTCAATGAGGCCCCTCTGCCGCCGCCGCGCTTTGAACGGCGCAAATACTTGCCCAAGACCTGGAATGTGCTCGCGCGCATGGCTTGGCTGAGAGGGCATTCGCTTGATGGTGAAAGCGTTACCGAAGCCCGCGCCCGCGCCGTAGACGCCGCTCAGCATTTGCACGAAGCGGCTGAAGGTAAATCCGTATATCTCGCCGCGCATGGCTGGTTCAACAGAATGCTGCGACGGCCGCTTAAAAAGCTTGGCTGGGTCTGTATCCATGATGGCGGCGACAAATATTGGAGCTACCGCGTATACGAATATCGCGGAAAAACCAAAGCGCCCCATTGAGGCGAGCGGTAAGCGCCTCTAGGGTGCGCCCCACAGAATACAGAATGGAACGAATTGATGGTGGCCAAGGTAAAACCTGTAAAAGATATGAGCTTCGAGGATGCGCTAGCGGAATTGGAGACGATTGTCCGTCAACTCGAGCAGGGCGATGTCGAGCTTGAGCAATCGATTGCCATTTATGAGCGCGGCGCTGAGTTGAAAAAGCACTGCGAGACGCGGCTCAAAGCTGCTGAGCTTAAAGTCGACCAGATTGTGCAAGGCGCGGACGGCAAACCAAAAACAGAGCCTGCGAGCTTTGAGTGATGCAAGCCGAGGGCGATCTTGAGTTTGGCAGGCGCCTGACAGAAATTGCTGACCGCGTTACGGTCGCGCTTGACCAATTAATCCCCCCGGCTCAAGGCCCTGAAGCTGACTTGATGCGCGCTATGCGCCATTCGGCACTGGCGAATGGCAAACGGATGCGGCCCTTCTATGTGATTGAAACAGGGGCGATGTTTGGGGCTCCTGAGAAGAGCCTGCTTCGGACGGCGGCGGCGCTTGAATGCGTTCATTCTTATTCACTGGTACATGATGATTTGCCCTGCATGGATGATGATGATTTCCGGCGCGGCCAACCGACGGTCCATAAAGCCTTCAATGAAGCGACGGCTGTTCTCGCGGGCGACGCTCTTCTAACTTTGGCTTTCAAGATCCTTGCGAATGAAGACACTCATCCTGACCCAAATGTCAGATTGCGGCTGATCGAGCGTTTGTCCGATGCCTCAGGCGCGATTGGTATGGTGGGCGGTCAGATGATCGATATGCTGGAGGAAGACAGCCCGCGTGATCTTAATACAATTACGCGCATGCAACGGCTCAAAACCGGGGCCTTGATTTCCTACTCGGTTGAAGCGGGCGCGATCCTGGGCGGGGCCAATGAAGCAGAACGAAATGCCCTTCACGGCTTCGCACATGATCTGGGGCTGGCTTATCAAATCTCGGATGATTTGCTGGATGCGCTCGGAAATGAGGCAGAAGTGGGTAAACCGCTTCGAACCGACGATAAGGCCAGCAAGGCCAATTTTGTTACACTTCTGGGCATAGAGCAGGCCCAGGAACGGGTGCGGCTGCTCGCCGCGCAAGCGCGTCAACATCTCGCAATTTTCCGCAATAGGGCCAATATCCTGCTGCAATCAGTTGATTTTGTTTTGGATAGAAAACACTAATCTAAGTCAAATCTGCGATAGTGCGGAGGGAGGCCCAGCAAAATGACAGACCTCAAGAATACACGCCTGTTAGATGACGTGCACTCGCCTGCCGATCTGAAAGACAAATCTCGGGATGAGTTGAAGCAGATTGCAGATGAAGTTCGCGGTGAAGTGGTCGATGCCGTTTCGGTTACGGGCGGACATCTTGGAGCAGGGCTAGGTGTCGTTGAGCTGACCGTTGCGATCCACGCGGTTTTCGATACCCCGGATGACAAACTGATCTGGGATGTCGGTCATCAATGCTATCCGCACAAGATATTGACCGGACGCCGTGATCGCATCCGAACCCTGCGCCAGGGCGGGGGCCTGTCTGGCTTCACCAAACGTGCTGAAAGCGAATACGATCCATTCGGCGCAGCGCATGCCTCAACTTCGATCTCTGCGGCGCATGGCTTTGCGACTAGTCGGAACTTGCAAGGCAAGGACAATCACGTTGTCTCTGTGATTGGCGATGGCTCAATGACGGCGGGCATGGCCTATGAGGCGATGAACAATGTTGGCGGTGATCAGATGCGCCAGGTTGTGATCCTGAACGATAATGACATGTCGATTGCGCCGCCTGTTGGTGCGATGAGCCATTACTTCAGTCGGCTTGTCTCCAGTCGGTCCTATCGCGGCCTCCGCAAGTTTGCGAAATCTGTTGTCAAACCGATCGGGCTTGAGAGCGCCAGCCGTAAGGCCGAGGAATATCTGCGCGGCTTCGCTATGGGTGGCACCATGTTCGAGGAACTCGGTTTCTACTATGTCGGGCCGATTGATGGTCATGACCTGGATGTTCTGGTACCAGTGCTAGAGAATATCAAAGTGATGAACCGCCCAGTTCTGCTGCATGTCGTCACTCAAAAGGGCAAAGGTTACGCCCCGGCGGAAAATAGCGCTGACAAATATCACGGCGTTTCCAAGTTCAATGTGATCACAGGCGAGCAGCAAAAGGGCAAGGCGGGCGCGCCAAAGTATCAGGATGTGTTTGGTGAGACGCTGATTAAGCTGGCGGAAAAAGACGATAAGATCGCTGCGATTACAGCGGCGATGCCGTCTGGAACGGGCGTGAACCTCTTCGCCAAAGCCTTCCCGGATCGTACCTTTGATGTTGGCATTGCTGAGCAGCATGCGGTCACGATGGCGGCGGGCATGGCGG
>CAZGVG010000098.1:0-8933 GCA_964528975.1 uncultured Hyphomonas sp.
GGACAGTCTCAACTTCTTCCGGGCCATAAGGCCCGCCATGGGCTGGGCCTGTGCCGGCGCGTTTCGCACCGTAGCCAATGATCGTTTTCACCGCGAGCATAACGGGCGCGCTTTGGTTTTGCGCCCAACTCAGTGCAGCCTCGACATCTGCAGGATCATGCCCATCGACGCGTTTTGTGACCCAGCCAGAGGCCTCAAACCGTGCGCACTGATCTGTGCTGTCAGCCATATCTGTGCCGCCATCAATGGTCACGGCATTGTCGTCAAACAGCACAATCAGGTTGGACAGCTTCATATGGCCCGCAAGCGTAATCGCTTCTTGAGAGATGCCTTCCATCAGGCACCCGTCACCGGCGATGACATAGGTCTTGTGACCCACCAGATCGTCGCCAAACCGTGCATTGAGATGACGCTCAGCCATTGCCATGCCAACAGCGGTCGCAATGCCCTGGCCAAGCGGGCCTGTCGTGGTTTCAACACCTTTAGTAACAAAATTTTCCGGGTGGCCTGGGGTCGTTTGGCCAAGTTGACGGAAGTTGCGGATATTATCGCGGCTGACGCTCTCATAGCCTGTCAGATGCAAGAGCGAATAAACCAGCATTGAGCCATGTCCGGCAGAGAGCACAAAGCGATCCCGGTCAGCCCAGTCTGGATCAGCAGGGTTGTGGTTCAAGAACTTGGTGAACAAGACCGTTGCGGCGTCCGCCATACCAAGCGGCAGGCCGACATGGCCAGACTTAGCTGCCTCGACGGCATCAATTGATAGTGCCCGCACGGCATTTGCCATATCTTTGTTTGAAACAGCCATGTGAGAAACCCCTGCTTTTGAATGCCCCGGCAATGGACAGCCTGCCCAACGCTGTCAAGGTTCTGCAGTGCGAGACTATTGAGTTTTCAGCATAATAACTGCAAACGGGAAGACATGAGTTCAATGAAGTCCGCCTCTGATCGCCTCAATCAGGCCATGACCCGTCTGGAAGGTGCTGTCAGCAGCTTGTTTGAGCGTTCAGGTGACCCTGCACTGCTCCGCCAAGAACTTGCGGCTATGATCAATGATCGCGCTCATCTTGCAGACCAGCTTGATGAGTCGCTTGGCCGCGAGAAAGAGCTCCAGGCGCTCGCCGATGAAGCGTCTGAAGCGCTTGGCGCGGCGATTGCGGAAGTGCGCGCAGCTCTTGGCCGGGAAGGGCAAGCCTGATGGCCAAGGCAGACATCAAGATTCGCGGGCGCTCTTACTCTGTCGCGTGTGCGCCCGGACAGGAGGCCCGCCTCAAAACGCTTGCAGGACAGCTTGATGACCGCGTTGAGCAGATCGCTAATGCGGTTGGAAATATTGGCGATGATCGTTTGCTGCTGATTGCGTCTCTCGCTTTACTGGACGAGTTGGACGCCGCAAAGCGAGGGCAATTGTCGGCGCAGGAACCGGATATGAGTCTGGCAGCTGACGCGCTCAATGATGCAGCCATCCGGATTGAGGCGCTCGCTGCCAAAATTGAGACCGGGTCATGAAAGTCCCGGAGCTATCCGTTCTGATCCCCTTTTATAATGAAGCGGGCAATATCCTGCCCCTTCTGGAAGAGGTCCATACCGCCTTAGGCGGCATCAATTTTGAGATTATTGGCGTGAATGACTGCTCAAGCGATGCCACAGCGGTAGAACTGTCAGACGCCCTGAAACGGTGGCCTGAAACGCTCTCCGTTTTCACGCATATAAGTCGGGCCGGAAAATCCGCTGCCCTGATGACTGGTCTCAGAGCTGTTCGCGGTCAGTGGACGCAATTGATTGATGGGGATGGCCAGAATGATATCAATGACACAGCCAGACTCTGGTCGCTCCTGATCGACGGCCAGGACGTGGGCAAACTGGGGATAATAGCCGGCAAGCGTAACAGCCGAAACGATAGCGGGTTCAAATGGCTGCAATCACGTGTTGCGAATGGGGTACGGCGTTTCATGCTACGCGACGGCGCAACTGATACAGGGTGTGGCTGGAAATTGATCCGCACGGAGGCTTTCCGCGAACTGCCATATTTTGCCTCCATGCACCGCTTCCTGCCCGCGTTGATCAAGCGTGCAGGCTGGGATGTTCGTGAGGAGTTGGTAAATGATCGGCCCCGGTGGCATGGCCAGTCAAAATATGGTTTCCTCGGGCGGCTGGGTGCAGGTCTGTTTGACTTGCTGGGCATGTTCTGGCTCACCCGCAGAGGGGGACAGGGGATTGCTGCGGAATGGAATGACCCCAGAGCCGAATGATGGAAAAATCGAAGATTATCGACTTCTTGGGAAGCGCCCGACTGTTTAATGTTCTGAGTAAAGAGACGCTGGAGCGTCTGGCAGGGCAGGCGATCTGGAAACAGTATGCCGCTGACAAGATTGTCTTCTATCAGGAAGACCCTGCCGACCAAGTCTATCTCATTTACTCCGGCCTTGTGGCTGTAGAGATCGTCTCACTGGATGGTCGCACGGTTTCCATTACGTCCCTTGAAACAGGCGATGTGTTTGGTGAAATGGCCGTCCTCGATAAAGGCCAGCGCAGCGCGAACATCCGAACGCTGCAGGCAACGGAGATGCTAATTTTCGGAAAAGCTGTTTTCGAAGGCCTGATTTCTGAGAACCCTGATTTTGCCTTTGCCATTATCCGCGATCTCGTCCGCCGCCTTCGCGATACGGATCAGCAGGTTGAGGCGATTACTTTACTCCCGCTGCGCAGCCGTCTGGCTAGCCTCTTGTTGGACCTCAGCCGTAAAGATGGCAGCCAGATTGAGATCACTCAAACAGACCTAGCTGAGCGCTTGTCCGCCACCCGCGAGAAAGTGAATGTAAACCTCCAGACCCTACAAGACCTTGGCGCGGTCGAGCTTGGCCGCAAACGGATTAGCATTCTCGATAAATCCTTGCTTACAAGTGTGACACGGCAGTAAGGTTATTTCCGTTAAGACTATAAAGTGATCAACGCCGTAATCTTGCGATACTTGCGCGTAAATGAGCCCACGGATGAGTATTGAAACATCTAACAGACTGCCCGGTGCAGAGGCGCGGCGCTTAACCAGCGTCTTGGCGCTTGATGTTTGCGGTTACTCCGCATTGTCTGAGCGCGATGAAGGGCTTGCCATTCAAGTCGTCACAGCGGTTCGCAGGCTTGTTGATGCGAAAGCGCGTAAGTTTGGCGGGCGGCGGTTTCATAAAGCGGCTGATGGCTTTCTGGTTGAGTTTCAGTCGCCGATTTCAGCGCTTTCCGCTGCGCTTGAAATGCAAGAGGCAATCGCCAGTGATCTGCCGGCAATACCCGATTTTACAGTGCTAGCGCGTGTTGGTCTGCATGTTGGGGAAGTGCAGGAACAAGAAGATGGCGACTTATTGGGTCACGGGGTCAATATCGCGGCGCGCTTACAGCAAGAGGCAGATCCAGGCGGAATTCTGGTCTCATCTAATCTTCTGAACCTTGTCGGCGACCAGTTTACAGGCCGCCGCCGCCGCCGCGGCCATATGGCACTCAAGAATATTTCAGAGCCGATAGAGGCCTTTGATATTGAGGCGACGCAGACGACCGTTAGTCGCGCGATAAAGCGCATCCAGAAAGTGTTCAGACGTAATGCTCTGGTGTTTTCATTATTTGCGATTGGGGTTGTGGTGGCAATTGCCATCCCGGTCTTGATGGAGGGGGCCAAAAGCGGCAACGCGCAATTAGACGGGCGAGTTGAAGCCATTATCGAAGAGAGTTTCTCTGATGATAACGGGCGCGCGGTGAGATCCATTGATAGCGCTTATATACGTGGCGTCCTGCGCCGTTTGGGTGAATCTGGACAACCCACAGATCAAGCCAGCTTTGCGATGCTGGAAGCCGGTAATATTGAAGGCGGCATTGAAGTCCTCTCGGAACACCTCAGCGAGTTATCCCCTTCTTCGGACGCATATGTTCCTCTCCTGCACCAGATAGGAGCTTTAGCTTTCAGCTATAATTCTGATAAGGCGATCGCAACTTATGAAAGTATCCTCTTGAAGGACCCTGAAGATGTCGTCGCTCAGGTCTATCTCGCTCGTTCAATTGGTCATCACGGAAAACAGAAGCAAGCGGCGCGTTTGTACGAGAAGGCGCTGGCGTCTGATAAACTCGATCAGGTTGGTCGGCTGAACGTGCGGATGAATCTGGCCTTCTTAAAAATTCTTGACGGCGAGTATGAAAGAGCTGTTGAAATGCTGATTGATCTGGAGCCTGAAGTGAATGCCCTTGGTCGGCCTGACGTTACAGAGACTCTGTACACTGAGAAGGGTATAGCGCTCGAACGTGTAGACCGGCTTGATGAGGCTGAGGCGGACCTTCTGGCAGCGCTCGCGATCCAAAAGCAGTATGGGTATGATCATAATATGGAGCGCGCTTATAATGTGCTGGGCATGATCGCCTTAAAGCGCGCAGACCTCGATAAAGATCTGTCTGGCGCTTACCTCAGTAAAGCCGAACGCTTTTTTGAACTTCAGTATGAGGTTGCTGACAGAATAGGGAAGGTGCGCAGCCGCGCCGAGTCTGCCTTCTATATAGGTGATATTGAGCTTCGCCGAGGCAATTATGATGCTGCTGAGAAGTCCCTAATGAACGCGTTTCGTATTGCGCGCGAGGCCCGCAATTTGCCTTATCAATTCCTGGCTCGTGTCTGGCTCGCTGATCTCGCGCATATAAATGCTAATGCACAGCTGTCTTGTAAACATTTGGCAGAAGCCGCGACCCTCTATGAGCAAAGAGAAAACAAACATGTAGGGCCGCGGACAAAAGCCAAAATACAAGCACTGCCTTGCAGTTTTCTGCCTGTAACACTTCAGGACTAGGTGCAGGCTAGACCGATAGAACCTGAGTTAATCAGACTTATTATGCTCAAAACTGAGGGGCTATCCCCTGGAGCGGATTGAACAACGGGTTCTACATCTCTGAGTTTACTAGCCGCTTCTAGATCTCCAACAATGCCTTGTTCGACCAATTGCTCATTGGAATGAACAACTGGGCTGCTCAAATTCATTGTCAGTGTGACTTGAACCGAACGGTTCTTTTCATCGACACTGTCGAGATCCTTGGCATTGTATTGATCGACAGCACGCAGCATCAGTATTTTGAAAACGGCATGATAAAACTGTTTGATGTCAAAAAGACCATCTACATTAAAGCCAAGGTCGCCCAGCTTGCCGTAAACCTCCATGGAATTATTATCCTTTGGATCGACGGTAAGTGCGAGGTTTTCGAGAAGTTTCTTATTAAACTGCCCCATGGGATATTCCTTCTTATATTGCTTTTATATCGCCGATCAGGTGTTTTCCTGTTCGACAATTCCCTTATTGGGGGATTCTTGAGGTGCTTCAGTAACGAGCGTCACAAATCGCATCAATTTGTTTGGAATAGAGTTTTCAGGCAGGTTCGACGGGAGAGAGTAAACAAATGCTCCTTTGAAATTAACCAAACTCGCATTTTTTGAGAATGTTTCCAGCCGTTCTTAATTTGTTAGGTATTCCCGTTCTAGTAGAAAAGTGTCGCAGGTGGTTTCCATGACCGTACCGGACAAGCTCAAGGCCTGGGTTTTTCCGCCCCTCTAGCTCAGGCCCACCTTTTCGGGATGCGTACTTGCTGCGCATCCCGTTTTTTTATGCAAAAAGCGCAGCATGTTACAGCTGCGCTCCTAGGCCAAATTCAACTTAAAGCTGTTTTACTTGCGCCAGACGGCAGCCATGGCTGGGTCTTCTTCTTCGCCCGTATACTTGCGGCTCTCAGCGCGGCCAACCACCATATGGTGAACCTCATCCGGACCATCAGCCAGGCGAAGGGTACGCTGGCTCGTATACATGCCGGCAAGCGGTGTCCATTGCGAGACGCCTGTTGCGCCATGCATTTGGATCGCATCGTCGATGATCTTGCAGACCTTCTCAGGCACCATGGCTTTGACCATGGAAATCCAGACACGGGCTTCAGCATTGCCCAGTACGTCCATCGCCTTGGCAGCTTTCAGGACCATCATCCGCATCGCTTCAATCTCGATCCGGGCGCGAGAGACTTTCTCGATATTACCGCCCAGCTTGATCAGGTCACGACCAAATGCCTGACGGGTCATGCCGCGAACAACCATAAGGTCGAGCGCTTTCTCTGCGGCGCCAATCGAGCGCATGCAGTGGTGAATGCGGCCTGGCCCAAGGCGCAGCTGAGAGATTTCGAAGCCGCGGCCCTCGCCAAGCAGCATATTCTCTTTCGGGACGCGAACATTGTCGAAGACGATATGCATATGACCGTGCGGCGCGTCCGGGTTACCGAAGACTTCCATGCCTTCAAGAATTTTCACGCCGGGTGTATCTGTAGGCACCAGAATTTGAGACTGCTGCTTGTGTGGTTCAGCGTCCGGGCTGGTTTTGACCATGGTGATCATGATCTTACAACGTGGATCACCGGCGCCGGAGATATAGAACTTCTCTCCATTGATAACCCACTCGTCGCCTTCAAGGACGGCGCTGGTTGAAACATTCTTGGCATCCGAAGACGGGATACCCGGCTCTGTCATCGCAAAGGCCGAGCGGATTTTTCCCTCGAGCAGCGGCTTCAACCAAGTTTCTTTCTGCTCTGGTGTGCCGACGCGTTCCAAGACTTCCATATTGCCAGTGTCAGGCGCCGCGCAGTTCATCATCTCAGAGGCTAGTGGGCATTTGCCAAGCTCAGCAGCGATATAAGCATAGTCGAGATTGCTCAGGCCTTCGCCTGTTTCGGCGTCCGGCAGGAAGAAGTTCCAGAGGCCTTGCTTGCGCGCGGCGTCCTTGCCTTTTTCAAGTGCTTCGGTCTGGCCCGGCGTGTACGACCAGATATCTTCTTTGCCTTTGCCCGCTTCTAAATACTCTTGGTAAAGCGGGATGGCTGTAGTCTCGACAAACGCTTTGACTTGATCATAGAGTGGGCGGGCTTTTTCTGACATACGCAGATCAAACAGATCATCGTTCAACTCGCCAGGGTTCGTATCGGTGTATGGCAAAGGTCTTCCTCCGGTAAATTCCAGCTACTACTTGATATAAGGTATGACGTGCACGTAAACTTGTAAAACCATATCGCGGCGGAAAGTGAGGCGATCTGAGACGAAACGTCTCGAACCTGATTGCTGCAACTCTGGCCTTGGTAAAGGACTCAGCTCACCAGCAACGGCATGACTGCTTTCGCTGCTTTTATTATTCTAGCCACAACGCTGATCACTTCTTTCATCTCAGGCATCTTCGGGATGGCGGGTGGGATCATTCTGATGGCGGTGCTGATCGCGCTGCTCAGTGTGGCGACCGCGATGATCATTCACGGCGCGATCCAGATGTTCGCCAATGGCTACCGCGCTTTCCTGCTGCGCCCTTACATCGACTGGCGGGTCTTCCATATCTACTGCATTGGCGCCGCCGCGGGGGTCTGCGCCTTGTTCTTTGTCAGCTGGACCCCGGATAAGCGGGCGCTCTATCTCTTACTGGGCCTGACGCCGATGCTGATCTGGTTGCCCAAGGCGCGTCTGCACCTGGACATCAAGCGCCGCGAGCATGCCCTGGCTGCAGGCTTCCTTGTCCAGGGTCTGAACACGCTGGCCGGGGTTGCCGGGCCTTTGCTTGATCTCTTCTTTGTGCGCGCCGACATGACCCGCCAGGAAATTGTCGCAACCAAATCGATAACCCAGGCGCTGAGCCATCTCATCAAGATCGGCTTCTGGAGCATTCCGGTTATCAGCGCCGCAGGCCTTGGCGCGCTGCCGCCTTGGTGGCTGATCGTGGCTGCCATCCCGCTCTCAATGCTTGGCACGACGCTTGGCAAGAGAGTGTTGGAGCGGATGACAGACGTGAACTTTCGCAAGTGGATGAAAGGCCTCGTCACGGTTATCGGCTGTGTCTTGTTGCTCCGCGCCGCCGGGCTTTACTAGTCTGGTAGCGAGGCCTTGATATTGGCCAGCGTTTCTTCGCGCAGCAGGCGCTTATTGCCTGTCAGGGATGAGCCGCTCAGCGGTTTGATCGCTTCGGCGTGGCCCATAGCGGTTGGGTGCAACGCGCCAGCCTCAACGACCATATCAAGATAACCTGCTTTCACGGCAGTTTCCGGGTCAAACAGTTCGCCAAAGACCATGGAGCGGGTCTTGTACTCATCGTCGACGCGCGCCTTGACCAGCTCGGACGCAAAGATGGGCAGGACCATATTGATCTGGGTTTCGTTCGCGCCGATCTTGAACGCCCCTGCGGTGCCGATGCGGACATCACAGGAGAGCAGGATGAAACAGCCCATCGCGACGCCGTGGCCATTACAGGCAGCGATAACAGGCATCGGGAAGCTATAGAGACGATGGGCGAGCTTACCGCCGCCATCGACCAGCGCTTTGACCTCATCGCCCGGCAGGCTCATCATCAGTTTGAGATCAAACCCGCCAGAGAACCGCCCTTCACGGCCTGTAATGATCAAGACCTTGGCCTCTTTCTCAGCGCGGTCGAGACAGGCATGCAGCGCTTCCAGCATAGGCGGGTTGATGGCGTTTGCTTTGCCATCATCCATCGTCAGAATGGCGATCTCGTCTTTAATCTCGAGTGTAGCTGGGGCGGTCATGAGCGGTCTCCGAAAATAGATTTTCGCTTTGCTTAGCGAGCATTTCCTAAGGAGAAGCAAGAGGTTTATGCCAGCACCAATGGCCCGCGCTTCAGGGAAGCCGGGGTGGAACTTAAGCTAGAGTTGGAGAGAACAGTCTTGAACTTGGTTCATGCGCCGCAGGCGCGGAACCCGCTTTGACACGCTGGCGCGTAGCGCCTCAGCGCGTGTCACAAACACAGACTTTAGAGGCGCGCAGAGTCGCCTCGGGATCGGGACAGGCGGCGGTGTGCCTAGAGCTAGTCGGCCTTCACAAGCTGAAGTTTGAGTTTGGACCCCCGCTACCCAGTCGAGCTGGGCACAGCGTAAGCGCTTCG
>CAZGVG010000099.1:0-8731 GCA_964528975.1 uncultured Hyphomonas sp.
TTGACTGGGGGTCAAGGGGTCGCAGGTTCGAATCCTGCCGTTCCGACCAGCGCCTGTGCGGGCGTGGTGAAATTGGTAAACACAGCAGACTTAAAATCTGCCGGCCGTAAGGCCTTGCCGGTTCAATTCCGGCCGTCCGCACCATTCCTCCCTGATTTGCAAAGCGAAATCCTTCATGTGCCGGGCTGAGGGCTCTTACTTGCACTGCGCTAAGCGCTTCGCGCACGCTGTGGAAGCGGGTTCCCGATCGTCGCTTCGCGTCTCCGATGAACCAAGCTGAGGGCTCAGGTTTGCGCTAGCACCAATGGCCCGTGCTTCAGGGAAGCCGGGGGAACTTAAGTTAGAGTTAGGGAGAACAGTCTTGAGCTTGGTTCATGCGCCGCAGGCGCGGAACCCGCTTCGACACGCTGGCGCGCAGCTGCTACCAGACCGCTATCCACAGCCTGAGCGGGACGTGCTCGTAGTACAGAAGGTGCCAGCGGTGGATCATTCGCAGCTGCATAAAGCCAAATTGAGTCCGGTTGGGTTGGGGGGCTACTTTGTAGGGCGGGCCTTGGTCCGCCATGTGGAAACATCGCATCCAATCCCCGGCGGGCCAAGGTCCGCCCTACGCATTGCGGAGCAATGAATTACTGGAAACCGACAGGTATCGCTATTCACCAAGCGTTCATGCTATTCTTGTTGCATGAACTTGCGGACACTATTGGCATCAAGGCCGAAAAAGATGTTAGAGACCAAGGAATGATTTTATGAAGCCCATCATTAAGCGATTGACTTATATATTGCCTGCGGCTTTGGCTTTTTGCACTTTGGGCGCGACCGCACAAATGGGCGCAGGACGAGTCGAGCCCAAGCCGCAAAAGCCTCATCAGTTGCAGTCCGCGGCCCAGTGTCAGGCGCAAGTCGGGCAGACCATTCAGCCCGATGACTTCCAACAAGCCTTTGACGCTTTGAAGGCGCAACCGGGAGGCACGGCACAGAAATCCCAATATGAAACCCAAGCCCAGTATGAAGCGCGCCTTGCCAGAAATCCCGGCCAGACGCTCGTCCTTGCGCGGACCTTTAACGGACGTTATCGCGCAGAGGAGCAGCGCTTCGAACTTTGGTATCACGACCTGATGGGCAAGAACGCTTTCCCGAAAGAAGATACTGATCGATATGTGACGCTAAGCGCGGTGGAGCAGGGCTTTTCAAGAGGGCTCGGCAATCGCGACTTTGGCGGTGTCGAGTTCAAGTCAACAAGCTTCTATGACATTCAAGCTATCGACATAACGGGGCCACGCCCCAAGCGTAGAGCCTTTGATTTTCCGTTTCGCCCCGAATACAGACTAAAGCCTGCCCCCGGGAGTTCGGAAGCAAAGTATGGTGGGGCGCCAAGACCAGGTAGCGACAAGGCGCTAAACCGCCTTCGTTGGTATCTTGATATGCCCGGCGCTGAAGCGCAGGCAAATGACCAGGCCATGAAGTGGGCATATCAGGTCAATGCGAAGTCTGCATTTGAGGCAAACGGCGTTTCCTATGCGACAGGGGCCACTCGCAAGAATATCTTCGATCAGCGTGTCATCAACGGGCAAGTCGTATGCGCTATGATTCTGGACCGCAACAATGTGGTCAAGAAAGTCTTCAGAGTTCAGTAATTTAAGTGCGCTCGCGAGTCTTAGTCGCTCAGTGCGGCATTGATGATAAAAAAAAGCCGCCCCGGTTGGAGCGGCTTTCTTTATTTCGTCGTCGCTAAAAACCGACTATTCGTCGTCGCCTTCTGGTGCTGTGTCCAGCTCGGCGGCGGCTTCGGCCATTTCGGAGGCTTGCTCTTCAGCGGCTTCTTGCTGCTCAGCAGCGATTGTGTCGATGACGTTTTCACCGGCGGCCTGACGCTCAGCTTCGTCAGCAGAGCGGGCGACGTTGACAGTGATCTCAACGCGAACTTCCGCGTGAAGGCGAATGCCAACTTCGTGGACGCCTAGCGTTTTGATCGGCGCGTTCAGGCGAACCTGCTCACGCTTCAGCTTGTGACCGTTCTCGCCAGCCGCTTCAACGATGTCGCGCGCAGCAACAGAGCCGTAAAGCTGTCCGGTAGCACCAGATTGACGGATAATGACGAACTGTGCGCCCTCAAGGTCAGTACCTGACTGTTCGGCAGAGGTACGGGCTTCTGCGTTACGTTTTTCAATCGCGTCACGTTCTGCTTCGAAGCGAGCGCGGTTGGCATTGTTTGCCACAAGCGCTTTGCCTTTAGGCAGAAGGAAATTACGGGCAAAGCCGTTCTTTACGCTAACTTCTTCACCGAGATTGCCGAGGTTTTCGACACGTTCGAGGAGTATAACTTGCATTGTCTTTCTCCTCTATTTCACGGTGAATGGAAGCAGAGCCAGCATACGGGCGCGTTTGATCGCCTTGGCCAGCTTGCGTTGGTTCTTGAAGTTCACAGCCGTAATCCGAGACGGCACAATCTTGCCCTTCTCAGAGATGTAGCGCTGCAGCATCTTCACGTCTTTATAGTCGATTGCTGGAGCTTTCGCGCCAGAAAACGGATCAACCTTGCGGCGACGCCCAAAAGAGCGGCGAGCCGGGATATTGGTGATGTTCATGCCAGAGGCGTTCTTGGAAGCCATGGTTTTGTTTCCTTTCCTCTAGTCGCGGCGTGAGCCACGATCCTTACGTGACATCATGGAAGACGGGCCTTCTTCAAGCTCATCTACTTTGACGGTCATATAGCGCATGATATCATCAGAGATACGGTGCTGACGCTCTAGTTCGTGAATCGCTTCGGCTGGGCCGTCGATATTGAACAGGGCGTAGTGACCTTTGCGCTGTTTGTTAATCGGGTATGAGAGGTTGCGGAGACCCCAGTATTCGGACTTCTCAACCTTGCCGCCTTGCTTGCCGAGAAATTCTGAAAGTTCTTCAATCAGAGTTTCGACTTGCGCTGGCGAGATGTCCGGCCTCGCGATGAGGACGTGCTCGTAAAATGCCATATTGTCTTTCCCAAAAGTTCTGGCGTGCGGCGCAGATGAGTGGGAAAACCCCTCCGCGATGGCCCCTCGTTTCCAGCTCATTCCGGATTTGAGGACCGCAAACCTTGCGAAGCGCGTCGTAAAGCGCAAAACGAGGGAAGAATCAAGCCGCTTGCACTGCTATGCGCAGCACTCTAAGCGGGCGCAAACTCTAAATCAGGAGCAGGCATGAGCAAGTTTGCGTTTATCTTTCCAGGACAAGGCAGCCAGTTTATCGGCATGGGCAAGGATCTGGCCGAAACTTTCCCGAGCGCGAAGGCCGTATTTGAGGAAGTCGATCAGGCATTGGGCCAGGATCTATCAGGTCTGATCTGGGGCGGTGATGAAGCCGAACTCAAGCTGACGGCAAATACTCAGCCAGCCTTGATGGCTGTGAGCGTGGCGGCCATGCGCGCGTTGGAAGAGGCGCATGGCATCGGGGCCAGCAAAGCGGCCTTTCTTGCGGGCCACTCTTTGGGCGAGTATTCGGCTTTGGCCTCTGCTGAGGCGGTCTCAGTCGGGGACTGCGCAAAGGTTCTTCGTATACGCGGGAATGCGATGCAGGCGGCGGTTCCGGCTGGCGAGGGCGCGATGGCTGCCTTGCTAGGCGCAAGTCCGGAGCAGGCCGCTGAGCTGTGCGCGATTGGCGCAAAAGCTGGGCCTTGTGAGATTGCCAATGATAATGCACCGGGGCAAATCGTGATTTCCGGCGGGAAAGCAGCGATTGAACTGGCCTGCGAAAATGCCAAAGGCCTAGGGATCAAGAAGGCTGTGCCGCTGCCAGTGAGCGCGCCTTTCCATTGCTCGCTGATGCAGCCTGCCGCTGATGCGATGGCTGAGGCTTTGGCTGAAATAGAGATTAAAGCGCCTGCTGCGCCGCTGGTGGCGAATGTCACGGCGGCGGCTGGGACAGACCCGGAAGCGATACGCAAACAGCTGGTCGAGCAAGTCACAGGGCAGGTGCGCTGGACAGAATCTGTGCAATATATGGCGGCAGAGGGCGTCGCGCTGACGATTGAGGCTGGCGCTGGCAAAGTGCTGAGCGTCATGAACCGCCGCACAGTCCGAGAGCTGGAAGGCCTGACCATGGGCACACCAGAAGAGATAGAAGCCGTTGCAGCGCGTCTGCAATAGCGAGAGGGAGAAGAGAGATGTTTGATCTGACAGGAAAAACAGCGCTGGTAACCGGCGCAACAGGCGGAATTGGCGAGGCCATTGCCCGGCACATGCATGCCAGCGGCGCTGAAGTTGTCTTGTCTGGCCGCCGGGTTGAGAAACTTGAGGCGCTTGCCGGAGAGCTGGGCGCGCGCACGCATATTGCGCCATGTGACCTCTCTGATGGGGAGCAAGCCGACGCGCTGGTTGGGCAAACTATTGAGAAGGCTGGCAAGCTGGACATCCTGATTGCGAATGCAGGTGTGACCCGTGACAAACTGCTGATGCAGATGAAAGACGAGGACTTTCAAGATATCATTCGTGTCAATCTGGAGAGCTATTTCCGTCTATGTCGCAAGGCTGTCCGTCCGATGATGAAGGCCCGCTCAGGGCGGATTGTTGGGATCGCGTCCATTGTTGGCGTCACCGGAAACCCCGGACAATCGAACTATTGCGCCTCGAAAGCTGGTATGATCGGCTTTACCAAATCATTGGCCCAGGAAGTCGCAAGCCGGGGAATCACCGCCAATACAATCGCACCGGGATTCATCGAATCGCCGATGACCGACGGCCTTCCTGATGCGCAAAAAGAAGCTTTGCTGGGCGGTATTCCAGCCGGGCGTTTGGGTCAGGGCAGTGATATTGCAGCTGCAGCTGTATATCTTGCATCAGCTGAGGCTTCATATGTGACGGGACAAACCCTACATGTGAATGGCGGGATGGCGATGATCTAGATCAAAGCCCCCGCAACAGTAACCTAGGGCTTGGCGTTCTCACAAAGTGTGTGCTAACGGCAACACATGGCTCGTAAGAGCTTGTCCTAAAGACAGTATTAGAGAGGTCCCCCCTTATGTCTGACGTTCTTGATCGCGTAAAAAAGATTGTTGTCGAAAATCTCGACGTTGATGGTGATAAAGTCACCGAACCTGCGAGCTTCATCGATGACCTCGGTGCGGACTCTCTTGACCTGGTTGAATTGGTCATGGCTTTCGAAGAAGAGTTCAATATTGAAATTCCTGACGACGTTCAGGAAAGCATCCGCACCGTTGGTGATGCGGTTTCGCACATCAAAGCTCACGTCGCTTAAGAGGCTAATCTATGCGCCGCGTTGTCATTACGGGTATTGGAATTATTTCGCCTCTCGCTGCTAATCGCGAGGCGACTTGGGAAAGACTGATTGCTGGAGAGTCTGGCGCCGGACCGATCGATGCGTTCGATCCGGAAGGTGTCGCCAGCAAAATTGCCTTTCAAGTGCCCTATAAGGATGGCCGCGGCGGCGGTAGCGAAGACGATCCACATTGTTTCGACCCGGATACGGTCGCAAGTAAGAAAGAGCGTCGACGTATTGATGAGTTCATCCTGTACGCCATTGGCGCTGCTGAAGAAGCGGTACAGGATTCCGGTTGGGTTGCCGAAACCGACGATCAAAAAGAGCGCACAGGCGTTCTGATCGGATCCGGGATTGGCGGCTTGCAGAGTATTTATGATTCTGCGATCAACCTTTACGAAAATGGGCCGCGCAAAGTGAGCCCGTTTTTCATTCCCTCCGCTTTGATCAACCTGGCTTCTGGTCAGGTTTCCATCAAGCATGGCTTCAAAGGCCCCAACCACTCCGTCGTAACCGCCTGCGCAACTGGCGCGCATGCGATTGGCGACTCAGCCCGCCTCATCCAATATGGTGATGCGGATGTTATGGTCGCGGGCGGCTCTGAAGCAGTTATTTGCGAGCTGGCGATTGCCGGTTTCTGCTCCGCTAAAGCGATGTCTACGAATTTTAATGATGAGCCGAAGAAAGCGTCACGGCCCTATGACAAGGACCGGGATGGTTTTGTTATGGGTGAGGGCGCCGCGGTTGTTATTCTTGAAGAATATGAGCACGCCAAGGCGCGCGGTGCGAAAATGTATGCCGAGGTTGCAGGCTATGGCCTGACCGGGGATGCTTATCACATCACGGCGCCAGCTGAAGGCTCTGAGGGCGGCTACCGGGCCATGAAGATGGCAGCAGGCCATGCTGAAAAGGCCCTTGGCCTGAAGCTCTCTGATATTGACTATGTCAATGCGCACGGAACCTCGACCCCAAAGGGTGATGAGGGTGAAGTTGGCGCGGTTGAGCGCTTGTTTGGTGATCACTCAAAGAACTTATCTCTGTCATCGACCAAGTCTGCGGTCGGGCATTTGCTTGGCGGCGCTGGCGCAATTGAGACCGCGTTCTGCGCGCTTGCGATCCGTGATCAGGTTATGCCGCCAACACTGAACTTGGATAATCCAAGTGTTGAGACAGACATCGATCTGATCCCGCATAAGGCCAAGAAAGCCCCGGTGCGCGCAGCGATGACAAACTCTTTCGGGTTTGGCGGAACGAACGCATCGCTTATCCTTAAGCAGGTTGACTAGCGCCGCGAGGTCAGCAACCAAGAATAGGCTGGGGCCAGTAGCAGACGGAAAGTCAGTATGCGATTCCTCAAAAGCCTGATTGCCTTTATTTTTGTTATTGCCGTGCTGGGGGCAGCCGCCCTTGGGGCTGGCTGGTTCTGGCTCAATAATGAGGTCTCCAAGCCGGGGCCTCACATAACGCAGATTGAGTTTACGGTTGAGCGCGGAGAAGGCTTTGCGAGCGTTGCCTCTCGTCTGGTTGAGGCTGGTATTGTTGCTGATGAGCGGTCGTTTCGCCTAAGAGCGCGTCTCGATGGGGTTGAGAGCGCAGTGAAGGCCGGAGCCTATATGCTGCCTGCACGAGCAAGCGCCAATGAGGTGCTTGATCAGCTGGTCGAAGGGGACGTCATCGAGTTGCGCTTGACCATCCCTGAAGGGCTCACCACAGCGCAAATCCTCAAACGAGTTGAAGCCGCACAAACACTGACCGGTGATATGCCGGAGCAGGCCTTCGCTGAAGGTGTGCTGTTGCCTGATACCTATGCGTTTGGCGCAGGTACGACACGGGTTCAGTTCATCGAACGGATGGAGCAGGCGCAGGATGACCTCTTGGAAGAGCTTTGGGAGGGGCGTCAGGACGGTTTGCCGATCACGACCCGCCAAGAGGCGATCATTCTTGCCTCAGTCGTTGAGAAAGAGACAGCCCATGCATCAGAGCGAGGGATTGTTGCAGGTCTGTTTGTCGGGCGACTGAAAAAGGGCATGCGGCTGGAAAGTGATCCGACGATTATCTATGGCGTTTCCAAGGGTGAGCCGTTGCGTAATCGACAAGGACAGCGCCGGACGCTGTATCGCTCTGAAATAGACCGTAAAACCGACTGGAATACCTATCAGATCGATGGGCTGCCAAAGACGCCGATTTGTAATCCAGGCCGCGATGCGATCGCTGCCGTGCTAGATCCGCCGCGGACCGATTATGTGTTTTTCGTTGCTGATGGCAAAGGGGGGCACCTGTTCGCGGAGACCTATGCGGAGCATCAGCGCAATGTTGCTGCCTATCGGGCGTATGAGCGTGAAGAAATAGCACGTGAGCGAGGAAATTAGTTTGGGTATTTCGGGCATGACAGGCTTCGCCAGAGTTTCTGGTGACGCTGAATGGGGAAGTTGGAGTTGGGAAGCGCGCAGCGTGAATGGGCGAGGGCTCGATGTGCGCGTGAATATGCCGTCGGGTGTTGAGGCGGTTGAGAAAGCCGTGCGCAAGGCGATCTCTGATCACTTTACGCGTGGCAGCTTGCAGATCGGCCTGCGCGTTGAGTTGAAAGCTGGTAAAGAGCAGGTACGCGTAAATATGGCGGTACTTAAGTCTCTGATGGCCGCGTATGAAGAGGCTGACGGAACAATGGCGACAGGCCCGGCGCTGGCGACACTAATGTCGATGAAGGGCGTAGTTGAGGCTGAGACGATCTCGCTCAAGGATATTGCAGGCTCAGACGGCGTCGCTGGCGCGTTGATTGAAACAGGTCTGGAGGCTGTGTCTCAACTGGCGGCAGCGCGAGCGGAGGAGGGCGCTAGCCTTTCCGTATTACTGTCTGGACAATTGAGCGAAATGCGCAGCTTGTATGAGGCAGCGACCGGTCATGCCGAGGAACAGAAGGCGTCTCTCGCTGCGCGGTATAAAGAGCGAATCGCTGAGTTTGATACAGAAGGCGCGGTGTCGGACGAACGTCTGGTTACAGAAATTGCTGTGCTGGCGGCTAAAGCTGACGTAACTGAAGAGTTGGACCGACTGGACGCGCATGTGATGCGCGGGCTGGATTTAGTGGGCCGTGATGAGGCTGTCGGACGTGATCTTGGCTTCCTGGCGCAGGAGCTGAACCGTGAGGCCAATACGCTCTGCTCAAAATCTGCATCTCTCGATTTGACGAATGTCGGCCTGGCGCTCAAAAGCGTGATTGATCAGTTCAAGGAGCAGGCTGCGAATGTCGAATGATGCTGGGGATCAAGGCCGCCGGGGGCTGATGTTGGTCATTTCAAGCCCGTCTGGCGCGGGTAAGACCACATTGGCACGCAAGCTGATGGGCGAGTTTGAGGATGTGGTTCTATCGGTCTCTGCCACGACCCGTGAGCCACGCCCGAATGAGAAAGATGGTGTAGATTACCATTTCCGCGGCGAGCCCGCATTCAGAGGCATGATCGCCAAGCGCGAATTT
>CAZGVG010000100.1:0-8516 GCA_964528975.1 uncultured Hyphomonas sp.
AGGAATTGCAGGCCGCGATTGGTGTATTTCTTGGCGATAGAGATCACGAGGCGAAGGTTGGCCTCGACCATTTCTTTCTTGGCGATCCGCGCTTCGCGCTCGCCCTTCTGGACGCGCTGAACGATCTGGCGATAGTCATCAATCGGGATACCGATTTCCTGCGCCACGGTTTGAATCTCGCCGCGAATATCTTCGATTTTCTGGGCTTCGCGATCAACATAGCGCTCCCATTTCTTCGACTGGCCGCGCACCTGATCGGCCCAATCGGGCTCAAGCTCGCGTCCGAAATAGTTCTTGAGGAACTCAGAGCGCGGGACGCCGTGGGCATCAGCAAGGCGCATTAGTTGGCCCTCAAGGCCCATCAGCTTCTTGTTAATCGCGTAAAGCTGCTCAACCAACGCCTCGATCCGGGCATTGTTGATGTGCATGGTTTTCAGCGTATCGACGATGCTCAGCGCGATGCTGTCATAATTGCCGCGCTCTTTGTCGGAAAGGCCTTTGCCTTCCATCCGGCTGGCGACGAGCATTTCCTGTAGCTTGCGGAATTTGACGAAGCCGGAGGCCATCTCGTCGAGTTTTTCCAGCACGCCGTCGCGCAGTTCGGCTTCCATGCCAGACATAGACATGGCGGCGCCTTCTTCTTCGTCCTCGCGTTCTTCGCGGGCATGGCGCTCTTCGACGGTTTCGTTCTCGCGCTCTTCGGCGAGTTTTTCTTCTTCTTCCTCGTCCGGCTCATCAACGGGGTTTTCCGCGCCATAAGTGGCCTCAAGGTCGATCAAGTCACGTAGCAGAATGCGCTCATTTACCAGCTCGTCGCGCCAAACCATCATCGCTTCGAACGTCAGCGGGCTTTCGCAAAGGCCGCGGATCATCGCATCACGACCAGCTTCAATGCGCTTGGCGATAGCAATCTCGCCCTCGCGAGAGAGCAGCTCAACGGAGCCCATCTCACGCAGATACATGCGGACCGGGTCATCGGTGCGGTCTGAGCCGCGGGCATTACCCTTTTTGACAACCGTACCGGCCTTGGTCGTTGTCGCGACGGCTGTGCCTTTGGTGGCCGCTTCGCCTTCTTCTTCGTTCTCAACAACTGTGACGCCCTGCTCTGAGAGCATCGCCATTGTGTCCTCGATCCGGTCAGACGATTGCTCGTCCTCCGGCAGGATCTTGTTCAGCTCATCCATGGTGACAAAGCCTTTGGCCTTGGCGTCCTTGAGGAACTTTTTGACTTTCGTGTTGCTGAGGTCGAGGACCGGGCGGTCTTCTTCGTCGGCGAGGGCATTATCTGCTTTGGCTTTCGCCATGTATCAACTCCTGTCCGCTGGGCTTTCCCGTCCCAGCATACAATTTCTGTTCCGTTAAAGGAGGATCAATCCTGATCAGCCTTTTCCGCAGCCTCATTGAGACGCGCTGTACGAGCCCTTCTCTCCGACACAAGACGGTGCCGATAACGCGCATCTTCAGCGGTCGCAAAAGCGTCCCCAGAGATGCGGTCGGTCCCGTCAGGGCCTTCCAGGCGTGCGTATTGCTCTAAGGCGATCAGCCATTCCCGCTCCTCTGGCCCACTTTGGGGAATCTCAGGGATGTCAGGATATGTTCTTAGCAAGTCAGCAGCGCGCAGTTTTCCACAATTTTCTAAATGGTCACACAAGGCCCTCCGGTCAACACCTGATTCAGCAGTATTTTGCTCAATCAGGGCATCGCGTATGGCGGAAACATCTGGGTCGGGCAGGTCGGCGAGCGCTAAAGCTTCAAACCCAAGCTCGGCGAGGTGGCGATAGTCGACAGCGCGCACAACCAGGCCGAGCCCTCTGGTTTTGGCCGGAGGGCCTTTGCGAAGGGTCGGATTGGGCGGCGCTTGCCCGCCGGGCTTCCAGCCTGATTTACCCCCGAACTGACTGCCAGATTGACCGCGCTTGGCAGATCGCAGCTGCCAGAGATGGTCGCGCATCCTCGCCTTCAGCTCACGCTCATAAGCCATCTTAACGGCGCCGTCCTGCACGGCACTGGCGGCAGCCATTAAGCGTTTTTCAAGCCCGGCTTGACGTTCAGGCGTGTCCAGAGCTTCTGCGTCGCGCTCACGCCGCCAGAGCACCTCCACCAATGGTAAAGCTGCATCCAGCGCCTTGCCCATCGCCATCGGGCCTTGCTCTCGGATCAGATCATCCGGGTCCATACCGTCTGACAGCAGACAGAAGAATACGCTTCGCCCCGGTTGCAGGCCCGGCAGAGCGCGCTCAATTGAGCGATGCGCCGCGCCAATCCCGGCCCGGTCGCCGTCAAAGCAAAGCACCGGTTCTGGCCCAGCACGCCAGAGCAGGGTCAGCTGATCCTCCGTCAGCGCCGTCCCAAGCGGGGCCACGGCGTAGCCAAAGCCAGCTTCGCAGAGCGCAATAACATCCATATAGCCTTCGCAAACAATGAGACCGCCTTCATCAGTGCTCCCAAAAGCTTCGCGCGCAGGTTTATAGCGATACAGCACGCGGCCCTTGTGAAAGAGCGGGGTATCGCTGGAATTGAGGTATTTCGGTTTGGCGTCCGGTTGCAAAGCCCGCCCGCCAAACGCGATGACGGCGCCGCGCACATCCTCAATCGGGAACATCAAGCGCCCACGGAAACGGTCATAAGGCTCGCCGCCGCCCTCTTTTTCAACACCGAGGCCCGCCTCAACAATCTCAGGCATTGAGAAGCCTTTGGATTTTAGATGCTCAATGGTTCTGCGCCAATCATCCGGGGAATATCCCAAGCGGTAGCGCCCCCAACTGTCAGGCCGCAAACCGCGCCCTTCGAGATAGCGCCGGGCCTCAGCGCCTTCGCTGTCGCGCAGGCAGGTTTCAAAATATGCAGCCGCCGCCTCGCACGCGGCATAAAGCCGTTTGCGTTTGTCATACTGCTCCTGACTTTCCGGGGTTGCCTTGGGCAGGCTCATCCCGGCCTCATCAGCAAGCTTTTCAACCGCCTCCATAAAAGATAGGCGCTCAGTCTCCATCACAAACGAAATAATGTCGCCGCCCATACCCGAGGAGAAGCATTTGAAGATCTTCTTGCTGTCATTGACGTAGAAGCTTGGCGTCTTCTCATTGGTAAAAGGCGACAGGCCAACCCATTCCTTACCCTGCTTCTTGAGCTTCACTTTCCGCCCGATCACTTCGGACGGGCGAATGCGGGCTTTCAGCTCATCTACAAAGCCATCTGGGATACGGATCGGGGCGTTCATTGAGTCTATATAGCCCGCCTGATGCCCCGCGCGAAGGCAGATAGATGAAATTCAATCTATTTTACTCACTTAAACCTAAGCCGATCAGCCTAAACCTAATCGCGGGTGGGAGATGATTGTGAAAACGAAGACAAACCAGACTCGCGTTGCAACTAAACAGCAATTTATTACGACAACCTTGATCACCGGTCTGTTGATCCTGGTTGCTGCCCTGTTCATTGCCGTTGGCGTGACTTGGGCCAGCACACGCCACTATGAGCCGGCTATTCACTACCAGGCGCTGAAAACGGCGACAATCCTGCCAATGCTGATCGTGCCAGCCTGTGTTGCAATCATTGGCTTTCAGGGCTTTCGCAATCACCGCGACATGATGGAAGTGACGCGCCTCGCCCATACCGATGAGATGACCGGGCTTGCCAACCGCCGCGCCTTCATGCGCGAAGCGGTAGAGCTGCTGGAGGCAACCGATATCGAGTATGAAGGACTTTGCCTGTTCATTGTCGACCTTGATCACTTCAAGCGTGTGAATGACCGACATGGACACGATGCCGGCGACAAAGTTTTGATCCACGCAGCCCAGAAAATCCTCAAAGCCGTTCCGCATGGCAGCCTGGTTGCAAGACTGGGCGGCGAAGAGTTCGCCGTGATGATGAGCTATAGAAGTATTATGGACATTCATGACCGCGCTGAAGCCATTCGTGTTCGGATTGCTGATCATACTTGTTGTGTCGGTGGTTTGAACATCAAGATCACAGCGAGTGTTGGTGCCGGGATCGCGCACCCAAGAGATACAGTAAGCTCAATCATGTGCCGGGCTGACAATGCGCTATATGAAGCCAAGCATGAAGGCCGCAACCGCTTTACGATCGCTGCCTAAAGCCAAGCCTAATATATATCGTCGATGATGGGTTCGTTCACGGGGACCAAGATCACAGGCTCTTTTAGGGCCTCTGCTAAAGCCTTGTACATGGCAAAGCTCTGATCATCATGTTCGCGAACGTATCCAGCTGGCCAGGCGCTCGCGCGGGCGACCACGATATCATTCTCAAGATCAACATAGAGGGTTTGGCCATTTGCCCCAGAGGCAGTGAATGTACCATCTGCATAGGTCCACCAGTGCCACGCATAACCGCGGTTCGGGTTTGGATGCACTTCGCCCGGTTTTAAGTGCGCTTCATCAGACACGGTCGCGCGGGCAACCCAATCGGCAGGTAGAATTTGGTCACCTTCCCAGGCCCCGCCCTGTTCTATGAAGAGGCCAAACCGCGCCCAGTCACGCAAGGAGGCATTGAACATTGCGCCGCCAACCTCAGCACCCGTCGGGCCGGGATGATCGAGAATCCAGCCCGCATCATGCTCCATGCCCAGCGGCCGCCACAGGCTTTGCTCCAAATATTCTGCTGCCGTCATGCCAGTGGCGCGGCGCACAAGCTCAATCAGGACCTGACTTTCGGCCGTATTATAATTGAATTTCGTACCGGGCTCATGCTCATTCTTGTACTTTAGGGCGAGATCAAAAGCCGGGTGCTTGCCTGTCACGACGCTCTCGGTGAAGAGCTTCAGCGTGTCATTCATCTCACCTTCCCAGAGCTTTGGATCATAGCGCACGCCGGATGACATTTGCAGGGCCTGCTTGATCGTCACAGCCTCATAGGCGGTGCCATCAACCTCTGGCAGGTATTTACTGAGCAAGTCGTCGACGCTGTCAATCTTACCCTCAGCCACAGCGACCCCGATCAGCGTTGAGGTGATCGACTTGACCAGAGACCAAGTGGTGAACCGGGTCCCGGCATCCGCGCCGCGGCCATAGCTTTCATGGAGCATCTTGCCCTTGTGCAGGATGATCAGGCCTGAAGTTTCCATATCGGTATACATATCGGGCAGCGTGCGGGTCTTGCCCTCATACTCAAAGGTGAAGCCGTCCAGCTGACCCTCCAGCTTTGGCAGTGGCTGACCCGCCTCACCGCGCGCGACGGTGCGTGTGGGGAACACTTCGCTGGCATTCTGGAAGAAATAGTCGCGATCGCCCTCAAAAACCGCAGCGCGCGCATTAACATCCGAATAGGGCAGGATATATGTCGTGAAAATAAAAATACCGGCCGCTGCACCGATAATCAAAGCCGCAAGGCCAATCAGTAATGACTTCATGACACACTCCCAGAGATCAACCGTGTTATGCGAGGTATTTGTAGGTTTCGTCTAGCCTATCGCCGCGCGAACGGCCTTGCTGGCAGCGCCGCATTCGATTTGCCCGGGATAGCGCGCGCGCAGCGCCGTCATGCAGCGGCCGACATCTTTAAGCTTTTTCGCCTCAAGGTCCGCAACCACCGCTGTAACGGCTTTAGCCAGCGCTTCACCTTGTAAAGGCTGGGGTAGAAATTCGTTGAGGACATCAATCTCGTCACGCTCGCGCTCAGCATCGGCGATCCGACCCGCGTCATCATATTGCTGTACCGAAATCTCACGCTGGGCGACCATGGTTTCAAGTATGGAGAGGATGTCCTCGTCATCACAGCCACTGCAATCGCCGCGGCCGCGCGCGGTCACGTCGCGGTCCGTCATGGCGCATTTAATCAAGCGCAAGGTCTGAGCACGAACACTACAAGTGTCCTCGTTCTCGGCGGCGACCAAGGCGGAAGAAATTTGTTTTCTCAAAGATTGTTCCATATCGAACTCACGCTGATGCATATCAAAAGCCTTAAAAGCCTTCCTGATCTTGCCGAAACCGCTTGACGGCTTGGCCCGCAGCACCCTATTTGCCACCCGTTTGCCTGCGAAAGGGTTAAACCTTATGCAAGCGCGTTTAAGCGAAGCTACGGAGATAAGCATTTGAGCACAGAAAATCAATCCGACTTCGCGCGACAAGCGAGTGGCGCCCTTGCCCTTGCTGATGGGACTGTTTTTCTGGGGCAAGGCTGCGGCGCTGTAGGTACTGCAGTTGGCGAGCTTTGTTTCAATACAGCAATGACCGGATACCAGGAAATTCTGACCGATCCTTCATATGCAGATCAGGTCGTCCTCTTCACCTTTCCGCATATCGGAAATGTTGGTGCGAACCCGGATGATCATGAAGAAGCAACAGACAATGCCGCCAAGGCGGCCGTCGGGACGGTGTTTCGGGAAATGGCCACGCCACCTGCAAACTGGCGTGCTGAAGACCATTTTGACGCCTGGCTGGTGAAGAATGCCATCATTGGATTGTCGGGCGTCGACACACGCGCGCTAACCCGGCTCATCCGCGAGAAAGGCATGCAGAAATGCGCCATTGCCTACGCCCCTGACGGCAAGATTGACACAAACGCTTTGATCAAAGCCGCAAAAGCCTGGGATGGCCTGGAAGCGGCAGATCTTGCCGCCAAGGTTTCAGCAGATGCAAGCTTTGATCATACAGAACGTCTGTGGAGTTTGGCCACAGGTTTTGACGATCATAATGCGCTGGAGAAACACGTTGTTGTGATTGATTTCGGCGTAAAAAAGAACATCTTGCGCAATCTGTCTGAAGTTGGCATCAGGGCGACCATTGTCAGCGGTGATATAGATTTTGAAGCGATCAAGGCGCTTAAGCCGGACGGCGTTGTGCTCTCAAATGGTCCCGGTGATCCAGCCGCAACAATTGAGCGGACAGGCCCAATGATTAAAGCGCTGGTCGAAAGCGGCCTGCCAATACTCGGTATATGTCTGGGACATCAACTGCTGGCCCTCTCACTCGGCGCAAAGACTAAGAAGATGGATCAGGGACATCACGGTGCCAATCATCCGGTTCAGGATCTAACCACCGGAAAGGTTGAGATTGTTTCCATGAATCATGGGTTCACGGTCGACGTTGAAACGCTTCCGGACGGGGTTGAAGAAAGCCATAGGTCACTGTTCGATGGAACCAATTCGGGCCTATCAGTTGCCGGAAAGCCGATCATTTCGGTACAGCATCACCCTGAAGCCAGCCCCGGACCACAGGACAGCTTCTACCTGTTCAAGCGCTTCCGCGCCCTGATGGACGCCTAACGCAAGCTTTTCACAAGCACCTCAAAGGCCTCATAGACCCCCTGCGGCGTCACCCCGGACACGTCTCGAGAGAGCGCAAAGCCTGAGCCATTCAGCGCGCTTTGCAGCATCACGGCGAGCGCAGGCACGCGGTGTTCAGCAACAATCTTCTTCTTTGCAAGATAGCGCACCCCCGCCAATACGTTCTGGCTACCGAGATCGTAATCGCTTTCATACCAGCCCTTTAGGCCGAGCACGGCCGGTCCATCAATCAAGACAATCTTCTGGTAATCGCCACGCGTTGCATATTTGAGATAGACACGGCACCCGGCCAGAAAAGCGCTATAAGGGTCACTTAGGCTGCGCGCCGCGATGGCTGTGGCACGGGCCTCATCATCCATTTCAACCTGCAAACGTGTCCATATCTTTCGGAAAAGCGCTTCTTTACTCGGGAAATGGTGGAAAAGAGCCCCCTTGGTTATATCAAGCTGTTCGCAAATATCCCGTATAGACGTTTCTGCATAACCCTTGGTTTCAAACAGTTTAGTCGCAGCAACGACAAGATGCTCGCGTGTCTTTTCTGCATCAATGCTTGTTCTTCTTGCCACGTCTTAACCAGAATCTGTTTGACCCAATACATACCATTGGTATGTATAATGCACAGAAGCGAGTGATAAATGGGCAATCGCAGTTGCCCGGCTTCTGTCTGCTAGGCTGTGGGTCGTGGGGACGCACGCGGAGCATTTTTAAGCCGGACGGAGCCCTCCCACCGTCCGGCTTTTTCATACAAAAAGCCCCCCAGCGCACTAGGAGGCCCTTTTGAGTTCGCATCATAGAGAGATTATGAGGCAGATGCGTAAATGATCTTTTCTGAAGCTGCAGCACCGCCTTCAGAAACCGTGATTTTAACAAGGTCAAATGTCGGTGCAGAGCGCAGGCCCGAGCCATTGATCATGGCCCAGCCGTCCAGTGGCATACCGTTCGCTGCGGTATCAAATTCGCCGTCCCCATCAAGATCATGCCATACTGAAACAGAATAATCGCCAACGGGCAGATCGAACGTTACCGTGTGTGAGCCCGCGGTCGGAGCTTCAATCACATTACCGTCGACCCCGTCCCATTGCATGAACTGCTCCCGGGTTTGTACCCCGATATAGAGCGTTCCACCGCGCGCCTCGACGTCTTCAACCGTGAAGGTCAAAGGCGCTGCCATAGCAAGCGGCGCGATCAGGCCGAGCCCAAGGGCGATAAATGTTGATTTGAGAGCAGTCATATCTATGTCCTTTCGTTTTTGACAACTACTTTGTATTTCAAAGCT
>CAZGVG010000101.1:0-8409 GCA_964528975.1 uncultured Hyphomonas sp.
GTACCCGCCACGATCATGACATCAGACTGGCGCGGTGATCCACGCGGCGCCATCCCAAAACGCTCAAGATCATAGCGCGGATTACCCGCCTGCATCATCTCAATCGCGCAGCAAGCCAGCCCGAAGGTCATCCACATCAGCGACCCCGTGCGCGCCCATGCAATCAGATCGTCAGCCTTAGCGGTAAAGAAGCCCTTATCGGCGAGGTGGTCGGAAAGCCCTGCATAGAAAGGATCGTCCGGGCGAACATCAAAGCCGCCTTCGACACCAGACCGCCCAGCGCCAAGCGCATAGGGTTTGAAATCATCCGCCATTATTGCCACTCCAGGGCGCCGCGGCGCCACTCATAAATGAACCCAATTGTCAGAACGCTAAGAAAGATCACCATGGACCAGAAGCCGAAGACGCCGATTGCGCCAAGACTGACCGCCCATGGGAACAGAAACGCAACCTCAAGGTCGAAAATAATAAATAGAATTGCGACAAGATAAAAGCGCACATCGAACTTCATTCGCGCGTCGTCAAAGGCGTTAAAGCCGCACTCATATGCTGAATTTTTCTCTGGATCCGGATTACTTGGCGCAAGAACCGCAGCCCCTACAATGAACAGCAAGGAGAGGATAACCCCCAGCCCCAAAAAGAGAATGACGGGCATATAATCTAAAGCGAGGCGTTCAATATCAGTCATACTGGACCTTTCTTGCGCGTACAGGACTCATCTGTGCGCCCGGATAGGACGCTTTCACGTCTAGCGCAATACAATCTGCTCGTGGCATCCTACCCTTTTTCAGTAGCTTTTCTCCCCACTTTTTGTGCGACGAGGCGTCACGGCATTGCGAACGACTTGCAAGAGGGCAGAAACACTCGCAAAAGCGGCGCAGCGACACAGTTGATACGCCTGCAGACTTCTGGTTTCTGATATTAGGATTAGACCGAGGTCAGAATGCAAAACCTGCCAGCGAATGCGATACAAAGAATCATCATTGTCGGCGGCGGCTCAGCCGGCTGGATGACGGCTGCTGCCTTATCAAACGCGCTTGGACAAAGCTGCAAAATCACACTGATCGAGTCAGAAGCAATTGGTACGGTTGGCGTGGGTGAAGCGACCATTCCGCCCATCAAGTTTTTCAATCAGCGGCTCGGCATTGATGAGGCGACTTTTGTTCGCGAAACCAATGGCTCTTTCAAGCTTGGGATCGAATTCATTGACTGGGCCCGCAAGGGTCAAAGCTACTTTCACCCATTTGGGCAATATGGCGCAGAGTTTGATACCGTTCCTTTCTATCATTACTGGCTGCGTGAACACTTGAGCGGACAGGCTGAGCCTTTGGATGACTTTTCAATGGCGTGGGCGGCGGCAAAAACGCATAAATTCTCTCACCCCTCGCAAGACAGGCGCAATATCAAATCAACATTTGACTATGCCTATCATTTTGATGCGACGCTCTATGCCGCCTATTTGCGCAAATATGCCGAAGCTCGAGGTGTCACGCGCATTGAGGGCCGGGTCACAAGTGCTGAGCAGCATCCGGAAACGGGATTTATATCGTCTGTGCGCATGGAGGATGGACAGGCTCACGAAGGCGACCTCTTCATTGATTGCAGTGGCTTTTTTGGTCTTCTGATCGAGAAAACGCTCGAAACTGGATACGAGGATTGGGCGCATTGGCTGCCCTGTAACAGAGCCGTCGCCGCCCCCTGTGCAAAAACAGGCGACACCCTGCCCTACACGAAATCAACTGCGAAAGAGGCTGGCTGGCAATGGCGCATTCCTCTGCAGCACCGAACCGGCAATGGTTATGTCTATTGCGGCGATTATCTAAGCGCTGATGAGGCGACAGAAACCCTCCTTGGCTCACTAGACGGCGCCCCTACGGCCGATCCAAAGCATCTGCGCTTCGTCACCGGGAAGCGCAAAAAGTTCTGGAACAAGAACTGCGTTGCCGTTGGGCTTTCTGCCGGCTTCATGGAGCCGCTTGAATCCACCAGTCTACATCTCATCCAATACGGTATTATGCGGCTACTCGCGCTATTCCCAAACAAGGATATGTCACCGCTTCTAGCGCAAGAATATAATGACCTCACCAAAGCGGAGTATGAGCGCATTCGCGACTTCCTAATCCTGCACTACACAGCGACAGAGCGCGAGGACACTGAGTTCTGGCGCTATTGTAAAAATATGCCGATCCCGGATCGCCTAAAGTACAAGATTGAGCACTTTAAAAGCCATGGCCAGATCGTCTCCGATGAACGGGAATTGTTCCATAATCCCAGCTGGATGGCCGTTTACATAGGACAGAACATCACGCCGCAGCGGGCGCCCTCAATGGCAAATCTACGCTCGGGCGTTCCGGTCAAAGACCGAATGGCTTCTATACAAACGGCTATGCAGGAAGCTGTTGCGGTTATGCCAACGCACGAGGCTTTTATCGATGACTATTGCAAATCTGCCCGGCAGTGAGCGTCAATAAAGACTTGATGCTCGGGCAAGCTATCAACCGCGCGCACAATCAGTTTCTGAACGTCCCCCAGGAAACGACCTAGCTGATCAGAAGAGAGGGCATTGGCGCGGGCGTGATAGCTCTTTGGTTTCATGCCCTGCCCAACCATAACCTGCACCCAACTGGATTCGCGAAACAGGTCTTCCGGATCTTTATAAAGCAGCCCCGTACTCTCAAAGAGAGCCATCTTGCTTTTCAGGCTGTCCGGCACATCCATGTGCGCACAATAGCGCCAAAACTCAGTGTCATCACGGTCGGTGCGATGATAATGCAGGATAAGGAAATCACGGATCAACTCATACTCCTTGATGACTTGCCGGTTGTATTCCTGCTCATGCGATAGATCGAACGCCTTGGTTGGGAACAGCTCGATCAGTTTGGAGACATTCGATTGAATCAAATGGATCGAGGTTGACTCCAGCGGCTCCAGAAACCCACTCGCCAAACCCAGGGAGACACAATTCTTGTGCCAGAACTTTTCCCTGCGTCCCGTTGTGAACCGCAAGTGCTTAGGGCTGCCAAGCGGAGCTCCATCGAGATTGGATAGAAGCGTGTCTTCAGCCTGCTCACTGGTTTTGAATGCATCAGAATAAACATGCCCGTTGCCCGTGCGGTGCTGCAGGGGAATACGCCATTGCCACCCCGCATCCTGCGCAGTCGCCTTGGTATAGGGCAGCACGGGATCAGTCTTTTCACAACCAACAGCTACCGCCCTGTTACACGGCAACCACTTTGACCAATCTTGATAGTCAACATCCAGCGCCTCGCCAATCAAGAGGCCGCGAAACCCAGAGCAATCAATAAAGAGGTCGCCTGAAATGTTCTCGCCGCGCTCAAGCTGAACCGAGGTAATATGCCCGGTCTCTGCATTCAGAGCGACATCAATAACTTTACCCTCAACCCGCTTCACGCCCGCTTGCTCGGCATTCCGCCTAAGGTAACGCGCATAGAGGCCAGCGTCGAAATGAAAGGCATAAGCCAGCCCCGTCATTGACGTATTCCCGACGCGGTCAAGACGGCCAAACTTGTTCGAATAAGCCGCTTTGTGATGAAGCGAATAGTCCCACAGCCCTGCCGGGCTCCCTTCGGCTATGGCTCGCAGCCAATATTGATGGAAATGTAGGTTAGAGAGATTGATCCCGGCATCCCCAAATGTGTGCAGGTAGCTTTCACCCTGATGGCCCCAATTGTTGAACTCGATACCGAGCTTGAACGTGCCCTTCGTCTCGCGCACAAACTCATCTTCATCGAGTCCAAGAACGCTATTCAAGCGCCGTATCTGGGGAATAGTTGCCTCGCCGACACCCACCGTTCCAATCTCATCTGACTCAATGAGCGTGATCGAAACTTCCGGACTGAAATACTTGGCAAGTGACGCCGCAGCGATCCAGCCCGCCGTGCCACCGCCGACAATTACCACTTGCTCTAAAGGGTTGTTTCTCATGCGATTACCCTAGCACATTATGATCGCGCCGCGATGTGCGCTTTGGTCCAGTTCCAAAAAAGGCCCACTGCAAAACAGCGGGCCTTCCGGTTAAGCTTCCAGGAGGAAAGTTTAGAAGCTCTTTGTCAAAGTGATGTTGTAGGTCGTGCCATACTCTTCGTGACGGCTTGGGAACACGACACTTGGATCGGCTGTTTCCGCCTCAGTTACAAATGGCTCGTTCGTCAGGTTGAACACCTCAAAGTTGACACCAAACCCTTCCAGTGGGCCTTGATCCCACTCGTAGCCGATTTGTAGATCAACAATGGTCTCGTCCTGAGCTTCTGCACCCGTCAAAGAGCCATCAAACTGCGGCACCTCAGACAGGAAGCCAGAGCGGTGACGGGCGCTTACGCGAGTCCGCCAGCCGTGGTTTTCGTAATAGATGTCGCCGGACCAGACATTATCGGAGTAACCCGGGATGCGAATATCGCTTCCTGTAATGGCACCAGACAGGCTGCTGTCTGCGTAGGTATAGCTTGCATTGAAACCAAAACCCTCAAGAGCAGGTGGCAGATAGTCATCCAGATTCATTCTCAGCGTAGCCTCAATACCAGTAATCGACCCGTCTGAAATATTCTGAGGGAACGATGTCACCGCAACCGCCGCTTCTGGATTGGCCGCAATAAATGCATCCAATGCCGGAACACCGATTGATGTCAGCTGCTGGGTGATGTCCAGCGTATTGCTTGCAGTCTCAACCCAATCAGAAAGCTCCTTATGGAAGACCGCAACAGAGATCGCCGACGCTGAGCTGAAGTAACGCTCATAAGACACATCGAAAGATGTTGACTTATATGGCTCCAACTCTGGGTTGCCGCCACTGATATTGAAACAGGCATTCGTCGGCAATGTGAAACCAACCAAAGTATCTGGCGCAAAATCACCATCCGTATCGGCGCAAACCTGATTATTGATGGAAACAGTCTGGTTAGCAGCTAGATTGTCCAAGCGTGGCCGTGTGACGGTCTGCGCCGCAGCGAACCGAAGAAACGTATCTGGCTGAATTTCAAATGCCAGGTTAGCGCTTGGCAGGAAGTAGCTGTTCGAAGCGCCCAGTGTCTGGGTTCTTTCGCCGCCACCCTGCAAGTTAGCAGTCGAAGATTGATCAACGTCCTGATACTGGAACCCGAAATTACCAGTCAGTGGCGCACCGTTGAATGTGCTATCAATATTGGCCATCGCATAGAAAGTCGCGATTTCTTCTTCGACCGTCCACTCAGTATCAAACGTCGCCTTTTCAAGCGTGTAAGTACCATCTGTCAGGAAGCTTGATGGATCATATGCGAGGATATCGAGACCAATAGACCCGCTATTCGTCGCACCAACAATCCGGTTGGCAGGAACACTAAGCTCTCCCGCAACGAAACTTGGACCTGCGCGGAGGAAGTTCTCGTTTGAGTCAAAGTTCTTCTCACGGTCGGTAAAGAGAATACCCGCCTTAACACCGCTGATGAAATCGTTCTCAAGATCATACTCTGCTTCAAGGCGAAGCTGATTAAGCTCATCGTCAATGATAGGCTCTTTTAGGAAGCCAACTTGCCCCCAGCCGCCAGGATCAGTCAGAGTAACAACACCCGGGTCCGTGTAATCAAGACCGGCAGCAATCTGGTAGGCGCCATCATCATCAAAGCCGAAGCCAAGAGTATCTGTTGGTCCCGCGCCAGCAAAGCCTGTACCTGCGTAAGACTCATAGTCGATGTCGTTGCGCTCAAGGGTCGAGCGAGCATAATCACCCGTAATCGTCAGGCGATCTGTCACGTCATAGGAAGAGTTCAGACCAAGCGCGAAAATCTCGGCTGTGTTGCCTTCAGTATCCGTTCTCAAGAAAGTCGTCACATTGTTGTAGGTCGCTGCATCAGCAAACCCACTTGTGCCTGTTGTGCCTTGGAACTGAGCTGAAGACCAAGACGCGATTGGTGTCTCAACACCGCGGAAGATACCTGCGTCTTCCGTATCAGTGTAGAAAGCATCAATCGTTGTGCGCCAGCGGTCGGTTGGCTCAAACTGCAGCGCGCCTGCAACTGAAGTGCGTTCAAATTCACGAGAGACAACACCCGTCCGCGGGTTATCAGAAGGATACACCAAACCCGTTGCAGGATCGACAGATGTCTGACCGCTATTGGTTTTCAACTCACGAGAAGTGAACTGCGTTGGATTCGACTGAATAGTCGCCGCAAGTGACCAACCGATTGTGCCAGCCTCGTTCTGATCGATATACGATCCAAACAGACGGTAGCCATCCTCGTCAAAGTCTGGGTTAGGCTGATCATTATCGTTCAGGACATACTTGCCCGAGAAGTTCAGCTTCCGCTCTGTGTAGTCGAGCGGGCGGATTGTACGCAGATCAACCGCACCAGCGATCCCTGTCGCCGCAAGAGATGCGTCCGGCGTCTTATAAACGAGGCCTTGCGCAACGAGCTCAGATGGGAATTGGTCGAACTCAACGCCGCGATTGTTACCAGCGGAGACAACTTCGCGGCCATTCCAGAGGGCCAGAGAGAAGTCAGGGCCAAGACCGCGAATAGAAATCTGCTGGGAACGACCGCGTACACGCTGCGCCGTAACACCAGGAAGACGGGCCAGCGAGTCAGCAATTGAAAGGTCCGGCAACTTACCAATGTCTTCCGCAGAGATCGCTTCGACAATCGAGGTCGCGTTCTTCTTGGCGTTCAATGAGTTTTGGATAGAGCCGCGAATACCCGTGACGGTGACAACATCAAGCGTTGCCTCTTCGTCTTCTTCGACCGGAGCTTCTTGAGCATAGGCTGTACCACTGACTGCAAGCGCCAAAGCCGCCGTACTGAGCAGCCAACTCTTCTTTGATGTAAATGCTAGTTTCAATTGTTCCTCCCTGAGAACGCACACGACCGAAACGGCACTTCACCGTTACGTGACTCGATTTGTGTATTGCAAATTTATGAAAACGCCAAGCCCTAACGCATAACTGTCATGCTATTTAGCGCGAGTAATGCGCTTAAAATACATCACAAATGCACGGTCTTTGGTCAATTACCTTCATATTCTTGCGCGATGTTGCGGCAAGGTCACAGAAATTCAGGCTTTGCAAAATTTTGCAATTATATGCAAACGCAATCAAATCGAATGAAAATGAAGAACGCCGCTTCGGTCAGGCACACGCCTAGAGTGCGCCGCAAGAAGACCGCACAATCAATTCAGCAGGAATTCGATCTAGGTCAGGCCCGCGCTGACCTGAAGAATCCAGCAGCTTGGCAACCAGCATCCGGCCAGCCTTGGATGTGTCCTGATCTATCGTCGTCAGCGGCACCTCTGAATAGACACCGAAGGGCACATTATCATAGCCGATGACAGAGACATCTCCCGGAACATCAACCCCTCTGCGCCGCAGAGCCTGTATTGCCCCAAGTGCAATCAGGTCACTGGCCGCAACAATACCATCGAACTCAGCCCCACTTGCGATCAAACCCTCAACAACCGCACGCGCCGATGCAACCTGGAAATGCGCGGGCACGACCAGCTTATCTTGATACTCAATTCCAGAATGCTCCAGCGCCTCACGATACCCGCGCAAACGCTGGGCTGATTCCGGGGCGTCTGTATCACCCAGATAGATGATGCTCTTTCGTTCAAGACGCGCCAGATGAGCAGTCGCCCTGCGACCACCCGCAACGTTATCGCTGCCAATCGCGCAATAATCCTGCTCCGGCAAAGCCGCGCCCCAAACAACAAAGCGGTCTTCTGTCTGAGACAATCGATTAAACGCCTCATGCAAAGTTGATTGCCCGAGGAAAATGACGCCATCGGAGCGGCTTGTGGTCATCGCCGTCGCAAGCTCATCATAAGAAGAAGGCGCAATATGGCTAAGCAGAATATCGCAGCCCCTGTCGCGCGCCGCATCGCCAATCCCAGCAAGCAGCTCAAAAAAGAAGGGGTCCGCCATTCGCGCGCCCCGACTTTGTGGTCTCGGCACCACAATCGCAATCGTAGCATCTGCGCCGATTGGGCCAGCCGGCATGTAGTGGCGAAATGGATAGTCCATCTCGCGCGCCAGCTTCCAGATTTTCTGCTTGGTGCGAATATTAACCGCCGGGCTATCATTCAATGCCCGCGATGCCGTGGAGATAGAGACACCAGCCAGCTTTGCCAAATCTTCGAGCCGTGTCGCTTGCCTACTATCCATATCAACCCCGGATTAATTCTCGTCTATCGCGCCCATATGCCAGTTCTGGCGGGTATAAGTCTTTGTGATAGCAGATTATTCTTAAGCGGGCTTGAAGAGACAACCACATCTTTGATCGAGATACGCTCTGGCACGGACACAGATGCCCCGGACATGTTGAAGAAGGCCAAGACATGCTCCCCCTGATATGAACGACGGATCGTCAAAAAGTCTTCCGCTTCGCCGTGCTCGAAAGTCATCTCCCCGACAAGCAGAGGCTGAAG
>CAZGVG010000102.1:0-8355 GCA_964528975.1 uncultured Hyphomonas sp.
GACATCGGCGTATTTCAGGGACCGAACAGTTTCCCCGGTCGACATGCGCTCCAGGCGTTCCTGCACTTTCGACTTCTTACGTAGCCCCGCCGTGTCGACCAAACGGACTTCGCGGCCTTCCCACTCCCAGCCGAGGGTCACCGAGTCGCGCGTTATACCAGCCTCTGGCCCGGTCAACATACGCTCTTCGCCGACCAGCTGGTTGATCAAAGTCGACTTACCTGCATTTGGCCGACCCACAATCGCGAGCCGGATCGGCTTTACTTTAGCAGCGGTTTTAGCCTCTTCAATGGCCTCACCTTCGGCATCATCATTCACGCCAGCCGCTTCCAAAGCCGCTGTCAGTTTATCTGTATTCAGGTATGGATCATCAACATCCAACCCTTCAAGTTGATCGAGAATACCGTGGTTGAAGCTGTCGCTTTCTTCCCGCTCGCCCTCTTCAAGGGCTTTCAGGAAAGCTTCTTCGCCGAGCCTTTCGCGGAAAGCGGCGTACAGCTCTGCCATACCTTCCCCATGCGCACCAGAAAGGCCAATCGGCTCACCAAGCCCTAAGTTCCAGGCCTCAAGCAAACCATTGTCGCCAGCTTTCCCCTCGGCCTTGTTGGCCGCGAGCACAATCGGCATATCAGCGCGCCGCAGAAGCTGGGCAAACCGCTCATCCATTGCCGTGACGCCGACACGCGCATCAATCAGGAACAAGGCAAGCTCAGCCTCACGAATGGCAACCTCAGTCTGGTGACGCATTCGCGCCTCCAAAGATCCATCATTCACATCTTCAAATCCAGCCGTATCAATCAAGATCAGCGGCAAATCACCGAGGCGCCCTTCGGCTTCTTTTCGATCCCGTGTCACACCGGGCTGATCATCCACCAATGCAAGCTGTTTACCCGCAAGCCGATTAAACAGCGTGGACTTGCCAACATTGGGGCGTCCGACAATAGCAATTTTAAGCGGCATAGCGCGTCCTAAGTCTCTGTAAGGCGCGCAGCGCTTGCGTTAGCGGATCGCAATCAGGCGCGCGTCATCTGTCAGTACAACCAGTTTGTCCTGTACAGCAATCGGCTCGATATAGACTGCATCACCAAGTTTCAAGCGGTCCATCTCATCACCTGTCTGTGGATCAAGGGCCAGCAAATCGCCCTCTGACGATATGATCAGCACTCGGCCAGAAGCAATAATTGGCCCGGCATAGGTGATCCGGCCTTTTTTCTTCTTCTCGTTCTTGTACTTGAGCAGGTCCTTGACCCAGACGACCTGGCCTGTGCCAGCCTTAATACAAGCCAGCTCCGCTTCTACACCAATGACGAACAGATACTCGCCAGCCAGCGCAGGGGCTTGGGTTGCGCCAATTGGCTGTTGCCAGACCCGATTGCCTGTACGGCCATCAATCGCAACAAAGATGCCTGACTGGTTCGCCGCAAAGACGAGTCCGCCACCGAGAACCGGGCGGGCGCCGATGTCGTTAATGGCTGAGATTGGTGTGAATTGGCCCACGCTGGCGAGGGCTTCTGACCAAAGACGGCGACCATTCGCGGCAAGATATGCGATGATCTCACCTGATGAGTATGGTGCAACGACGATGTCTTCAACCGCCGCTGGGCTCGGCGATCCAAGAACGCGGGCCGATTCAGAAATTGCCTGATCAGACCAAAGTAACTCACCTGTCTCCAAACTGAACGCGATGACCTCATTATTGTTTGAGGACACAAAAATTCTGCCATCCTTGATGGTCGGCGCGCCTGTCATTGGCGCTTCTGTGTTGGTTCGCCAAAGCTCTGCGCCGGATGTGGCATCAAGCGCGGCAACAAAGCCAAATCCACTCGCAACGATGAGGCGATCACCGCTCAGTCCAATTCCAGACCCAATGCCGGTCCCGTCACGCTTGCTTCCGGAGTCAAGTTTATCACTCCAGCGCTTTGCGCCAGTGGCAACATTCGTTGCAGTAATCATCTGGCGGGAATCGATTGTGAAAATCGTATCGGCATTAGCAACCGGCGGTGTGATAAGCGCCGACTTCTTGTCTGATCCAGTACCCACGTTCGAGCGCCACTCAATCGTCATCTCCGTGGCGGCTGCGATATGGCCAATTGATTTACTGGAGCGGCTACCAACTTCAGGCCAACCTTCGCTCAGAACTCTTGGCGCTGGAAGTGTAATCACCTCGCTTACCAGATCAGGGTCAGGTTGCAGGGACTCATCCCCGAGCACCATTGTGATCCGACCTTCTTTTTCAGCCGCCTCGAGCTCTTTTTTCTTGGCATTGCCACCATTCAGTATGGAGCAGGCGCCAAGGCTCAAGCAGGCAATAGACATCAGTCCAAGCTTCAATCCATTACGGATGATCATTCTGAGCTCTCCTCGGCTTCTGTGCGCACAGCTTCCGCTGGTTGAGTTTCTGGTTCAGATTCAGTTTCGGGCTCTGGCTCTGGGGCGGCATCTGGAATAGCCGGCATGGCTGCCAAAGCCTGCTCAGCCCTCAGCAAGACACCTGAAGGAACATTCTGCGATAGTTTCAAAGCATTGAACTCACGCCGTGCAAATTGAACATCGCCTTCTTGCAGCGCCTTGGCCGCAATCAATTCCTTGGCAAGTGCCCCGAAATTACCGGCCTCATCTGTGACCGGAGACAAAAAGCTTTCCAGCTCAACGCGGTTCAACGTGTCGGCCTTGATATAGGCAGCTTTGAGCAAGGCCAGCTTGGTTGTAGGTGTGTCCGCATCACCTGCAGCTTGCAGCAACACATCCGCAGCAGCTTCAGCGTCCCCGTTTCCATCGAGGCGAACTCCGGCGAGATAGTGCGCGGCAGCAGAAGACAGAGAAATATTCTCAGTCGTCATTTCGGTGAGCGCATCAGCAGCAACTTCATAATTACGCTCATCAAAATCAATCAGAGCAGCTTCCAGGCGGCTGGCATTCTTTTCAACGGTGAGCTTGGACTGATATTGCAAATACTCATTCAGCCCGACGCCTCCGACAATGAGGGCCGCGGCGAGATAGGCAAAAATGCCATACTTCTTCCAAGCTTGCGAGAGCTTATCCTGGCGAAGGCCTTCTTCGACTTCTTCAAAAATATCAGCCAAAAGGGATGTCTCCAAACTTGGGCTATTGTGATTTGTTAATGCACCCTAGCTGCGCCCGCGCAGCCTCGCAACGGACAAGCGTTAGCTGTCAGCAGGTTTACGCAGTTTATACGTCTGCGCCTCGCCTGGAAATGACCGCGACTTGACCGCTTCAGCATAATTTTTTGCAGCCTTTTCAATCTCATCTTTCAAGATTGCGTACTTTTTCACAAATTTCGGCACCCAATCCGACATGCCCAACATATCATTGGTCACAAGAATTTGCCCGTCACACCCGGCAGAAGCCCCAATCCCAATTGTCGGGCACTTTACAGAAGCCGTAATTTGATCCGCAAGCTCAGGTGCCACGCCCTCAACGACGATCGCAAACGCCCCAGCCTGATCAGCCGCAATGGCTTCATCAAGTGCTTTAGACCATTCCTCTTGGGAGCGACCTTTGGCCCGGAAACCGCCATCGACATTCATAGCTTGGGGGCGCAATCCAACATGCCCCATGACCGGAATACCCCGCGCCACAAGATGTTCGATCTGTTTCGCAGCATAGGTACCGCTTTCGATCTTGACTGCCTGGCACCCTGTCTCTTGCATGATGCGCGCAGCATTCAGGAAGGCCTGATCGGAGTTCGTTTCGTAGGAACCAAACGGCATGTCAACAACAACAAAGGCTTGCTCAGCGCCGCGCATTACGGCCTGACCATGCAGGATCATCATGTCCATAGTCACGCCAACGGTCGAGGGAAGCCCGTGTACGACCATACCAACACTGTCACCAACAAGCAGAATATCGCAATACTGATCGAGCAATGACGCTGTCGGCGCATCATACGCCGTTAAACACACGAGCGGTTCGCCGCCCTTGGCTTTGGCAATGTCTCTGACCGTCTTACGACGCTTTTGCGTTTGAGCTGACATAGCAAAAACCCTCTACATTCGGATACTTACCGCTCTTTAGCAGACACTTCGCAGCGCGCAAAAGGGACACCACTGTAATTAAACGCCAGGCTTACCCAATCACCTGCACACCGAATAAAATCGGGTGTAACCAGAACATCAGAGCGGCATATAAAGCCAAACCACCAACGACAGCCATCACATCCATTATTGGGTTCAACACAAAATCTGGGTTCACCCCACTATCCCCCCGCTGCTTGACCATAATACGATCGAACACTGCGTAAGCGAGGAAACTGCCGAACAGGATCACAGCATTTATCTCACCATTCGCGAGTAAGTGACCTAAGGCCCAAATCTTTACCGCCAACAACATTGGGTGCTTTGTTACTTTCCTGAGCCAACCGGCAGGTAATTGCGAAGCAACAAGTAAGATCAAAGCCGGCATCATCAAAAGCAAATTGATATGTTTTGTCCAAACAGGCGGCGAATAGATCAATCCCATACCACGCGTGAGCGCGTATCCATAACAAATCAACACAAATCCGAGTATCGAAACGAGACTATACAGGCCCATATAGGGTCCATACCCCATCCGTTCCTTGATATCCCGACCAGGTTCTCTGCTTCGAACGGCACTATAGAAATGCACTAGGAAGAAGATTCCCAGCCCCAGTAAGAACGTAAGCATCAAAGCCTCCTAACTTGGTGCTTAGTAAGCATGCAACCGTTTGCTTCGAATGTGAACCAGATTGCCTTTGGCGCTTTACGTGATCAACCATCAATAAAAAAATGCAAGCTTAACATTGCCTTTTTTCGATAAACTGTTATCGAATATCGAAAAGCATGGAGACCAAGTATGAAATCGATCAAAACGACTATCGCAGCTATTCTCATCGCTTCAGGCCTGACAATGACAGCTGCCGCAGCAGAGTGGAAGAGCGGCACGCTACTGCCCGATGGGGCCGAAGCAGCATCAGAGACAGATGGTCTATACGTCTTACAAGAAACCACCGAAGGTCCTACGGTTCTGCTACGTTGCTCAAATAACGTCGGCATCCGAGCGCAGGTTTTTCTCAAAGGTATGACGCAAGACGAGCTCGTGCTTAGAGACCTCCGTAGAGCAAAAACCCGTATGGTCGAGATCACTACCGAAAGCACAGAACCGCGGAAATATCTTTGGGCATATATGCGTTCAAACGGTGAACTTACATCAGTCCGTGACTGGCAAGGGAAGCGCATCTTCAATGCTGTCGTCAAAGGCGAGACGATTGACTTAGACATCGCACGTGTCGGTCCAGTCTCGATCACCCCTTCAAAAATAAACGCCGATTTCAAAGCCTTCGCCAAAACATGTGAGGCCACAGCTCCAAAACCAAAGCTCACAGAAGCAAAAGAAGCCATTGTCGAAACAGACACTGAGAGCTAAACGTATGCGAGATGCTATGAGGCTTTCAAATGTTCAAATACAGCTTCTTATTTGCCAGTGTTCTTGCGCTCTCTTTTAGCGCAATCGCACAAGACAATTCGCCTGACGAAGGCTGGACCCTCAAGACATTTGAAATAAAGGTCGATCAACGTGGTTCAGCGATAGGTGATTACACCAATGCCGGTTGGGCGCTGGAGCCGATTAATACGGACGTGCCCTATATGCGTTTCACATGCAGCCCACGCCACTCGCTTGTTGCGACCCTGTACCCGCGCCCGGAAATGTTGGCGCAAGAAGAAGGCAAGCGCGTTAAACAAGGCGTTCGTAAAGGTATTCTCCACATTGAAGGCCGTGAAAGTGAGACTGTCTCTTGGACCCACGTTAAGCGCCGCGACATTATGCAGGCGCGGCGACGCTCTGTTTCAGCGAAACTTTATAATGCTGCAGCAACCGGCGCAGATGTGCGCGTTCGGGTGCCACTCAGCAAAGATAGCATAACGATACTATCGCCAGAACCAGACGCCCGTTTCAAAGACTTCATCAAAAAATGTAACTTGGCGAAACAAGACACGAAAACCGTGGACTAGAGATTAGTCGGCCATGGCTGGGATAATTGTAACACTCTCACCGCAGCCGCATGCATCAGTCTGGTTCGGATTCCCAAACGTGAACCGCTCATGCAGCAGGGTTGTCTCGTAATCAACTGTAGAGCCGAGCAGGAATAGAACCGCTTTCGCATCAACAACGATTTTTACGCCTTTGTCCTCAACAATCTCGTCAAATTGCTCCGGCGTTTCGACATAATCCATGACATATTCCATGCCAGCGCAGCCGCCATTGGTGACGCCAACGCGCAAATAGCCCGCGCCTTTTTCAGACATGATCTCTGCAACACGCGCCGCAGCAGCGTCAGTCAGGGAAACAAGTTTAGGTCTCGGTCGTCTAGCCATAGATCATATATAGGGACAAAGCCCTAAGCCTTCAATTAAAGCATGTTTAGCGCAAGGCGCGCTTCGTCTGACATGCGTGACGGATCCCAAGGCGGGTCGAACGTCAAACGCACTTCCACATCGGTGACACCTTCAACAGTCCGCGCCGCATTTTCGATCCAGCCCGGCATATCCCCAGCCACTGGGCAACCAGGGGCTGTAAGCGTCATATCAATGTCGACCTTATAATCATCATCAATATCGACCTTGTAGATCAACCCTAGCTCATAAATATCCACGGGGATTTCAGGATCATAAACGGTCTTGAACGCCGCGATGATATCATCGGTAATGCGGTTCAATTCCTTTTGTGGAATAGCCGAAGGCTTCTCTTCCACCTTTTCAGGCGCAGAGACGTCAATCACGTCGCGAGGGGTCAAATCATCTGCCATCTTTAGCCTATATAAGCATCCCGCGCGCTTTGTGTAGCGCTGCAATGAAGGCATCGACCTCCGCAAGTGTATTATAGATGCCAAAGCTCGCCCGAGCGGTCGCCGAGACACCCAACTCTTTCATGAGTGGTTGCGCGCAATGGTGCCCGGCGCGAACGGCAACACCGTAGCGGTCAATAATCTGCGCAATATCGTGCGGGTGAGTGCCTTTGAGGCTAAATGACATAACCGCGCCCTTGCCCGGCGCTGTCCCATGCACGGTCAAACCGTTTACACCGCGGATGCCGTCCAGAGCGTGCGCATAGAGCTTCGCTTCGTGTGCCTCAATATCCGCCAAGTCAAACTGCTCATACCATCTGATCGCGGCCCCAAGACCAATCGCTTCGAGGATTGGCGGTGTTCCGGCTTCAAACTTGTGCGGTGCGTGATTGTAAGTGATGCGGTCAGTTTCAACGATCTCAATCATCTCGCCGCCGCCCTGCCACGGACGCAACGGATCCAGCTTGCCCGGCGCGCCATAGAGAATGCCTATGCCGGTTGGCCCATAAAGCTTGTGGCCAGAAAAGACATAGTAGTCACAGCCTAGCGCCTGAACATCGACGTCGAGATGCACCGCGGCTTGGCAGCCGTCCAGTAGGACGTCTGCGCCTGCAGCATGTGCCATGCGTGCAATTTCACGAGCATCCGTCACCGTCCCAAGCACGTTCGACATGTGCGTTAGAGCGACCATTCGCGTCTTCGGACCTATGGCTTCGGCCAAGGCGTCCATATCTAGCGACCCGTCCGCGTTCAAACCAACCCAACGCAGCACTGCGCCGCAGCGCTCCCGAAGGAAATGCCATGGCACGATATTGGAGTGGTGCTCCATGATCGATAGCACAATTTCATCGCCCGGCTGGATCGTATCAACCAAGCCGTTTGCGACAATATTGATGCCTTCCGTTGCCCCGCGAGCGAAGACAATATTATCTACGCTGGGCGCATTCAGAAACCGCCGCACATCCTCACGGGCCGCTTCATAAGCCTCAGTCGTCTCATTCGCGAGCGTATGGATGCCGCGGTGCACATTTGCGTAAGCCGTGCGGGCTTGATCAGCCATCGCATCGATGACGGCGTCTGGTTTTTGAGCGCTTGCGGCGTTGTCCAGATAAACCAGTGGTTTGCCATTCACTTCCCGGCCAAGGATCGGAAATTCAGCGCGGATGGCATCAATATCGAAGCGACGTGACATCAGCCAGCCTCAGCGAGGAATGCACGCGCTGCTTCAAGCATTGCTTCGCTAACACTGTCACTCGCCGCTTCAAGCGCTTCGGCGATGAACGCCTCAGTGAGCATCGCCCGGGCGGTCGCTAATGGAATACCGCGTTGGCGCAGGTAAAAGAGCTGATTCTCATCCAGAGCGCCGGATGTGTTTCCGTGCGCGCACTCAACATCATCGGCGTAAATCTCAAGCTCTGGCTTGGCAAAGACAGTCGCGCCTTCTTCCAGAAGCAGCGCCTGGTGCTGCATGTCTGCATCAGTGTATTGCCCGACCGTACGCGGCACGTGGAATTTGCCCTGAAACACACCTG
>CAZGVG010000103.1:0-8332 GCA_964528975.1 uncultured Hyphomonas sp.
CGGGTTCTGGTCAGGCTGCGCCGCCACTGCCGTGAACTTTATGGAGCAGACACAGCCTTGAGCCCGGTTCATGCGCGCAGCGCGGAACCTGCTTCGTCTCGCTGGCGCGCAGCGCCTCAGCGCGAGACAAAACTCTAGAGCCTCATCAAGCTTGCCAGATTATTCTTCTGCATGTCGCTCGATCCGCCAACGATAGGCATGCCGAGCAAGTCCCTGACATGGCGCTCCATGTCATACGCATCCGACATCGCATAGGCGCCCATCACCTGTTGGCAGGTGGTTGCGATCTCAACGCCTGTATCGGCCACGAACAGCTTGGCCATACTGGTTTCGATGGAGCAGGGCAGGCCTTCAGTGGCCAGATACGCGCCGTGATACAGCATATGCTGCGCAGCTTGCAGCTTGGTGCGGGCTGTGACGAGCTTGTGGCGGATCGCCTGATGCTGGCTGATCGCTTTGCCGAACTGCTCGCGCTCCTGGGCATATTGCCAGGCTTCCTCAACGGCGGCGCGGGCAATGCCGAAAGCGACGGCGGTGATTTCAATCTTCTCAACGTCCAGCGCGCGGCCGGCCAGCATTTTCCAGCCTCTGTTCCAGTTCTCCTCGCCGCCAACAATCGCTGATTTGGGCAAACGGACATTGTCGAAATAGACGTCCATGGATTTGGTATAGCGCAGGTTGGAATGCTCGATCCCCTGCATCGTAACGCCCGGTGTATCGGTTGGGATCAGCACAAAGGTCAGGTTCTTGTAACGATCCTCCGGTGGACCAGAGCGTACAAGACAGTAAATGTAATCGGACCAGTCCGCCCCGGTGCACCAACGCTTTGCGCCATTGATGATTATCTCGTCGCCGTCCATGTCAGCGCGTGTTTCAACACTGGCAAGGTCGCCGCCAACGTTTGGTTCAGACAGGCCGTAACAGAGGAACATCTCGCCGCGTGCAATCTTGGGCAGGAGGGCTTGTTTTTGTTCCTCCGAGCCGTTCTCAGAGAGGTTCATTCCGCCATAGAAGGCTGCATGGATGTAAGGCCCTGCGAGGAATGCACCGACTTGGCAAAGTTCATCAATCACGGCTGTCGCGCCCACAATGTCCTGGCCCATACCGCCATACTCTTCTGGGATAGTCAGGCCGATCAGGCCCATATCCGCGATGCCTTTGAAGACCTCACGTGGCCATGTTGAATTGCGGTCCCACTCACGGCGCTTCTCACGCGGGGCATGCTCTGTAACAAAGCGCTGCAACTGGCGTCGGATTTCGGTGATGTGATCAGGTTCAGAGGCAAAATAGGTCATGCAATACATCTATGCCGGAAAGGCTTAGGCGAAAAGCCATCCCGCCGGGAAAGGCGCTAGCTTTCCAGCCGGGCTTTACGCATCACATGTCGCTGCACGTACATCTTGTGCAACATCGGAAATACAAGAGGCGTCAACCATCCAGCTTCGACATCAAGATGGTCGGTATATTCGCAGCTCTCTGGCCCAGTCGGTTTAACGCTGAGTCTGTGCTGATAGAGTCTGACTGGGCCGCCCCATTCTTCGCTGCGTAAGATGAAGTTCTCATCATCACGCTCGACGACTTTCATGGTCCAGTTGCCCATCGGAAACCAGCCCCAGCGTTTCAGGCGAACTGTGAATTGCTGGCCAACCTCAACCGGATCGGTTGGCAACCCGACATAGGTCACCGCGCCTTTCATACTGTCAGCCAGCGCATTTGGATCGAGAATATCTGTCCAGAGCCGTTCTGCACTGACGGCATAATTTCTGGTAATCGTCGCCTGTTTTGACATGCAGTCGGTTTACGCGCCAATCGCCTTGATCTCAAATGGCGTTGTCTGATAAACCTGATTGATCCAGTTGCCAAAGAGCAGATGTGCATGAGAACGCCAGCGGTTTTGAGGCGGCAAGGTCACGTCATCGCCGGGAAAGTAACCATGCGGCGGCTTGATCGGCTTTTCAGCGGCAACATCGCGCTCATACTCTTCTTTCAAAGAGGTGCTGTCATACTCGATATGGTTGAAGCAATAGAGGTTTCGGGCCTCTGGTTCGCTAAGCAGGCAAGGGCCTGTGAAATCGCTGTCCATCAGGATTTTAAGCGCGGGGACCGCTGCAATGTCCGCGCGCCTCGTTTCGGTCCAGCGGCTCACCGGGATTTGGAAGTCATCACTAAAGCCAGAAAGGTAAGGGGAGGTTCGGTCCAGATTGCGGTGGCGGTAAACTCCGAACGCTTTTTCGGCAAGCTGATGTTTTGAAACACCGTGCAAGTGATAAGCTGCCGCCATAGCGCCCCAGCAAATAAAGAAGCTCGAATGAACATGGCTCTTCGTCCAGTCAAAGATTTGGGTCAGCTCATCCCAATAGCTGACATCTTCGAAAGGCAGGGTTTCAATTGGTGCGCCGGTAACGATGAACCCATCAAATTTACGATGCTTCACCGCGTCCCAGTTCTGATAGAAGCTGATCAAATGATCCTGCGGCGTGTTCTTGGGCTTATGCCCGCCAACCATGATCAAAGTCATTTCGATCTGAAGGGGTGAGGCTCCAAGCAAGCGAGCGATTTGGGTCTCGGTTCGGATTTTGTTTGGCATCAGGTTGAGAAGGCCAATTTGCAGCGGGCGAATGTCCTGCAGGATTGCGTCACTGTCATTCAGAACTGAGACACCCTCTTTGATCAGCACATCACGAGCTGGCAGCGTGTCTGGAATTTTAATCGGCATAGGGCCGTCTCCGCATTTGGCCAGCTTAGCGATAGAGCAAGTCAGGAAAGGGCCGCGGAGCTCTGGATTGAGCACTTCGCACGGCCTTTTAGCGACTTGTTTAACGTGGCTGCAAGCCGGCCGGCCAAATCACCACAATGTAAAATCTACTAGGGGAGGTGTTTGGAAAGGTCAAATCCCTCTCAAATCCAAAAAAGCGACTGCATTTCTGAAAAAGCGCGTTCAATTTCGCGGTTGAGGAGAGATGCCGGGCGGGACCTGCTTTTCTGTTTGGGCAGCAAGCGATGCTGTTTCAAACATAAAGGATTACCCCATGCGAACCTCCCAAATTTTCACCGCCGCCCTGATCAGTGCTTTTGCTTTTTCATGTGCACCTGCTTCGGCTGACATAGAGACTCAGACAGAGACTGTCGCGTTTGAGATCAATCTCGATGATACGCCAGAAGACATTTATTCAGCCATTCGCGAACAGGCTTGGGACGCTTGTAAGCCAGAGCTAGGCACTCTGTCTGCCCTGACGCGTCAGTCTGTACGTCGTGACTGCCAGAAGGATTTGGTTGCGGAAATTGTCGGCGCTCTGGCAGAACCTGCCATTATCGAAATGGCACAAGCTGATGGTGTCCGTGCCAAGACCAGCTAATTGCCTACAAATATGCTTCCTCCCAGAAACGCGTGGCCTGAAGGCTGCGCGTTTTGCATTTCACTCGCCGGTCAAGTTCGGTTTGCGCTTTTCTCTGAAAGCGTCGACCGCTTCTTTTCGGTCATCCATATAGTTAGAGACGCTTTCCCAGCCGACCGAGGCGTCCATCATCTGGGCTGCAAGTGCGCGCAGCGGGATGTTGGCAACTGTCTTGGTCCAGCGCACAGCCCATTTCGGATTGGCTTGGAGCTTTCCGAGCAGCTCGGTAACCTTTGCATCAAGCTCTTCGCTCGGAACGGCGTAGTTGATCAAGCCAAGCTCTTTCGCCTCTTTGGCATTCAGCATGTCGCCCGTCATTAAAAGCTCTTTGGCCTTCGCAAAACCAATCAGTTGCGGCCAGATCAGCGCGCCGCCATCCCCCGCCACAAGACCGACTTTCACATGAGGGTCGCCGATCAAGGCTTTCTCGTCTGCAATGATGATGTCGCAGAGCAACGCAATCGTTGCGCCAAGACCAGCAGCGGCGCCGTTCAAACGGCAGATCATCGGCTTCTCCATATCAAGGATGGAGGTCACGATACGCTTTGCTTCCCAGGCAATATCGCGAAACTTGCCGGGATCAGAGATTTGCTCATCAAACCAGTCAAAGTCACCGCCAGCACAAAAGGCACGTCCTTTGGCAGTAAGGATGATGATGTCGCTGTCATGATCACGCTGAAGATCGGTAAAGACCTTGCCAAACTCTTCATGCATGGCCGCATCGACGCCGTTCACCGGATGATCAGAGGTGATTGAGGCGGTTAGAACCTTGCCTTCGCGGGTGAACTCAAAGCGGGAATAGGTTTCTTTGGTAATGTCGAAGGGTGTGGTCATTATTCTTCCCCTACCTGAACAACCCGGCGTCCGAAGTTTTCGCCTCGATATAGGCCGCAGAAAGCTTCGGGCATTTTGTCGATGCCTTCGAAGCGCTCTTCTTTCAATTTCAGCTCGCCTTTGCCGATGAGTGTGGCCATTTCATTCAAGGCGACTGGGAACTCGCGGGCAAAATCAAACACGACGAGGCCCTGCATGTTCACGCGGTGTGTAATGAAGGGCTTGGTGTTGACGATGCCGGGGGTCTCTTCTGGGGTCAGATTATAGTCTGCGACCTGACCGGAGACACAGATGCGGCCATTCAGGCGCATCATTGGCAGGACGCGGTTGATCATCGCATTGCCGACATTATCGAATAAGAGATCAACGCCTTTTGGCATGGCTTCGCGGATCGCGGCGTCCAAGTCTGGTGCTGTCTTGTAATTGATGGCGTGATCAAAGCCAGCTTCCTCAACCAACCATTGACATTTTATGTCGCTGCCCGCCACACCGATCACTTGCTCTGCACCGCCCGCTTTGGCGAGTTGGCCAGCGGTTGCGCCAACTGGGCCTGCAGCAGATGTGACCAGCACCCGGTCGCCTTCTTTGAAGCTCGCCACGGATTTCAGTCCAAACCAGGCAGTCAGGCCCGGAACGCCAAGCACACCAATCCAGAGTGAGAGCGGGATGCCCGGAACTTCTGGGACTTTGCCGACAAAGCCTTTGCCGTTTTGAATCGTGTGCGTGCGCCAGCCGCCTGCGCAGAAAACCTTTGTACCGATAGGATAGCCGGCATGCTCTGAGGCATCGACAATCCCGACACTGAACCCGTCAATCGCTTTGCCGAGCGGCAGCGCTGCGGCGTAACTATCACCGCCTGATAGGCGTGACCGCGTGCCAGGGTCTACGGAGTTGAAGATATGCCGGACCCGAAATTGGCCTTCGCCTGGAATGGGCGCATCCTTGGTCACCAAATCGAAATCGCTCGGTTTTGGGACACCTTCGCAATATTGGGTCAGGACGATTTGCTGCATCTGTTCGGTCATCTGTTTAACTACCCTTATGATTTATGCCTGTAAGGACCATTTTTAGGCGCGCGCGGCCAGACTGTACGTTGCGGAAAGGTCAAAAATGACGAGCGCTGTCACCTGTGCCAGATTGAGGATCTTAATACGCGAATTTGGTCCCGGTCTTGCAACCCTGCGCGTAAGTGCCCCTGATCAGGTCAGGGATTAGTTTTAGTATGGCCAAGGTTTAAGAGAGAGCGGTTGAGAAATGAGTATGCGCCTTTACCTCAACCAAGCTTTGTCTAACGGCCCACCCCTGAAGGAATAGAGACTTCATGCTTACTCACCTTGATCGGCTTGAAGCCGAATCGATCCATATTATGAGAGAGGTTGCCGCCGAGGCTGAAAACCCTGTCATGCTCTATTCTGTTGGCAAGGACAGCGCCGTGATGCTGCACTTGGCGATGAAGGCATTCTACCCAAGCATTCCCCCCTTTCCGTTGATGCATGTTGATACGACTTGGAAGTTTAGCGAAATGATCGCGTTCCGGGACCGCAAAGCCGCTGAGATTGGCATGGACTTGATCGTGCACTCCAATCAGGATGGCATTGATGCCGGGGTTGGACCGTTCACGCATGGCTCTGCCGTTCATACTGACATTATGAAAACAGCTGGCCTGAAACAGGCGCTGGATAAGTACAAGTTTGACGTCGCCTTTGGCGGCGCACGTCGGGACGAAGAAAAGTCCCGCGCGAAAGAGCGGATATTCTCTTTCCGGACTGAAGAGCATCGCTGGGATCCGAAGAACCAGCGCCCTGAGCTTTGGAACCTTTATAATGCGCGCATTCGTAAGGGTGAGAGCATTCGCTGCTTCCCAATCTCAAACTGGACCGAGCTGGACATCTGGCAGTATATTCGCCGTGAACAGATTGAAATTGTTCCACTCTATTACTCCGCCAAACGCCCCGTCGTCGAATGGGAAGGCAGCCAGATCATGGTCGATGATGAGCGGATGCCAGAAGAGCTGCGCAAAACCGCGGTAGAGAAATTTGTGCGCTTCCGCACGCTTGGCTGCTATCCGCTGACCGGGGCCGTTGAGAGTACAGCAGACACGCTGGAAGACATCATTCAGGAAATGCTGCTGACCAAATCATCTGAGCGCCAGGGCCGCACGATTGACCGTGACCAGGCCGCGTCCATGGAAAAGAAAAAACAAGAGGGCTACTTCTAATGTCCCACCAATCAGACCTCATTGCCGATGATATTTCGGCCTATTTGGAAGCTCACGAGAACAAGTCTCTGTTGCGTTTTATTACCTGCGGCAGCGTTGATGACGGTAAGTCCACGCTGATCGGCCGTTTGCTCTATGACTCAAAGATGATCTTCGAAGATCAGCTGGATGCGCTTGAAAACGACTCCAAGAAACATGGGACGCAAGGCGACCAGATTGACTTTGCTCTGCTTGTCGATGGCCTCGCTGCTGAGCGGGAACAAGGCATCACGATTGATGTCGCTTACCGCTTTTTCTCAACCGATAAACGCAAGTTTATTGTCGCCGATACGCCGGGACATGAACAATACACGCGCAACATGGCAACAGGCGCGTCAACCGCTGATCTTGCTATTTTGATGATTGATGCCCGCAAAGGCATCCTGACCCAGACGCGTCGTCACAGCTTCATCGCTAGCTCTCTTGGCATTCGCAAATTGGTTCTGGCGATCAACAAGATGGACCTCGTTGAGTATGACGAGGCGATCTATAATAATATTGAACAGGATTTCTTGGAGTTTGCCGACGAGCTTGCTGCTGGGATTGAGATTCAGGCCATTCCGATGTCCGCGCTTGCAGGCGACAACATTACAGCGCCGTCAGACAATACGCCGTGGTATACAGGCCCAAGCCTGATGGAATATCTCGAAACGGTTCCAGTTGGCGATGAGCGTATGGCCGCGCCGTTCCGGATGCCAGTGCAGTGGGTGAACCGCCCGAACCTCGATTTCCGGGGCTTCTCTGGTCAGATTGCCTCTGGTACGATCAAACCGGGCGACCGGGTCAAGACTTTGCCAAGCGCCAAGGAAACCACCGTTGAACGCGTTGTTGTTCATGGCGGTGATTTGAAAGAAGGCATTGCGGGCCAGTCTGTAACGCTAACCTTTGCCGATGAGGTTGATACCTCACGCGGCGATGTGATTTGCGCGGCTGGCGATCCGGCTGAGGTTGCCGACCAGTTCCAGGCCCGTGTGCTTTGGATGGCCGATAATGAGATGCTTCCAGGGCGTCGCTACCTTCTGAAGTCAGGCTCCAAGACCGTCACTGCGACGGTCACGGGGCTGAAATATCAGATTGATGTCAATGATCTGCAGGATCGCCCAGCGAAAACGCTTGGCCTAAACGATTTTGGCGTCGTCACGCTTGGTCTCGACCAGTCTATTGCGTTCGACCCTTATGATGTAAATCGTGAGACAGGCAGTTTCGTCCTGATTGATCGCATGACCAATAATACGGTTGGGGTTGGTCTTCTCGACTTTGCTCTGCGCCGCGCCGGGAATATTCACTGGCAATCGCTGGATGTCGACCGGGATGCCTTGGCCACCCAGAAAGAGCAAAAGCCTGCGGTACTTTGGTTCACGGGCCTCTCTGGCTCAGGCAAATCCACGATTGCGAATGCGCTCCAGAAGAAGCTGTTCGCGCAAGGCAAGCATACGTTTGTGCTCGACGGTGATAATGTTCGTCACGGCTTGAACCGTGATCTTGGCTTTACGGATGCAGACCGCGTGGAAAACATTAGACGTGTCTCTAACGTTGCCAAGCTGATGAGTGATGCAGGTCTGATCACACTGGTGAGCTTTATCTCGCCGTTCCGATCAGAACGCCGGATGGCACGGAACCTGATGACAGAAGGGGAGTTTGTCGAAATTCATGTCGACACACCGCTGGAAGTCGCAGAGCAGCGCGATGTTAAAGGCCTCTACAAGCGTGCCCGCGCCGGAGAGATCAAGAACTTTACAGGCCTCGATAGCCCATATGAAGCGCCGGATAATCCTGAAATCCGCATCGATACGGTTGATCAGACGCCAGAAGATGCGGCCGATGAGATCCTCGTCTGGATGCGCGA
>CAZGVG010000104.1:0-8202 GCA_964528975.1 uncultured Hyphomonas sp.
GATAAGTTGAGCGTTGCGGGGGTAGGGCCAAAACCGAGATATGCTTCACCTGATACAGGCTTATCTGCATTCAATCGCAGCTTTGCTTTTGGCGCATAGTGGCGCAGCAATTGGCCTGGTGATTGCGGTGTTTCTGAGCTTGTTGAGGGCCTTAAAAGGCCGGGCCAAATATGTTGGATTTCTGCTGGATTTCTGCTGCCCGGGCGCAGGAGGATTGGGCGTTCGCCTCTGGCATCAATGATGGTTGATTCCACCCCAGCCGTGCATGGCCCGCCATCGATAATCAGATCGACTTTATCCTTCATGTCTGCGGCGACATGTTCCGCTCTTGTTGGGCTGATCTGCCCGCTTGGGTTTGCTGATGGCGCAACAAGAGGTTTGTCAAAGGCCATTAGTAAGTCTTGAGCGGCAGGGTGGTTTGGGATGCGAAGCGCGATACTGTCTAGTCCAGCCCGAGCTAGATCACAGACTGTTCCGGTCACTGCAACGTCAACCACAAGCGTTAGCGGGCCAGGCCAGAACGCTTCAGCAAGTGCGAGGGCGCGTGTTGATAACACCCCCTCACGCTGCACCATTTTCAGGTCACTGCAATGGGCAATCAATGGATTGAACTTTGGGCGACCTTTCGCTTGATAAAGGCGGGCAACAGCTTCTGCATTTGCGGCGTCGGCTGCAAGGCCGTAGACGGTTTCAGTCGGCATCGCGACGAGGCCACCAGCTCTCAGAAGTCGGGCAGCATGCGCTATGGTTTCAGAGGAAGACTGTAGGGTTTTGGTGGTCATATCGCGCGTCTAGCATGAGGCTAGTCGGTTCGCGAGGCTTTCACGATAACATCAACAGTGACATCTTCAGATACCCAATCTGCACCAGGGTCTGAAGCCTGGCCAAGATTGAGTGGGCCGCGCTCGAAAATAGCTTGCCCGGTCATGGTTGCGGTGTCGCCTTCAAGATCCAGAACGAACTGGAGCTGTGTCGCAACGGACAGCTCTTTAAGTGTCAAACGGGCCGTGGATGTGTAACCGCGCTCTCCGACACCTGCGACGTCAAACACTTCAACGCTGGCGTTTGGGAAGTTCGCGACATCGAACCATTCAGATTGCGGCAGGCTATCTGTATAGGTTTTCTTGTTTGTCGTTGCCGAGCCAGTACCAACGACAACTTCAATACGCGCCTGTTCGGGGGCATCTGGGTCAAACTGGATAGCTGCGTCCCAGTTAGCAAAAGTCCCAGAGTAGGGGCCATCCTTATGCATTCCGGAAAAGCTTATACTGGATTGATCATAGTCTACTGTCCAATTCGGTGTAAAAGCGGCATCTGTTTGTGCCGCGCCGCCAGATGAGAAGAGGCTTGCAAAGACTGGGGTTCCGGCGATGAGCACGAAGGCCCCGAATGCTGCACCAAAAGCAGTGAGTGCGCCGCTGCCTGGCTGTGAGGGTGGGGCTGCTTTGCCGAAAAGTCGCGGCACCATTCGTTTCAGAACACCTTCTTCGGCGCTGATCTCGTGTTTGAGCGCACCGGCAACATGTAGAGCAAGCAAACCAAGAGCTAACCAAGCAAGTTTTGAATGGACCCAATTAATCAGGCCACTCGCTGTTTCAGTTTTCAAACCCTCAACAAAGGGCAAGTCTGGCCAACTTATGACATTATAGAGGATGGTGGGAACATCGAGTTTGATGCTGACCGAGCTGTAGAGCCAACCGGTAAGTGGCATAACGATCATGAGGCCATAAAAGCCTATGTGAACCAGATGGCTGCCAGTCTTCTCAAGTGGGGCCATATCGCTTGGCAAGGCAGGAGGAGGGTTCATAACCCGCCAGATGATGCGCGCAATCGTTAGCAGTAATATCGTAATTCCGACCGATTTGTGCATCTGATAGAGGAAGTATTGCCCTGGCGCGCCATCCTGGAGATCGGTCATATACCAACCGCCAAAAATCATACCAATGATAGCCAGAGCGATCAGCCAATGCAGCGTGATGGCAACACTCGTATAGCGCTCTGACCGTTCGCTCATGTCTATTCGTCCTGCAGAAATTCGCCGGAAAACTCGACGGTCACGTTATCGCTGATGTTTGGAATAGCTGCGCCCATGCCGAAGTCAGACCGTTTAATCTTCGTCGTGGCATCAAAACCAATGACATCACGTCCATTGAACCATGGCGGATTTGCAAGACCGTTATAAGTTACGTCCAATGTGACAGATTTGGTTACCCCCAGCAGTGTTAGATCACCTGTCACTTTGCCTGAAAGGTCACCGTCTTTGTCGATGAACGTCGAGACGAAGGTTATTTCCGGATGCTGATCAGCGTTTAGCCATTTGTCATCTCGCGCAACGTCTTCGTTCCAGCTTTGCCATTGGCTATTGGCATGACTGGCTTTGTAGTCGCCCGGATAGTTTGTCTCAACCGACAAGGGGTTGATGTTGAACGTGATAGATGAGGCTTCAGGATTAGCAGGATCGAAAGCGAGCTTACCGTCAAAGTCGGTAAAGCTGATTCGATACTGGGAAATACTTCCACCATGGCCGACCTTGATCGTCATAAAGGCGTGGGTTTTCTCAATCGAGTAATTGCCCTCTGCAACCTCTTGAAGTGCGGGATTTAGAACGCCTTGTGTAGCCGTCTCTATAGCTTCATCGGTCTCACTTGGTGAAGCTGTTCCCGCCTGAGGTTCGATAGGCGCATCCGTTCCGGAATTACCGCAAGCGGTGAGCGCTAGAGCTGCGAATCCGCCGATTAAAAAAGTCTTTTGTGCCATGAGTTTATCCTGTCAGCCTCATCTGGAATTCACACTATTCCGCTTGCAAGAATTCACCTGAAAACTCAACGGTAACCTCGTCGGAGACAGGCCCCATCATTGATGTCATTCCAAACTCAGACCGTTTGAAAGTTGATGTGGCCGTGAAGCCAATCACATCGCGCTGACCGAACCATGGTGGGTTTGCTACGCCGCCATAAGTAACATCAAGCGAAACAGGCTTGGTCACGCCAAGGAAAGTCAGATCGCCTTGTACCGTGCCTTCAAAGTCGCCAGTTGTTTCAACACCGGTTGAATTGAAAGTAATGGTTGGAAATTCACTCGCGTTGAGGAATTTACTGTCATTGGAAAGTTCATTTTCCCAGTCAACTTTCTTCTCGGCGTCTGGGTAATTGGTTTGTAGCGCTGTTGGGTTAATGCTGACACTCAGCTGGGATTTCGTTGGGTCTTCAGCGTCGAACGCCAAGTCGGCATTGAAGTCGGTGAAGTTCACGGTGTACCCGGAAATGCCATTATGGCGTACGGTCCAGGTCAGGAAGGCGTGTGTCTTTTCCAACTCATAAAGGCCGCTCGCAACGCCTTCCAGTGTTGGTTCGGCTTGAGCCGAAAGTGAGAGGGCAATCAAGCTGGCGGCAGCAATAGCAATTTTACGCATGGGAGGCTCCGTTTCGGTGAATCAATTTAACCTGTGGTAAAAGGTAGCGTGGGATTCCATCTTGGCTAGCGCCACTATATGACGAAATGAAGATAAGTTTTATGCTGGAGCAGTATACCCATGGCCTATGATGCCCCCGTTTCTGATATCGCCTTCGCGCTCACCAAGCTGTCAGGTGTTTCGAGCTTTGAAGGCCATGACGCATTTACGGCCTATGATCCGGACCTTATCGATCCGATCTTGGAAGAGGCAGGGAAACTGGCTCGTGATGTTATCGCACCTTTGAATCAAAGCGGCGATAAGGCGGGCGCACAATTAACCCCTAATGGCGTTGTGTCAGCGCCCGGCTTTGCAGAAGCTTATGCCGCCTTTCGCGAAGGCGGATGGATGGGCTTGTCTGCGCCCGAAGAATGGGGCGGGCAAGGGCTGCCCAAAGTCCTAGGTTTAGCGGTTATGGAAATGTTCCACGGCGCGAACATGGCCTTTACGCTTTGCCCGATGCTGAGCTTTGGGGCGATTGAGGCGCTTCTTGCGCATGGTACAGACGCGCAAAAGGCAAAGTACCTGCCGAAGCTTGTGAGCGCTGAATGGACGGGGACTATGAACCTCACCGAACCGCAAGCTGGTTCTGATGTCGGCGCGCTCAAAACGAAAGCTGTTCCGAACGGTGATGGCTCTTATGCGATTACCGGTCAGAAGATTTATATCACCTGGGGTGATCATGATGTGGCCGACAATATCATTCATCTTGTCTTGGCGCGGTTGCCGGACGCGCCTGAAGGCTCGCGCGGTGTTTCCCTGTTCATCGTCCCGAAGGTCATGGTCGAAGACGATGGAAGCCTCGGGGCGCGTAACGGTGTGAACTGCATTGGGCTTGAACAGAAGGTCGGTATTCATGCCTCGCCCACCTGCGTCATGGAATATGATGGTGCCACAGGTTGGCTGATTGGCGAGGAGAATAAGGGCCTTGCTTGCATGTTCACGATGATGAACTCAGCTCGTCTGAATGTTGGGCTTGAGGGGGTTGGCGTTGGTGAAGCGGCCTGGCAGACGGCTTTTCAATACGCGCAGGATCGCAAGCAAGGCAAAGTAGCAGGGGTACAGGGCGCTGCACCCATTCTTCATCACGCAGATGTCCGGCGTATGCTGACGACAATGCGGTCGAATGTCATGGCAGCGCGAGCGATTTGCTATGCGTGCGGTGTTGCGGCGGATCTCGCTGAAGTTGCTGAAACTGAAGAACTGCGCGCTGCAGCAAGGTTACGGGAAGAGCTGCTGACGCCGATTGCTAAAGCCTGGTCTACTGACATGGGGGTTGAGGTCGCAAGCTTGGGCGTTCAAGTGCATGGCGGGATGGGCTTCATGAATGAGACCCTAGCGGCTCAACTCTACAGAGATTCACGGATTGCCCCGATCTATGAAGGGACGAACGGGATACAGGCGATTGATTTGGTTGGACGCAAACTATCTATGTCGGACGGCGCAGCAATGACCGCCATGCTGACAGAGATTGACGCAACCGCGCGCAGTGCGCGTGAGACCAATGATCCGGGGCTTGTTCAGATCGCAGACCGCTTAAGCTCTGCGAGTAAAGCTTTGAGTGAAGCGACGGAGTGGATGAAGTCGGCGATGAAAGATAATCGTGAGGTCGCGCTCGCTGGGGCAACAGCTTATCTGGCGCTCGCCGGCGATGTCATCGGTGGTCATTTCCTGACGAAAGGCGCCGTTGAAGCGCGTTCATCTGACGGGCAAACGCGGGGGCGTATGATGGCGCTTGCTGGATTCTTTGCGGAAACGTCTCTTGCTTCTGCTCCGGGGGCCGTGGCGGGGATTACCCAAGGCGGTCAGGCTATGCTGGCTGAGAGTGAGGCTCTGTTTGGGCTCTAAGCGGTCCAGCGACTGATCTTAGAGGAGATGTCCGGACGCAGCCTTTCTTGAGGGGCGTCTTTTGCTGTTCCTAAATAAATGTAACCGGCGACGCGTTCGTGTTCGTTTAAGTTCAGTAGGGCATTGATGCCAGGGCTGTAAGCAATCCACTCCGTTAGCCAGCATCCGGCCCACCCAGCGGCATTTGCGGCTAAGAGAAGATTATAACAGACCGCGCCGCAGGACAGCTCTTGCTCCCAGACGGGCGTTTTATGACTTGGGTCTGGCGTAGAAATAACCGCGATGACGACAGGCGCACGCGTGAAATAGCTCGCTGTATCGGCGAGCATAGTGTCGGTCGCCTCACGATTTTCATCCGCCTGTATCTCGGTCGCCCGCTTATTAAAATCGCTACGAGCATCACCTTCAAACACAATAAAGCGCCACGGAGACAGTCTTCTGTGATCCGGTACGCGGGCTGCTACCGTAAGGAGGTCATTGAGGATATGCGGGCTTGGGCCTGGTTCTGTGAAGCTACGTTTGCTGATAGACTTACGCAAAGCAATCATTTGGCGAGCCTGAGGACTTGAGCGCGTTGGAAGCACGGGCGTGCCGAGAGGCGGTGCGGGTGGGAATATCGAAGCCATACCTTGCAAATAAGCAACTCCCACGCAAATGCCATCAGATAATAGAGTAAACACTGTTTACTTTTTGAACATGCAACCTATCTGAGCCATGTAAAGCCAAATAAGACGATGAAATGACCTCGATAAGTACAACCCCAGCCGAAAGACGGCGCCTCAAAATCCGAGAGCGCATTCTCAGTACCGCTGAGCATGTGTTTGCTGAAGAAGGTGCAGAAGGGCTGTCTATTCGCAGGCTCGCTGAGAAGATCGATTACTCGCCTTCTGCTATCTACAAATATTTCAAATCCAAAGATGAGCTCGTTGACGAGCTAAAAGAGAGCTTTTTTGAACTCATCTTGGAGCAAACACATAGCATTACCGAGACCAGTAAGCCTTTTGCGGAGCGCGCACGGCTTTGCATCGCGGCATATGTCAGGGTCGCCGCTGAAAAGCCGCATCATTACATGGCGGCCTTTACAGGAACGGCTCTTCAGGACGGACCAAGCGATACCGACCCTGGCTTTGAGACGACTAAAAAAGGGCAAGCCTTCTTGGTCCTGCGCGGTATGATCGAAGAGGGCATTGAGGTCGGGGCGTTTCGTAAAGACCTCGATCCAGGCCTGTCAGCAAAATCTATGTGGGCTTCAATGCATGGGCTGGCTCTTATGATTGCTCACATTCCATCCTATCCGGCGCTTAAGCCCGGGAACAATACGATATCACGAGACGAATTTATAGACTTGCACGCGGACCAGGTGATCCGCGGACTGGAGGCATTGTAATGACTGAGGACAGTATGCAGTATTTAGATGGTGGCCGTGCGCCTAACCCAAAGGCTTGGAAGGGGCTGATTTTTCTCCTCGTCCTGGTCGTGCTTGCGATCATTATTGGGCTTTTTGTATTGCAAAACCGATCAGCCGAAGGGCCTTTGGTGATTGAAGAGCGTCCGATTCCAATCTCTGTAATGACGCAGACGGTCAGCTTTAATTCTGATTTTGTTTCCGAAGAGAAGTTCACAGGCATGGTTATGCCGCGCCGAACCAGCCAACTTGGGTTCCAAAGCGGTGGCCGGATTGCCAGCTTGCAGGCAGATGTTGGTGACCGGGTAAACCGCGGTGCCACTCTCGCACGTCTTGATGTTCGCAGCCTCGAGGCGCAACTCGCGTCTGCGAATGCGATCGTAACGGAAGCAGAAGCCGCCTTCTCGCTGGCCGAAACGACGGTTGAGCGCCAACGTACATTGAATGAAAAAGGGCATGTCTCGATCCAACGTGTGGATGAAGCAGCTGCGCAAGCCAATACGGCTGCGGCGCGTATTCAGGCTGCTCAAGCGAATGCAGATACGCTAAAGGTTCAGATTGATCTTGCTAGAATTACGGCGCCATTCGCAGGAACCGTCACCGCGCGAATGGCGGATGAAGGCGCAATTGCAGGGCCGGGCCAGCCTTTATTTGAACTGGTTGAATCGGATCAGCTGGAAGCGACGATTGGTTTGACAGCAAAGCTCGCAGATAGCCTTCAAATTGGTCAGGAATATACGCTTCTTTCTGATCAGGGCCCGACGCGCGCTAAGCTGCGCTCTGTGACCGGCGTGATCAATACCAGCAATCGCACCGTCGCCACGGTGTTTGATATCCTTGAGCCGGACCGTGTTGCAGCCGGCGCGATCGTCAGGATTGCTCTTGAGCAAAGAATTTCTGAGCCTGGACTATGGGTGCCGATCTCCGCACTCTCTGAACGTGATAGGGGGCTGTGGGCATTATATGTTGCGCGCCGGGTCGATGATGAGTGGGTGGCAGAGCCCGGCATCGTTGAGATTATTCACCAAGAAAGCGAACGGGTTTTTGTGCGCGGCGCGCTGCGCGATGGCGACCGCGTGATCCTTGATGGTTTGCAGCGGATCACGCCTAACCAACCTGTAACTCCAGTGGAAATGAGTTCTGCTGGCGTCGTTGCAGGGAATGGATAGACCAATGACCACTCTATTCTATCGCCTGCCTCGTTTGACGGCCCTCGCGGTCATAGTTGCCATGATCAGCGGCTTTTTTGCGATCCTGACGCTCGGACGCCAAGAGGACCCAACCCTGATTGAACGCTATGGCTTTGTTTTGACCACATTGCCCGGTGCAGACGCAGAACGGATTGAGGCAACGGTTACCGATCCGATAGAGCAAAGATTGCTTGAACTGCCTGAGGTCGCCGAGATTAAATCAAGCTCACGAGCAAATGTTTCCCAGATCGGAATTGATATCGCTGAGAACCTGAGTGAGGCCGAGGTCGATAATGCATGGACCCTTA
>CAZGVG010000105.1:0-8117 GCA_964528975.1 uncultured Hyphomonas sp.
TTTGGCAAGAGCCAGCCGCCAACGCCCCAAGCCATGCCATAACCGCGGCTGAGCGTGGTTGGAGACACATCAAGCCCGCCATACAGATAGACCTGCTTGTGCGCGACCGAGCCGTAAATACTGTAAGCGCCCGGCGTACGGGCGGCTGCGGCTTCCATCGCGCTCAAAATATCCGAGGCAAGCTTGCCGCCGCCTGTCGCGTCAAAACCCAGCGTCGCGCCAGTGGCGTGGATCGCATCGGTCAGGTCCGCCATGAAGCTGTCTTTGCTGGAATTGACGACATATTTTGCGCCCATGCCGCGCAGCAAGTCTTCCTGCTCTTGTTTGCGCACAATATTGACCAGATCAACGCCGTCCGCCTGACAGATCCGGTTCAGCATCTGGCCAAGGTTTGAAGCTGCAGCCGTATGCACAATCGCGCTATGGCCTTCCCCGCGCATCGTTTCCAGAAAACAGAGCGCCGTCAGGGGGTTCACAAAGCAAGACGCGCCATCTTTGGCCGTATCGCCGTCATGCAGTGGCAGGGCCATCATCGCCTCGACGGCGCGATATTGCCCATACATACCGCCGCCCATTACCGCGACGGTCTTGCCCATCAGGCTTTGCGCATATGCATCCTCGCCAGCCGCTACGACAGTCCCTGCACCTTCATTGCCAACAGGGAGCGCCTGTCCGATCCGGGCCTTCATAACGCCCATGCCTTGCGGCGGCACAGGCGCGGTGAGAACCGTGTCCTTGCCAGAACCAGATGTGCTGGCCGCCCCCATGTTTGACCAACCGAACATCACACCATGGTCAGACGGATTGATCGGCGTCGCCTCGACCTTGACGATGATCTGGCTCGCCTTTGGAACCGGCATCTCCTTTTCCACCAGCTCCATACGAAGCTCGCCTTCGGCTGTGACGGTTGAGAGCATTTGAAGGTATGTTTCAGGAAGGGACATAAGGGACCTCATCTATATAAATTTGATTTTGTCTCTTACTGGCAGCGGCGGCGCTAGATGGCCAGCTTATCCTTGCGGCAGTATGGTCTGAAATGAAAAACGGCGGCCCCTTAAGAGACCGCCGCCTTTGAATTGCAAATGAAGTGCTGCTTACTTCACGTCGAAACGGTCCAGCATCATCACTTTGTCCCAGGCTGCGATGAAGGCGTTTGTGAAGCGCTCACCAGAGTCTGACTGAGCATAAATTTCGGCCACACCGCGCAGGATTGAGTTTGATCCAAAGACCAGATCAGCACGCGTACCTGTGTACTTCACAGCTCCGCTTGCGCGGTCCCGGCCTTCAAACGTCTCCTCAGACGCATCTGTCGCGGTCCATTCTGTGCTCATATCCAGCAGGTTGACGAAATAGTCATTGCTCAGCGTACCAACATTGCCCGTCAGGACGCCATGAGCGGCCCCGCCAACATTCGCGCCAAGAACGCGAAGGCCGCCCACCAGAGCCGTCATTTCCGGCGCTGAAAGCGTCAGAAGCTGGGCCTTATCGACCAACAGGTCCTCGGTTGAACGTGGATCGGCTGTGTTCTTATAGTTGCGGAAGCCATCAAAAGTTGGCTCCAGATAATTGAATGATTCAATCTCTGTGGCTTCTTGCGTTGCATCGGTCCGGCCCGGTGTGAACGGAACGCTCGCCCCGCTGGCTTTCTCGATCGCGGCGCAGCCCGCAAGCACAATCAGGTCAGCCACAGACACTTGCGTGCCGCTTGCATTGAACTCGGCCTGAATGCCTTCCAGCGTCGCAATCACTTCGCCGACGCCAGCTTCCTTGTTAATCGCCCAGTCTTTTTGCGGGGCAAGGCGAATGCGCGCGCCATTGGCGCCGCCGCGGCGATCTGATCCGCGATACGTTGAGGCAGAGGCCCAGGCCGTACCGACCAATTGCGCCACTGACAGACCTGATCCAAGAATCTTGTCCTTCAGCGCGGCAATATCGCCGGCATTGATGACTGCGCCTTCATGCGCCGGGACCGGATCTTGCCAGATCAGGTCTTCCGCAGGCACTTCTTCGCCAAGATAGAGCGCTTTCGGCCCCATATCGCGGTGGGTCAGCTTGAACCAGGCGCGCGCATAGGCGTCTGCAAACTCTTCCGGGTTGTCGAGGAAGTGCTGCGAGATTTTCGCATAATCCGGGTCCATTTTCATGGCCATGTCAGCGGTCGTCATCATTAGCGGCTGGGTCTTGGACGGATCGTGCGCCATTGGCGCCTCCGGTGCACCTTGACCCGGCACAGGACGCCACTGCACGTGCCCAGCAGCTGAGGTGACTTTTTCCCACTCAAAGCCGAGCAGAACTTCAAAATATTCCATGTTCCACTGGTTTGGTGTTGGCGTCCAAGGGCCTTCAAAACCGGCTGTGGTTGTATCGTCACCCTTACCTGCGCCATGGCTATTCATCCAGCCAAAGCCCATATTCGCCATCTCTGCGCCTTCTGGCTCAACACCGACCAACTCTTCCGGGCCAGCGCCATGACCTTTACCGAATGTATGGCCGCCAGCGGTCAGCGCGACAGTTTCATAATCATCCATCGCCATCCGCGCGAAAGTCACGCGGATATCGTGCGCCGCCAGAAGCGGTTCTGGAACAGCGTCAGGACCTTCGGGATTGACGTAGATCAGGCCCATCATCACCGCCCCAAGCGCGGTGTCGAGTTTATAGGCGTCTGCATCGCCTTTATACTCACGTTGACCAGAATAGCGGCTGTTTGGGTTGCCTGAAGCGGCCAGGAATTCGGTTTCCGGACCCCAGTAAATATCTTCTTCTGGCTCAAACACGTCGGCGCGGCCGCCGCCAAAGCCAAACGTCTTAAACCCGCAAGTTTCCATGCCGACATTACCAGCAAGGATCATCAGGTCGGCCCAGGAGATTTTATTGCCGTATTTCTGCTTGATCGGCCACAGGAGGCGGCGCGCCTTATCAAGGTTGCCATTGTCCGGCCAGCTGTTCAGCGGGGCAAAACGCTGCGAGCCAGAATTGGCGCCGCCGCGTCCATCATAGGTCCGGTATGTCCCGGCAGAGTGCCAGGCCATCCGCACGAAGAGACCGGCATAAGTCCCATAATCGGCAGGCCACCAGTCCTGACTATCGGTCATCAACTCAGCAAGGTCAGCTTTCAACGCTTTATAGTCGAGGCTCTTGAACGCTTCAGAATAATCAAAGGTCTCGCCCAGTGGGCTAAGCTGCGGCGCATTCTGGTTGAGGATTTTCAGGTTCAACTGCTTTGGCCATATACGTTGGTTCGCAGTATTTCCGGTCGCTGTATGCATTACCGGACATCTCATATCATCAGCCATAATAACTCCTGTTTGATTTCAATATTCGCTTGGTCGGATTCAGATTCGCAGATGCTATACCTGAATTTGATGACAAACTTCCACACCCTTAACTATAAATCTAATTGATTATAGCGCTACAAGCCAAAAGTTTTTCCTATGCGGTCTATCTCAACGCGCGAGTCTAACTCGCGCCTGAGGTTAAGGTATTTGATTAAATTCCACCGATTGCGTTTACTGTTTGGCGTGGGCCTTGCGATGCCCCTTGGGACTGCAAAAATGATTCGCTCAGGAGGCGATAATAATGCCGATATGTAACAAAATCTTCGCGGCAATGGCCGGAATGGCCCTTTTTGCGACACCAGCAATGGCCGACGGCAAGCCAGGTCAGCGCGTTAATCGCGGTCCTGCCCCGCTTCAAGCTCACGCCCAGCGTCCACCTGAGCCGGGCTGCGTTCTGGTCGAAGGTGGTAATGCTTGGTCCTGTCCGCGCCCTGCGCCGCGTTACACCACGCATCAACCGACCCAGCGCGCGCATACGACCCGCACGACATCGCACGGCACACATTATGGTCACCGTACCAATGACCATAGCCATACGCACTCCCATACCAAAACGCATGATCACCCGCATGGTCAGGGGCATCATGAGCGCCGGGCCACCCGTACCTATACAAAAACCAGCGCGCCAACCCGCACGACCCGGACCTATACCCGCACAGCCGCCCCAACCGTTGCCCGCCGCAGTTCGCACACAACCACACGCCGTGTGGCCCAACCAACGCGCAGAACGGTTCGCGATACAGGCCTGACACTTGATGCAGGCAGCTTTAGCGGCGGCGTTGGCAACGGCGTTGATGGCGGCTTCTATGGCGGCGGCGGCGCGATTGTCCTTGGCGGAGAGCGTCGCTTCTCCGGCGTTCTTAGCCACAGCGCCTCAGCCTTCACCTTCCGCCAACGCGGCACGCGCGGCGGAAAACGCGGCCACCATGGCGGCGGAGGCGGCTGCGGCTGCTAGGCTGTCAAAGCAATTTCAATATTTGATAAGGCGGCTCTAAACGGGGCCGCTTTTTTAGAAACTGCTAAGAGCGGGCAGTAGCCACTGCCAGTAAGCTACCATACCAAGCGTGAGTCCGACGAACCGGATAAAGGTTTTCCAGCGCGGGAAGCCGCCCTCGACAATGATACCTAATGAGGCACCTCCACCGCTAAGTAAAAAACCAAATAGGACGAGACCACGGCCAGTCTCAATTCCATTACTAAAATCACTCAGGCCTGAGTTGAACCAGCCCAAAAGAAACCCGACAAGAAAGATGCTTATTGTGATCAACCAAGGCAGCACAAATCCTTGCGCCAGCCAAAGAACCCCTCTTTGCCATCCAAACACTGGCCACCAGTCCGGCCCTGGATCAGGCGGATTGTCCAATACTTAAAAACTGCCCTGCAGGCGACCATTGCAACGCTGCTCATACATCGCGATGGCGCTTGGCATCCACTGGCGGAAGTTTTCAGCGCGGGTTTCAGACGCCGGGTGCGTGCTCATCCATTCCGGCGGCTTCTGCCCGCCGCCCAGTTTGCCCATCCGCTCCCACAGCTCAGGGGCTTCACGCGGGTCATAACAGGCCCGCACCAGCAGCTCCAAGCCGATCTTGTCAGCTTCGGTTTCATGATCGCGAGAGAATGCGTTTAGCCCGCCCTGCGCCGCCATCCCCATGGCCTGCTGCACCATGCGCGCTTGTCCCGGGTCCATATCGCCAAGCCCAAGCCCGACCGCCATTGTGCCGAGCTGCGCCAGCTTGCCGTTACTCATCCGCTTGGCACCGTGATGGGCGAGCGCATGGCCAATCTCATGGCCCATAACGACTGCCAGCTTGTCGACGTCTGAGATATCCTCCAGCGTGACGCGGCCATCATCATTGCCGGTTACATCCAGAATGCCGGTATAAATCGCCACATAGCCGCCCGGCAGGCAGAAGGCGTTGGGTTGTTCAGAGGCGATGACATTGAACGTCCAGTTAAACTCACGCGCGACGGGCTGAAACTTGTGCCCAGCGGCGAGGTAATCCTCTTCCATCTCGATCGCCGCGACCCGCAGGCGCTCCCCGATTTCATTCACCGTGTCATAGACTTCGCGGCCCGCAAGATCACAAGAGCCGCCACCGCAAACCACATTGCGGCCTTCCTGTTGCAGCATCTGCACATAGGATTGCTCGCCAAGCTTGCTCGCCTCTTCGATAGAGATCGTGTTGAACTCTTTCTTGCCGGAATACGGATTGGTTTCCTGATTGGAGAAATAGTACACCGCCAACCCGACAAGTCCCAGAATGATGATCCCAAACCGTCCACCTGGAAGGCCGCCAGACCGCCCAGAGCCGCGTGATCGTCTTTGTCTTGGTATCCGCATGACGCACCACCTCCATATCCCTTAGGCCTTAACCATAGACCGAAGCTCGCCCGCAGGAAAGACGTTGACCCACACCAAATCCAGCGGCAACAGTGCAGCCATGACGACCACACCAGATACTGCGACTATGAGCGCTGCAAAGCCGATCTCGATCTGGGATGTGCTCAGTGAGATGGCGCTCTATGCCTCGACCGCCCTGATCATTACAGGTCTGATCCTGCCCTCGATCTGGAAACCGAACTCGTTCGGCTTTGGCGGGCAGGAGTACAATCTCTATGGCATCGTCCAGACCCTGTTCGAGAGTGGCCTGCCTTTCCTGGGCCTTGTCGTGGTGTTCTTTTCCGGCATTTTCCCGCTGGCCAAGACCGTCACCGCCGCCATCATTTTCCGTCAGGGCGCCCAGCCCAGCCCAAAGCTGGCCAGCCTACTGAACATTCTCGGCAAGTGGTCCATGCTGGATGTTTTCCTGGCCGCCATCCTGATCGGGATCAGTCAGATCAGCATCTATATCGGCTTTGAGACCCGCGCAGGCCTTTATTACTTCGCCGCAGGGGTCCTGCTCAATAATCTCGCCACGATGAAGCTCACTTTCACTCGCCTCAAATAGCCCTATTTAAGACCCATGACTGATCAAAAACCCAAACTCGCCATACAGGTCATTCCTGTCACCCCGTTCCAACAAAATACCAGCCTGCTCTGGCATACAGAGACGATGGAGGGCGTGTTCGTTGATCCGGGCGGCGAGGTCGACAAGCTGATGGCCGCGGCTGACCATTTCGGTGTCAAAATCGTTGAGGTCTGGCTCACCCATGGCCATCTCGATCATGCGGGCGGGGCCACCGAAGTGGCGGAGCGCGCCGGGGTTAAGATTATTGGCCCGCACAAGGATGACCAGTGGCTGCTGGATGATATTGAGGCGCAATGGGCGAAGTATGGCGTCGCAGGCAGCCGCAATTGCACGCCTGACCGCTATCTCAATGATGGCGATACACTTACGCTAAGCGGAGAGACCTTCCACGTCCTGCACACGCCCGGCCACACACCGGGCCATGTTGTGATCTACCATAAAGAGGGCGGGCTTGCCTTTGTCGGCGACGTTCTGTTCCGCGGCAGCATTGGCCGCACCGACTTTCCACGTGGTAATCATCAGCAACTGATCGACAGCATCACCCAAAAGCTCTGGCCGCTCGGCAACCACATGCAATTCGTCCCCGGCCACAATGAAATGAGCACGTTTGGACAAGAGCGCAAAGATAATGGTTTTGTCAGCGATGCTGTTTTAGGGGCCTAACCACTTTACCTTGGCATTTCCGACCCTAGATGACGAAGTCGTTCACACGACAACAAAGAGGGACCTGTTAATGTCGATTACCGAAACCGAACTCGAAGCTGCCCGCGTGGCCTGGGGCGATGCTCTGATCGCGATCGCCAAAGCCTATGAGGCAGATGGCATTGAGAGCGCACGCACACTCGCCGATAAGGTTCTTGATACCGCTTATGGTTACAATCTGGGACCGGTTATGTTCAAGCCAACTATGGCCAGTGGAGAGCAGACGTTCCGCCCGACCCAGAAGGGAGCGCTATCTTACTTTGTCGCTCATGATCCTGACTTTCCGCTGGATGGCGGCTTTGCCCTGAAAGGATGGCGCCACTGCACCTCAGAAACCTCAGCCAGCTTTATTGAAGGCGATGTCGCAATGTGGATGGGTTGGGTCATCATGACTGATAAGGACGGCAAAGTCACCAAAGTGGATAAAAGCTGGGGCTATAAAAAAGACGCGGATGGCACCCTGCGGATCGTCTTGCATCATTCCTCTTTTCCATATCAGCCAGTATAAAAAACAGACCTGCATTACGAGGCGCGCTACGAACATGTTGAAAATCGAAGACTGTATCAACAAGATATGCCCATGGTCAGGCGATCCTGTATCAGAGAATTCGCTCACTATTTATCAGGGTAAAGTCGTTGGCTTTTGCAATACAGGCTGCCGCGACAAGTTTGAGAAAGCCATCAAGCATTTCGAAAGCGCCGACAAAAAGGATTAGTTTTCCCCGCCCAATTCGACCGGGTTCAATTTGGCTTTATGCTTGCGCCCATGTTCCAACACCGCTGGCATATTCTCTATTACGAACAGGTCCCTCTATGGTTGTGGCCAGCCGTGTTCTGGCAGCTGCGCGAGATTGACCGCTGGAGCGCGCACTTTGGAAGACGTGTCTTTGTCGAGGTTGAACCCGACGGCAAAGTCTATTCGGTTTGGTGGGAAGGCATGCACGACCGCTGGGATGATGAGACCCACGAAAAGCTCAACTGGTCGCCCGATGACCTCGCCTCATACTTGCCGGGAAGACTTAGCTCAGCCCTGAGCCCGGTTCATGCGCAGCCCGCAGGGCTGACGCGGAACCCGCTTCATCTCGCGTGCGCGAAGCGCTTAGCGCGAGAT
>CAZGVG010000106.1:0-8098 GCA_964528975.1 uncultured Hyphomonas sp.
CCCATGGCGATGCCGGCTTCTGGGAAGTCGAAAATCTCGTGCTCAATGCTGTCAGACCCGTCAGCGGCTTCCCACTTCATGGTCAGCTTGCCTTTGCCGGGCACCAGCATGTCTGTGGCTTTATACTGATCGCCAAACGCGTGGCGGCCAATAACTACGGGACGCGTCCAGCCTGGAACCAGGCGCGGGACGTTATTGATCACGATTGGCTCACGGAAAACCACGCCGCCGAGGATGTTACGGATCGTGCCGTTTGGCGATTTCCACATCTGCTTCAGGTTGAACTCTTCAACGCGCTGTTCGTCTGGTGTGATCGTGGCGCATTTTACCGCAACGCCATATTCCTTTGTGGCGTGGGCTGCGTCGTGGGTGATCTGGTCGTCAGTCTCGTCGCGTGCTTCGATGCCGAGATCATAATATTTCAGGTCAATGTCGAGATAAGGGTGGATGAGTTCATCCTTGATCATCTGCCAGATGATACGGGTCATTTCATCGCCGTCCATTTCGACGATTGGGGTTTCGACCTTGATCTTTGCCATGAGGGTATTTTCCTTTGCCTTAAACGGTTTGCGCTGCCTATATCAGGTCTGACGCTGGCGTCAAAACAGCTTGTGAAGTAAGGTCAAGGGATGCGTTTTGTTATTTCGTTGCTAATGGTCGCAGTCCTGCAGACGGGGCATTTTGTACCTGCACTCGGACAGGGCGCAGATGCAACGCTTTTGCAAACGGCGCGGTGGCAGCAGCGTCTGCTAGTCCTCTGTTCTCCACTCGAAGGAGACCGGGTCAAACAGCAGTTTTCGACTGTTGACTGGATTGGGTTTCACGAGCGCCGATTGTCACTTGTCGCCCTGTCCGCTGACGGTCAGCAGGTTTGGTCCTCTGATGCAGAGGGCAAGGTGGCTGAAATGTGCGAACTTGGGCAGCGGCCTGATGCGGATATGCTTGCCCGGACCGGCTGTGATCTCTCTAGCGGCGGTATCAGCCTGATTGGCCTCGATGGCGGCGTGAAAGCCCGGTGGTACACGCCTGTGAGCAACGCTGAGCTGTTCGGTCTTATTGATGCCATGCCGATGCGTGCCCGAGAGATGAGACAAGAGTAATCAAGGACGGGTCGGGCTTACGACCGATTGTTTATTGGCGACTTGGGTTTTGACCCCCGCCTCTGCGGTGTCGGCTGATCCATTGACCACAGCCAGCGCGCTGGTGCACTAGAGCCGGATGAGTAGTCCCACAATCCTTCTCCACACACCGCAGCTTGGCGAGAATATTGGCTCGGCCGCCCGGGTGATGCTGAACTTTGGTCTCACTGATTTGCGCCTGATTGCGCCGCGCGATGGCTGGCCGAACCTGGCATCAGAGCCGCTGTCAGCTGGCGCGTTTGCGGCAGGCGTCACCGTGACCGTGTTCGAAACGGCTGAAGACGCCATCGCCGACTTACAGCTTGTCCTTGCCGCCACCGCCCGCCCGCGCGGGATGGAAAAGCCGGTTGTCGATGCCACAGGCGGAGCCGAGCTGATCCAAACGCGCGGCCTGAAATCTGGCATCCTGTTTGGCGCAGAGAATCACGGCCTTCCCAGCGATGTTGTGGGGCTTGCAGATGCGATCATGACGTATCCGGTTAATCCGGGCTTTGCCTCGCTCAATCTTGCCCAAGCGGTTGGCGTGTTTTGCGCCGCTTTCGGCGCGGTCAAAACCATGCCGGGGCGTTGGGAGGGGGAGAAGTCCGGCGTCGAGCCGCCCGCTTCAAAGCACGATCTCATCCGGATGTTTGAGCATCTGGAAGACGAGCTGGACCGCGCCGGCTATTTCTATCCGCCCGACAAAACTGCCGTCATGAAGACTAATATTCGCAATGGTTTCATTCGCGGCAATTGGACCGAGCAAGAAGTGCGCACTTTCAGGGGCGCCATCAAGGCGCTGGCCCTCGGCCGCGGCAAAGCCCGCATCGGCCGCAAATCTGAAGATTAATCCCGCTCTTGCGGTTTTGGAGCGACAGCGCCCGGAATATTCGCCTGCACCATGCGCGCAGACAGGTCGCGCCCTTCAGCGGCGTAGATCTTTTCAGCTGATACCGCTTGGCTGTCGCAAACCTCATGCAGGCCATTGCCCCAGGAAAAGCCTGCATTGAACCCATTCACCATGCTGCGCCGCAAGGAGCCTTGATACGGCGCTTCAAGTTCCAGAAGCCGTTGCATATAGCTGCGCCAATACTGATCATTGCGCCCATTGCACGCCACGCGAACCGCGTGCGCTTTGCCCAAAGTCTCTGACAGTGTGATCACGTCGCGGAAATAATCCTGACTGCGAACAAGGCTCTGGCTATTAGCTTGAAGAGCTGGCAACAGCAGAGCGAGACCCATAAGGGCAAGCTGGAGGAGACGGCGATGCGGCATTTGCTGGTTCATGAGAAAACATTTGCGCGGATTGAAGACGCGCTGAAATCCTATTCTGACGTGATATCACCTTTAGTATTGGATGATGAAGGAGACCTGAAACATCCTTGGGGCGAGAGTGAGGCAAAGACCGCAATCGCCTATGCGACGCAGGACGCTTATTTTAGCCCCGCCGTGATGACCTTCTTTCAAACGTTGATGGGATTTGAACAGCTGGACTGGTTTCAATCTTCTGCAGCGGGCACTGAACACCCAATAATTCAGGCGACGGGCCAGAAGGCGGCGCTGTTTTCCGGCAGTCATGAACAGTCCGACGCGATCGCTGAATGGGTCCTGTGGGCGGGCCTTGATTTCTTGCAGCGCGGCCCGGACAGGCGCGCGGCGCAAGCCGAGCAGACTTGGGCGCGGCTGCCGTTTCGCGAGCTGAGCAACACAACATGGCTGATCATCGGCTTTGGCGCGATTGGGCAAGCGACTGCAGAGCGCCTGAAAGCGCTGGGCGCACATGTGACAGGCGTTCGGCGCAGCGGTGGTTCTGATCCAGCCGCTGACCTTATCCTGACCCCGGACCAAGTCGTAGACGCATTACCTAATGCTGATGTGGTCCTGCTCAGTTTGCCCCTGACGCCCCAAACCGAAAACTTTTCTGACGCAGACTTCTTTGCCGCAATGAAAGCAGATAGCTTGTTTTTAAATGTCGGGCGCGGCGGGCTGGTGGATGAAGACGCGCTGCTTGCTGGATTGGACAATGGCCGCCCGGCCTATGCGACCCTCGATGTTGTCCTTGAAGAGCCCTTACCCGCAGATCACGCGATCTGGACCCATCCTAAGGTCACCCTGACGCCGCACATCGCTGCGCTAACCGATGAGGCTAAGGTTCGCACCGACATGATTTTTGTTCAGAATCTTGAGCGCTTTCTCGGTTCTAAACCATTGATCAATGGCGTCTCAAAATCAGTGTTCGCAGGCTGATTGCCCGCAAATTTCATTTTACCGTTGCCTTCCGCAAGGTCGGCCCGATTCTTTAACAGACATATATAACTGGAGACACCGATATGACTTACGCGCCTTTTGATTTGAGCGGAAAAGTTGCGCTTGTAACCGGCGGCAATCGCGGCATTGGGCTTGGTATGGCGCGCGCGCTGGCGGCCAGCAATGCCAGTCTTGCCATCTGGGGCCGCAAGACGCCTGCGAACGAAGCTGCTATTGAAGAGCTATCCAAGCTCGGCACGGGCGAGGTGAAAGCCTGGTCTGTGGATGTTGCGGATGAGCAAGCGGTCATCGACGCCACCGCTGATACCATTTCCAGTATGGGGCGTATCGATAGCTGCTTTGCCAATGCCGGGGTTGGCTTTGGCGCCGCGAGTTTTTCTGAGATGACGACAGAGATTTGGCGCAAGAATATGGCCGTAAATATGGAAGGGGCGTTCTGGACCCTGCGCGAGAGCGTCAAGCATATGGTTGAACGCGCCAAGGCAGGCGATGCAGGCGGATCAGTCGTCGGCGTTGCGTCTCTTGCAGGGATTGAAGGCGCGGCCCGTAATCAGGCCTATTCGGCCACAAAAGGCGGACTCACCGCCATGATGCGTGGGATCGCGGTTGAGCATGGTCGCTATAAGATTCGCGCCAACTCGATCCTGCCGGGCTGGATTGCCACAGATATGACTGATGCGGCGCAAGGCTCTGACGTTTTCACCAGCAAAGTCATCTCACGCGTGCCGATCCGCCGCTGGGGTGAGCCAGAGGATTTTGGCGGCATGGCGGTCTATCTGGCCAGTGATGCCTCCCAGTATCATTCAGGGACGACCCTGATTATCGATGGCGGTTACGCGATTTTCTAAAAGCGCACCCCTCACGCAAGACACAAAAAAAGGCCCCAACCTTTCGGTGGGACCTTTTTCCGTGGTCTTCAAAAGAAGTCCTGAGGCTTACTGGCCGTCAGTTGCCTCTTCGACAACTTCGCCTGCATCAGCAGCAGCGCCTTCAACAGCTTCTACTGCGTCGCCAGCCATGTCGCCTGCGGCGTCCATTGCATCACCAGCGGCGTCAGCAACAGCTGTGCCTGCGTCAGAAGCCATATCACCAGCAGCTTCTACTGCGTCGCCGGCTGTGTCTGCAACCGCAGCGCCTGCATCAACAGCCATGTCGCCAGCAGCTTCTACCGCGTCACCTGTGGCTTCAGCAGCATCTGCTGCCATGTCACCAGCTGCGTCGACAGCGTCGCCAGCAGCTTCAACAGTTGCGCCAGCAGCGTCAGCAACAGCGTCGCCAGCAGCTGCAGCCGCATCACCAGTAGCTTCAACAGCATCACCCGCCGCGTCAGCAACATTCTCGCCAGCTTCAACAGCGGCGTCTTTTACTTTCTCACCAGCTTCTTTGGCAGCGCCACAAGCGGTCAGTCCAGCAGCAGCAAGGGCTGCAATCCATAGTTTCATACTCATGTCTCTTCCCCTCTAGAAGATAAGCCTTCATTGGCGGGGGCTTTATAGCGGAGTCGTTTAGGAGATGCAGCGGAAAAGTGCATATGCCCTCAAATGACCTAATTTCCCCACAGTTATGCCTTGTCTTACCGCAGGGTTGCTCTCCTATTGATCATTGTAAACAGGAGGAATTCATGGCGCTTCACACTCCATTATGTGATTTTTTAGGCACACAGCACCCAATCATGCTCGCAGGCATGGGCGGCGTTTCTTACGCAGAACTCGCCGCTGCGATGTCAAATGCGGGCGGATATGGCGTTCTGGGCATGGCCGGAACCGGGCCAGATTTCATCGCGCAGCAAATGGCGCGCGTGAAGGCGCTTGCTCCGGGCAAGCCATTCGGCGTCGACTTGCTCGCCGCTGATCCAGGCAGTTTGGAAGCCGCCGTAGACGTGATTATCGAAGGCGGCGCCGACAGTTTTATCGCCGGGCTTGGTGTACCGATGCCAATCATGAAGAAACTCAAAGACGCTGGCCTGAAAGTCATGGTCGTGGGCGGCGCGGTGAAGCATGCCATCAAGGCTGAACAAGCTGGCTGTGACGCGGTCATTCTGCAAGGCGGGGAGGGCGGCGGTCATACCGGGCTTGTCGGAACCCTACCTCTGGTCGCGCAGGCGGTAGAGGCGGTGGATATTCCAGTAATCGCTGCCGGCGGTATCTATGACGGACGCGGGCTCGCCGCTGCGCTGAGCCTTGGCGCCGTCGGCGTCTGGATGGGCACGCGTTTCATTGCCTCTGAAGAGGCGCACGCCGCGCAAAGCTATAAAGAAACCGTGGTTGGGGCAGGGGATACCGATACCACGCGTACGCGGTGCTATTCCGGCAAACCGATGCGCTGCCGCACCAATGACTATATCAAGGATTGGGAAGGCCGCCCCGGTGAGATTCAACCCTTCCCGATGCAGGCGGCGCTGTCCGTTCAAACCGATGTCATTGGCGGCATTGGCGGCGTTACCGATGAGGCCCGCCTTAGTGCCGATAAATCCTGCTTCGCCATGGGCCAGTCCGCAGGCGGCGTCAGCGATATTCTGCCGGTTAAAGATATCGTCGACCGGATTATCGTGGAGGCGGAAACCGCCATCGAAAGCGTCTCAAGCTACCGCGTAAAAGCGACGGCCTAAGCGCGCCGAAATTGTCAGCAGTCGCAAACCGGCTCGATAGAGCGATGAAATTTGACGAATTTATTCTAATGCGCTAAGATTTGCGCAAATATTTGGGTAAAAGCGAAAGTCCATGATGTCATTCTATAGTAACCGCGAAATCGAACATGCTTATGTCGCGAAAAGGGCGAAGGATTTTAACCTACTCGTCGCTCGGCAAGCTGAAAAACTATACCAACAACGCGGAATGGTATTTCCAGTTTATACATCTTCAACGCTAGACCTGATTGGCCGCATGCAGCCAGTATCGCAAGCTGATTTAGGCGTTAAACTTGATCAACCACATCAACTGATCGCACACAGGCTCAAAGAACTTGAAAAGCTCGGCTTGATCGCTCGAACGCGTGACCCGAAGGATAAACGCCGTTCGCTGATTTCACTCAACGCAACTGGCCAGGCTCAGTTCTCCAGTCTTGAAGACTTTACCTCGGAAGCCTCGTCAGTCTTTGAAAAACTATTTGAAGAATTGGGGGTCAACCTGTCCCACATACTCGGTGAAGCAATTTCTTCGCTTAAACGTAAGCCGCTCGATCAACGATTTGCGGCGGCAGATAAACAACAATCGGCAGGTTGAGCCATGATCAGAACCTTGCTCGGTATCAGTCTACTCAGCTTACTGGCTTTGCTGGTTCTTCGCGCGGCCCTGATTTTGATTGCTGAGCCTCTCAAAGTAGAGCTTTGGACTTTGCTCGAAGTCGCTTTGCCGATTGCGGCTACAGTTTCGCTTCTAATGGGTGCGGGCCTCTTACTTGCTTATCGCAAAAGATATGTATTGCCCGTTACTGTTTTGATGGCTCTGGGGCTCATAACACTTTTGATCAGCAGCTTTGGCGCATACTTTGGAATAGGATACCCTTCCACGATTGCAGGTGCATCAGGGGCTCTAAATATTACCGTCCCGCTGGACGGCGACGTAATTGTTGCTTGGGGCGGTGATAGAACAAGAAACAACTATCATGCAGCCTACCCAGATCAGAGATGGGCTTATGACTTAGTCATAGCCCCGCATAGTATAAGGTCTGATGCCCTGGAAGATTATGGATGTTTTGGCGAAACTGTCTTCGCGCCTGTAGGTGGCGAAATCCGCACCGCTCATGATGGTGAGGCCGACATTCAACCGGGGGCTTGGTATCGCGGTCCGAATGTCTTTGGCAATTACGTTGTCATTCAGCCTGAAGGACAAACGACACGGCTCATTCTCGCGCATCTGAAGAGGGATAGTCTCCTCGTTCGTGGCGGGGACTTTGTAGAGGAAGGACAACCTATCGCAAAGTGCGGAAATAGCGGGTCAACAACTGAGCCTCATGTCCACATACATCTCGTTGAGATTGTTGAAAGCGGTACCCAAACCCACTTGATCGGCCAACCGCTTTATTTTCGAGATCATACAGGAAGCGAAATGCCGATTGGTGGTATTGAGAAACGCAGTACGGGTGATATTATCACGGGTGAACGTATTCGTGATTTCTCTCGTCGATAAATATCAACACCCGAGAACACTCTCAATTTACAAGAGAAAACAAAAGTTTTCCTCCCCCTCTGCGGCTGACGTATAATGCGCGCCATGTTCGAGCATCGCTGGCATATTCTCTACTACGAGCACGTCCCCCTGTGGCTGTGGCCAGCGGTGTGGTGGCAGCTGCGCGAGATTGACCGCTGGAGCTCACATTTTCAGCGCCGCGTGTTCGTCGAGATTGAACCCGATGGCAAAGTCTATTCGGTCTGGTGGGAAGGCATGCACGACCGCTGGGATGAAGACACTCACGAAAAGCTCACCTGGTCGCCAGGTGACTTGGACAAATACCTCCCCGGCTTCCTGAGTACAGCCCTGAGCAAGGTTCATGCGCTGGGCGAAGCCCAGTCGCGGAACCCGCTTCGCGACGCGTGCCCGCAGGGCTTAGCGCGTCGCAAAACTCAAACCTCAGTAATGCGACCCCCAACTCCGCTGCCTCTTGGCCTCCCGCCACCCATCCCTATCCCGAGGCGACCACTCGCGCCGCATAGGTCTGCGTTTGTGACACGCCCTGAGGCGCTGCGCGCCAGCGTGTCGAAGCAGGTTCCGTAT
>CAZGVG010000107.1:0-8082 GCA_964528975.1 uncultured Hyphomonas sp.
CTATTGATTGGTGAAGAGCGCGTTTTTATCGCCGACCAGTCTGACCCATTTTTGGCCGCCAACATTATCATAAAAGTTGGTACAGCTCTTATTGTTGAGCAGACAGTCTTGATACCAGGCCGAGGCTGCGTCTGGGTTCCAGCCATTCATGAAATCGCCGTGCATACTGTTGCCCGGGCGGCCATCGCCCATCATGTGATCACTGCTTAAGACCCAATCGGCATTGCCTGCCGCATCTATCTTATAGTTGATCGCATAGCTGAGCGTCGGGATGCGCACCCATTTATCTTCAGCGGTGTCTGAAGGACAGCCATCCTCGTTCACGCGGTTCTTGGCAAACTGCAGCCATTCAAGCTGATCCTCTGCCGCGTAATTAGACGCTTTGGTACTTTCTGCCTGACTACGAGGTTGCTTTTTGGTGTTCAGGCATTGCGGGAACCACATTTGAACGCGCATTGTCGAGTTTGGCGCGCAATCCAGGGGCATCACATTCGTGGTTTTGCGCGTGCCACCAGATTTGCCCGGACACTCCCACTGGGTGCTATTCCCTTTCTCAACATTGGCGTTTCCCTCATAGCTGTAGGAAATCATTTTCAGATCATACCAAGCAGACGGTAACGCTTTCGGAAGCGCGCGCGCGATCAAATTCTTGTCCGAAACGCCTTCATTTCTGCTAAAGATCACCTGCTCGGTCTTGCCATAAACATTGAGCGAGTTTTTGTAATAAGCAAAGAAGCTGGTCGGCTCTACGACCGTGTGCGTGCCATCATTCTCGGCGCGCAGCATTGTGGGAATCCAATAGAGCGACCTGTTTAAAATACCGCCGGCGCAGGTCGAACCGGCGCCTTGCGCGGTCAGGTCATCAAGATCAGTAGCGTCATCTGTGCGCACATCGCCGCCGAAATAGGTGTGCATGTGCGACATCGGGTCTGTGTCATTACGATTAAGCAGCGGATCGGTGCGGACATAGTATGAGACCCCACACTGCACTCGGAATGCACCATTGAGATTGTTTGCGTCCTTAATATTGGTTTGATTTTGAACCGATGTGTTTTTGGCCGTGCGATTCCAAGATGGCGAAATCTTGGAGAATGGTGCCGGGATATTCACAATTTCCGGCCGGTGATCGTGACCGCCTGAAGCAGGCATGGGCGCCGCTGGCGGTGGAGGCGGCGGCGGTGGCGGAGGAGGAGGCGATGCGGGCGGAGCCGGCTGAGGCGGCGGAACAGTCGCCACGCCGACATTGTCTGGTATTGTTGGATCGTCTGCTGACCCGCCGCAGGCAGCGAGCGCGAGAGCAGCAATAGAAACTGTGAGAATATTTTTCGACAAAGAGGGTCTCCAAATAGACGAAACTCTTTTGAATTTCTCGCCTATATCTGATGTTGTATTCAACTGAAAATCAGGGGCTCCAAGGGCAAGTTCATGCGAACTAAAACTGGGTTTCGTATAAACACTGCCCTTCTCTTCCACACGTGACAAAGCAGTCAGATACGCCACTATGAGCGCTTTTTAATTTTCGGGGTTCCGTTTGGGTAAGTGACGTTGGGCTAGGCCCTAAGCATGCAGCCCCATGGCACCTGTTCCGATCGTCAGCCATGTATATATGCAGTCCGAAGCAGAGCTTCTGAGGCGCGTGACGCCTAGGCTTGGCTCAGCGCGCGAATAAAATCCAATAGGTCTGAGCCATCGCCATAGGGATCGACCTGGCAGATGCGTTTGCCCTTATACGCCTGAAACTGACCGTGTCCCCAAGTCTCGCTGAAGAACTTATCCGCCCAGTCATCGGCATAGTACCAGTCTTCAGTCATGGTGATAGAGGCGGCGCGCTTGTCCGGGTCTGGACAAACCTCAAGCCGCTCTATGAAGGCAGTCTTGTCGGGAAAGATGTCAGCCACTTCGGTCCAGAGACGTTCAGAAATGCGCTGTGTGTCATCGCTTGAGATGCCCTGTTTGGCGAGCCAGACCCAGCCGCTCAAACAGACCAGTTTTTGAAAGCCAGCTTCATTCAGCGCGGTTTCCAACTCGCCTTTAGCCAACGCGGCAAAGGGCTGATCCTGATAGTCGCGAACAGTACCATCAATATCAAAGTAGAAGACGCGCATGGCTGTTCTCTTGGCAGCATGTTTAGCTAAGGGGGCGGCTTTATAGCCGGGTGTCGAGGCAGCTAGCGCTAACCCACCATAAGCACACAGCGCTCATCTAGGCTTGGCCGCGCGAGAACCACTTGCTTCAAGCCCGGCAGGCTGGGCTTCAGGTCTTCAGCCGCCCAGAGGCAGATGCGCTCCAGCGTCGGAACCTCAAGGCCGTCAATCTCATTCAGGAGGCGGTGGTCAAGCTTGCCCGCCGTGCGCGCGAGAATAGCCGCGAGGTCTGAAAAATCCTGCACCCACTCTTCGCCGGGCTTAACGGTTCCAGCCACAGTCGCCTCAAGCCGGAAGGAGTGGCCGTGGACATTGCGGTAGGGATGTCCCTCTGGCTTGCCGCCCATATAGTGGGCCGCCTCAAACGACACCGCTTTAGTTATCTCGAACACTTGACCAGCAGGATTCAGCCCCTCGGTCTTGGAGCTGCCTTTTACGGCAGGCCGATCAATTTGTGTGTCTGTAAGCTCAATCGCCATTTCGGGTTCTTCATACAATAGGCAGCCGTAGCCGCGATGTTCGTTGACTGCGCTGTATCATCCTTGGGCTGGAGAAAAAAGTGCTCAAACTGCAGACTTTCAAAGCATGATGGATGCGCCTCTGGCTCGATCTGTGGGAAAACCAGCTTCAGTTCATGGCCCTCTGTCTGTTTTAGAGGCGCGTTTGCTTTGGGGCTGACGCATATCCAGTCAAGACCGGGCGGCGCTTTGAGCGTGCCATTGGTTTCGACGCCGATCTCGAAGCCTGCGGATTTCAGTGCGGCGATGGCCGGCGGGTTGAGTTGGAGCAGGGGTTCGCCGCCTGTGCAGATAACATAAGGCGTGCCCCCCTGCGGAGCGCCTTCTTGCCAGACTTTGCTGACATGCGCTGCAAGCGCCTCCGGGCCAGCGAATTTGCCGCCATTCTCGCCATCAGTGCCGACAAACTCCGTGTCGCAGAACTTGCAGACGGCGGCGGCGCGGTCACGCTCTAGCCCTGACCACAGGTTGCAGCCGGCAAAGCGCAGAAAGACAGCGGCGCGTCCGGTCTGGGCGCCCTCGCCTTGCAGCGTGACGTAAGCTTCTTTGACGGAATAGGTCTTCATGCTGGGACTTGGCTCTGGTGGTCGGCTTTCCACTTATCGTAACCTTTGGCCCGCAGGTCGCAGGCTGGGCATTCCCCGCAGCCATAGCCCCATGCATGGCGCTGGGTCCGGTCGCCCTTATAGCAGGTATGGGTCTCTTCCAGCACGATATCGACAAGCGGCTGGCCGCCCAGGGTTTCAGCCAGTTCCCATGTCTCGGCCTTGTCGAGCCACATGAGCGGCGTGTCGATGGTGATGGGCTTATCGAGGCCGCGCGCCAGCGTCAGTTCCTGTGCGTCGAGAGTCTTACGGCGGCAATCGGGATAGCCGGAATAGTCAGTCTCACACATACCGCCGATCAGCGTCGTAATCCCGCGGCGCCAGGCCAGTGCGCCCGCCAGCGTCAGGAACATCAGATTGCGCCCCGGCACAAACGTATTGGGCAAACCATTCTCGGCCATCTCAATCTCAGTGTCAGATGTCATCGCCGTATCGCCAATGGCGGACAGAACAGATGCGTCGCAGATATGGTCTTCACCAAGTTTACTCGACCATGCCGGAAACCGGGCTCGAATCGCGTCCAGAATGCGCGGGCGGCAGTCCATTTCAACGCTATGTCGCTGGCCGTAGGTAAATCCAATCGTCTCCACATGATCGAACCGCGATAAAGCCGAGGCGAGGCAGATCGTAGAATCCTGCCCCCCTGAAAACAGGACCAAAGCTGATGTCGCCATAGTGTTTTGCCTTTTTCTGCTTGCAACCTGAGCGTTAGTTTTCGCTGCGTCATATAAGTGTAGCCGAAGACACACACCCCTTTAGCACTTTGTGTATCCCTCGCGTCACTTCTTGACAAAGTGTCGCGCCTAACCCGTCATGAGAGGTGATGCATTCCCGGACAACATGGGAAGCTCATGAGGAAACGCAAATAAAAACTCGTGCCCACCAATGAGGCACTGAGGGAGGAGCTAGCACATGAAAGTCACACGACAGTCGAAATATACCTGGCTGGCAGGCGCTTCGGCAATTGCTTTATCATCGTTCGGGGCAACTGCTACTGCGCAGGAAGACAGCGAGCCAGAAGCCCGCACCCTGAGCACCGTTGTGGTCACCACGCAGAAGAAAAGCGAATCCATTCAGGATGTCCCAATCGCGGTGTCGGCTTTTGATGAAAGCTTGCTGGAAAGCCTGCAACTCGCCGCTGGTCCGGATCTGGTCAAATCAATTCCGAACGTTTCTTTCACAAAAGGCAACTTCACCAGCGCCAATTTCAAAGTGCGCGGGATTGGTAATGATGCTGTTGGGAACTCGACCGATGCCGGTGTCGGGGTTCACCAGAACGATGTGCCTCTAACCCAGAACCGCCTGTTTGAAGCCGAATTCTTTGACGTTGAGCGGGTTGAGACCCTGCGCGGCCCGCAAGGCACGCTGTACGGACGTAATGCGACAGCGGGTGTGGTGAATGTCATCACAGCCAAGCCTGTCTTGGAAGAGTTTCAGGCTGATGCCCGCCTCACCTACGGCAACTTCAATACGATCAAAGCCAAAGGCATGCTGAATGTGCCGCTTGGCGAAACCGCAGCTTTGCGTCTGGCCGGCTCGCGCCTGCAGCGTGATGGCTATGTCGACAATCTCGTCACCGGAAACGATATTGATGACCGCGACCTGTTCGGGGTTCGTGGTACCTTTGCGTGGGAACCAACTGATCGCCTAAGAGGTTGGGTGATGGTTGAGCATTTCGAGGAAGAAGACAGTCGCCTACGGACTGGCAAACAGCTTTGCGACAAGGACCCGTTTGAAACGTCATTTGCGGGTCTGCCAATCGGCCCTGCGGATCAAATCTACACATCTCTGGGCTGTCAGGAGGCACCGCTGTCGCAATCAGACGGCATTGTGAACTCAGCTGCCACATTGGCAGGCGGGCTCGGTGTCGCTGCTGGTTTGTTCAGCAATACGAACGCCGATGTCTATACGGGCGAGTTTATCTCAGACCTGCGGACAATCGAATCCGCTTTTGATCCGGTCTATAAAGCCGATCAAACCCTGTTTACATGGAATGCTGAATTTGATGTCAGCGACAGTCTCAGCCTGATCTATCTCGGCAGTTATAATGAAAGCTCTGTCGACTCGGCTGAGGATTATAACAAGATCTCGCCAACCATCGCGTTCAATGACCTGTCAGCGATACCGCCGGGCCTTGATCCAGGCGCAGATCTTTATAACGCTCTCTTCCCGGGCGGCGTGGTCAGCGATCCACAGGTTGGGAATTCAAATATCTTCCGGACATTTGACCAATCTTCACTCTCAACAGAACAGTCGACGCATGAATTGCGTTTGCAGTCTGACTTTGATGGTCCGTTCAATTTCAACCTTGGTTTGATCAAAGTTGATTTCGAAACAGGCGGCGACATTGATGACAGTTTCTACGTCTTCTCCAACACGCTGACGGCGGTGGCGCAGCTTAACAACGCTATTTATGGCGCGACGCTGCAAGGCGCGCTTGGGGCCGGGGCTGATCAGGCTACAGCGGAAGGGGCAGCAAATACCGCCTCGATTCTGGGCGGGTTTGTCCCCATTGATACCTCGAACCCAGGCGATGGTCTGGCCGCCAATATTGATGGCAATGGCCGGAACTATTTCCGCAGCACATCACCTTACACTCTGGATAGTTTTGCCGTTCTCGGTGAAGGCTATTTCGATGTGAATGACAGCCTGCAACTCACCTTGGGCCTGCGCTATACCAGCGATGATAAAGAACAGGTCAACCAACCTTCTCTGCTATACACGCCAACAAGCATCGTTCCTGAAGGCGAAACGGGCGCGACCCAGCTTGGCCAGCCCGCACTTCTTACGGCTTCATTTGAAGAGGTTACAGGCCGGATTGGTTTTGACTGGTCGCCAAATGTTTCATGGTCGGATGATACGCTGTTCTATGGCTTCTATTCCAAGGGCTATAAGGGCGGCGGTATCAACCCACCGCAGCAGATCGGCGCTGAAGCTTTTGCGCAACTTTTTGATCCGGAATTCGTCAACTCGTTTGAGATCGGGACCAAGAATACGCTGGCCAATGGCTTGCTACAGTTGAACGCGAACGCCTTCTACTATGATTATGAAGGCTATCAAATCACCCAGATCATCAATCGCAGCTCTGTGAACTTCAATGTCGATGCAGAAGTGCGCGGCCTTGAAATTGAAACGCTCTGGAGCCCGGTTGAAAATCTGAATATCAATGCCAGCCTCGGCCTGCTTGATACAGAGATCATTGATGAGTTTGCAATCGACGTGCTTGATCGCACGGCTGGCAATACCGACTTTGTAGTGCTCAAGAATGCTGCCAACTTCGCAAATTGCGTCGTGTCAGCCCAAGGCTATGCAACTGTGCTTGGCGCGATTGCGGCAGGCGGCCTGGACGCTGGCTCAACGGCAGGCCTCTGTGTGGGCGCGTTTGCCGGTCAAGAAGCCGCCTTCGGACTGGGCAATGTCACTTATACCGATGGTGATGGAACGACCCAGACGATTGGCGCCCTGACGCCATTTGAAGGGATCACCACCGATATTAGTGGTAACTCCATCCCTGGCGCGCCGGAATCAACGCTAAATATTGGCGCGGATTATACCTGGAATGGGCTGAGTGACAGTGCCTGGGACCTTACAGTTCGGGCGGATTACTATGTTCAAGGTGATAGCTTTAGCCGGGTCTGGAATACAGGCCGCGATGAGCTTGAAAGCTGGAACAACATGAACCTGTCTTTGCGCCTCGCCAATATGGAAAATAACTGGGCGATTGAACTGTTCGGGAAAAACATCACTGACGAAGAAGTCATCACCGGGGCCTACCTCACCGATGACAGCTCTGGTCTGTTTACCAATGTCTTCCTGACTGAGCCTTCAACTTATGGCATTACCGTAAGCAAATCCTGGTAAGGGCTTGCGGCTACAGAGGGGCCTCTTGCGTAAGCGAGGGGAGAGAGGGGAAGGGCGGCCTGTATGGGTCGCCCTTCTTTCATTTCACTGCGAACAGATTAGATAGAAGGTTTGATCCAAATGTCTGGAGTGTCTCATGATCCGCCCTGCTCTCACCCTTATCGCCATAAGTACTCTTTCAGCCTGCGGCGGTAATGCCGCCCCGCCTGCAGAGGCGGATGGATCGATTATCTCTGACACCGCTTTGAAACTGGTGCCGATTGCCGAGAACCTGGAATATCCATGGGGGCTGGCCGCGCTGCCCAGCGGCGACATTCTGGTGACAGAGCGTGAAGGGCGCCTTCGCCTGATCAAAGATGACACGCTGGTTGAGGCGCCGATTACAGGCCTGCCAGATGATATTCTGGCCGATGGGCAAGGCGGCTTACTAGGTTTGGCGCTGGCCCCGGATTTTGCTAATAGCCGGATGATCTATCTCAGCTATTCAAAAGCCATGGAAGGCAGCAATACGACGGCGGTGATCGCCGCGCGCTTGTCCGACGATAACAGCGCTTTGAGTGACGTCACCGAAATCTTTCAGGGCGCAATGCGGGAGACGACATTCCATTATGGCGGGCGTCTGGGCTTCCTGCCGGATGGTTCATTGATTGTGACGCTTGGCGATGGCTATCGTTATATGGAAGAGGCGCAAAACACGCAGAACCTGCACGGCAAGGTTGCGCGGATCTGGCCAGATGGCTCAATCCCTGATGATAATCCGTTCACGGATGGCTCTGGACATGACGCCCTTTACTCATACGGCCACCGCAATGTGCAGGGGCTGGTCTATCACGGCGCAAGCGGCGTCCTGTTCGCGCATGAGCACGGCCCAAAAGGCGGCGATGAGCTGAACGTGTTGGCACCAGGTAACAATTATGGCTGGCCGACCATCACCTATGGTATCAACTATGATGG
>CAZGVG010000108.1:0-7987 GCA_964528975.1 uncultured Hyphomonas sp.
AGTCTTCCGCTTCGCCGTGCTCGAAAGTCATCTCCCCGACAAGCAGAGGCTGAAGCGTTTTTCGCTGCGTCAGAACCTGATGAGTAAACCTCAGCATACTGTCATTGCCCTCCTGGCGATCCAAGGCAAGCTCTGCCTGAGCGGGGTCAACGGGCAGCCATGGCTCGCCGCTTGAAAAACCAGCATTCACCGCATCGCTGACCCAGGGAAACGGCGTCCGCGCGCCATCTCTGCCCAGTGTTTTAGGCCAGTTGATGATCGCTTCCGGGTCTTTCAAATGAGAGAATGGCACATGTGCTTGTGGCAGCCCCAGCTCTTCACCCTGATAGATGATCGGATTGCCGCGCAGTGTGAGTAGAAGCAGCATGTAAAGCCGCGCCATCTCATCGCGATGCTCTGGTGCGGCCCAGCGACTAACCGCACGCGGCGCATCATGGTTTGAGAAAGCCCAGCTTGGCCAGCCCTCCTCTTCAGACTGATCCCACATATTTGCCGATCGCATCACGCGCTCTGCATTCAACTCAGGCGCATACAGAAAATCAAAGTTATAGGCTGAATTGAGACGCCCATCGCCTTCGGTAAAAGCTTTCATTTCGCCGATCGGCTGAGGGCCACCAACCTCGGCAACCGTAAAGACGTCCGGAAACTCATCCAGCATCGCACGAAACTTCTCAATGAAACCGACAATTTCCGGTTGGGACATGTTGTGCTTATGCACCTGCATATCGAACGGGCGAGTCGCCTCATGACCCTTAACGCCAGAGGGGGGATTATCGCGCAAAGTCTGATCATGCATTGAAAAGTTCAGCGCATCGAGACGGAAGCCATCGACACCCCGCTCAAGCCAGAACCGACCCGCCGCAATCAGGGCGTCTTGTACGTCCAGATTGTGTACGTTCAGATCGGGCTGCTCTTTCAAGAAGTTATGGAAGTAATATTGGCCGCGCCGCGCATCCCACTCCCAGCTTGGTCCACCAAAAACAGACTGCCAATTGCTTGGCGGCGAACCGTCTGGCTTTGGGTCCGCCCAGACATACCAATCAGCTCTTGGGTTTTGGCGGCTAGAGCGACTTTCAATGAACCAGTCATGATGATCAGATGTATGCGAGTAGACCTGATCAATGATCACTTTCAGGCCAAGGCGGTGCGCCTTCTCGACAACCGCATCAAAATCTTCAAGCGTCCCAAAGATCGGGTCGACACCGCAAAAGTCGGCAACATCATATCCATAATCCGCCATAGGTGATGTAAAGAACGGAGAAATCCAAATCCCGTCCACGCCAAGCGCAGCAATGTGGTCCAGCCCCTCAAGAACCCCTTTGAGGTCCCCGATCCCGTCGCCATTTGTATCGCGAAAACTTCGGGGATAAATCTGATAAATGACTGCGCCCTTCCACCAGGGCAACTGCTCTGTTGCTTTCTGCATCACAGCATCCAGCGTATTCGCCGCATTCGTCATGGCTCAACCTCAAACTCAGATTTACATACCGCAACCCCAAGAGCGGGTAGCGCCAAAGCATAGCTTCCAGTGGCTTGCGCACGGGTTGCGCACTTTCCGACCAGAGCAGAAAACTCTGCAGCGCGCCCATCAACCGCAACATTCAAATCCTGCGGGACGTTTTCAGCGTTCAGCGCCACGACAATCTCTGTGCCAGCTTCAAGATCAATCCGCGAGAACACAAAGACGCTGTCTTCGCGGTGCGCAAGACGTGTGACCTGACGCCCGTAGCGAAGCGCCGGCTCTGACGATCGGATAGACGCAAACCCAGCTATCATCTTATAAAGCGGATGCTCTGTGTCGAAGTTCACTTCTGCGGTTGTCGCATTCGTACCGATAAGATCATTATCATTGTAAAGCTCGGTTTGGCTTGGGAACATATTCTCGCGCGCCAGACGATCGCCGCCATCGGAAACAAAACCCTGCTCATCACCATAGTAAACCGTTGGCACGCCGCGCCCAAAGAACATCATCGCATTTGCAAGCCGCAAACGCTTGATCATATCCTCATCCGACATCTCAGGATCGGCCTCTCTCAAGAAGCCCGAGAATCTCCCCATATCGTGATTACCAAGGAATGTGGGCAATTGCCGCCCGGTTTTGGGACCTTCTGCATAGACCTCGTCCAGTTTGAACAGACGGTCCATACTGAGACCGGACTCGCCTTCAACGACGAACTTACGAGTTGAAGCCTGAAAGGCAAAATCGAGCGCCGCTGGCAGTTTGGCGGTCGTTGTAAATCGCGCCAGCTGTCCGGCATCCGGCTCATAGGCTTCCGCAAACATATGGAAGTGATCAATGCCCTCTGCCTTTGCATGCGCCATAATGGCGGGGCCAAACTGTTGCCAGAACTCGTCGTTCACATGTTTGACCGTATCGATCCGGTAGCCGTCGACTTTATAGCGACTGATCCAGTCTTTGTAGATGTCGATCATCCCCTCAACGACGCGGGGATGCGCTGTATACAAATCATCAAGTCCGGCAAAGTCACCGTAAAGGCTGTCTTCATCGATCCAGTCGGTTTCACCGCGATTGTGATAATAGATGGGATCATTTAACCAAGCTGGCGTTTTCACGCTCTCAAACCCTTCGGGAATAAAGGGCGTGTAAGCCCACCCGAGATCCTTCAACTTAGCAAAGTTCTCTGGTGTCTGGTGAACACCATCAACACCCAGAAAGCCCTGATTGATCTGCGCGCCTTCAGGCCCACCTTTGGTTGTCCAAGGATAGTCACCGATATAGCGATAAGGGCACCCCTTAACGGTTTCGCCCGTCCATTCCGGGTCATAGCATTCGCGGTAGCTAATAATATCAGCCGTGTGGTTGGTGATAATATCCATGTAGACCTTCATGCCGCGCGCATGGGCAGCATCAACAAAAGCCTTGAACTCTTCCTCGGTACCAAGATGCGGATCGACGCTGGTAAAGTCCGTGATCCAATAGCCATGATAGCCTGAAGACTCTTTCCCTTCAGGCCCTTGCACAGGATTGTTCTCGAAAATCGGAGTCAGCCAAATCGCCGTCACGCCCATGCCCTGAATATAATCTAGGCGGTCAGTCAGCCCCTTAAGATCGCCGCCATGGAAAAAACCATAATCGGTTGGGTCATAACCATCCTTCAGCCGCCCACCGTCAATGCCACCGCGATCATTGGACGGGTCCCCGTTTTCGAAACGGTCCGGCATAACGAAATAGATGATCTCGTCTTCGATGGGGCGCTGCACATTTGAAACTTGCTGCTCCGCCTCTGCCTGCGGCAGGATGGAGACACCAGAGGCCCCATTTCCATCAGTGGAATGACCACACGCCGCCAAGACCGCTACCGCCGCCCCGAATAATGACCAACGCCCCACAGGTGACCACAGCATGTCTGACTCCCTAAAAATGGCTCTTTGAGCACTAATTGCTTAGTGTTTTCATTATTTTGCAAACCTGACAAGCCGCCGACTTACTAATTTGTGCAATTTTTATGGATCATATCGCAATTGTATCGCTATTTTTCTTGCATTGATTTGCAAAGCGCGAATAATCCCATCAAAAGCGTGTTTGGGAGGACACATTATGCCCCTTAAGTCCATTATTCCGGCCCTGCTCGCGCTCGGCCTGTCAGCTTGCGCCTCAACCTATACACCAACTAAAAGCGCTGAGCCGACGCAAGAAGCTGAAGCCAAAAAGTCAATCTCGGTCAACGCACCATCTGATCGACTATCTTTCACGCTCTCGGATGTCGATGGATCACTGAAATGGGCCGCGACCTGGAATGGTCACGAGATCATCTCCCCATCCGCACTCGGTCTTCGTTTTGCGGAAGGCCGCGACCTGACCACAGGCCTTGTTATCGCAGAAACGACAATCACGGCGACTGACACGAGCTGGGAGCAACCATGGGGAGAGCGCACAATTGTGCGCGACCATCACAATAAACTGACGGCAAAAGTCCTGCACGCAGACCGCTCACCCGCTTACACACTTGAGGTGAAAGTCTTCGATGACGGGTTAGGGTTTCGCTACCTCGTCCCCGCTACGGGCAAGCGCATCATAACCGATGAGATCACTGAATTTCGCTACGACGACACCTCCAAGACATGGTGGATCCCCGCCGCAGGCTGGAACCGCTATGAAGAGCTTTACGAAGAGACAGAACTTAAAGCGGTTCACCGCGCCCACACACCTTTAACGTCTGAGCTTCCGGGCGGCGGGCCGTTCATTTCCATTCATGAGGCCGCGCTCGTTGACTATGCTGGGATGTGGCTGAACCAGCGCCGCAGAGGCGTCCTGGAGGCCGATCTCGCGCCATGGTCAGATGGCGCCAAGGTTAAGGTGAACGATGCGTTTACCACACCATGGCGCACCCTACAGGTCGCTGAAACAGCCGCTGGACTCGCCAACTCAGATCTGATCCTGAATCTCAATGCTCCGAATAAGCTTGGCGATGTGTCTTGGGCTAAACCCAGTAAATATGTCGGCATCTGGTGGTGCATGCATATTGAGGAATGCACTTGGGGCAGCGGAGAAAAGCATGGTGCAACCACAGACCGCACCAAAGCTTATATAGACTTTGCCGCCAAGCACGGCTTTGACGGCGTTCTGGTCGAAGGCTGGAACGAAGGCTGGGATGGCAGCTGGTTTGATAATGGCGAAGTCTTCAGTTTTACCAAACCCTATCCTGATTTCGACCTAGAAGGTCTAGCCGCCTACGCCAAAAGCAAAGGAGTCTACTTGATCGGTCACCATGAAACCTCTGGCGCAATCACCAATTATGAAGAGCAGATCGAAGCTGCTTACGCGCTCTATCAACGCCTTGGCATTCCGGCGATCAAATCCGGCTATGTCGCCGATGGCGGTGATCTGACCCGCCGGGACGCCGATGGCAAAGCCTACTTCGAGTGGCATGATGGCCAGTTCGCGGTGAACCACCACGCCCGCGCCATAGAACTCGCCGCAAGATATAAGATCGCCATAAATGCGCATGAACCGATAAAAGACACAGGCCTGCGCCGTACCTATCCAAACACCTTTTCCCGTGAAGGCGCACGCGGTCAGGAGTATAATGCCTGGGGGCAGCCGCCAAATGATCCGGCGCACACCACCATCCTGCCCTTCACGCGTATGCTGTCCGGCCCGATGGATTTTACGCCCGGCATCTTTGATCTGAACTTCGGCAAGCCTGTCACCGAAAATCCGCGGGTTCAGACGACACTGGCAAAGCAGCTCGCGCTCTACGTCATCTTACACAGCCCAATTCAGATGGCCGCAGACCTGCCACGCAACTATGAAGCGCGCCCTGAAGCTTTCCAGTTTATCAAGGACGTTCCGGTCGATTGGGCGCAGTCAATCACCCTGGACGGCTATCCCGGTGACTTTATCGTCACCGCGCGCAAGGACCGAAATTCCAATGCGTGGCTCCTTGGCGCGATCACAAATGAAGCGGGCCGCACGATTGAGGTCGATCTGTCTTTCCTCGATGGCTTCGCTTACGAGGCGCAAATCTATCGCGACGGACAGGATGCGGATTGGCTGACCAACCCATATAGCTTCGAAACCGCTTTTGAAACGGTTAGCGAGAATGACAGCCTAACCCTGACCCTCGCCCCCGGCGGCGGAACTGCCATTGCTTTCATCCCGGTAGAATAGACAGGAGCAACCATGAAGCGACTTATCTTTACAGCCGCCGCCTTCGCACTCCTCGGGGCTTGCGTTGCTCAAGACACTTCGATTGAAGCCACCACAGCCGACACCCAAACAAGCGAGACGAAGACAGAAGCGCAGTTCATTGACATAAACGACTTCAAATCCGAATACGTTCAGCCCCGTAACATTACGATTTGGCTGCCCGAAGGCTACCTGCCTAATGGCGGTGAGCGTTATCCTGTTATTTACGCCCATGACGGCCAGAACCTATTTCAGCCCGGCAATTCTTATGCTGGGGTCGAATGGGGCATGGATGAAACCGCGCAGCGAATGATGACCGCAGGCACACTGCCGCCCGCTATTATTGTCGGCATCTGGAATACTGATCGACGCTGGCAGGAATATGCGCCGCAAAAGGTGATTGAGCGCCTGGACACAAGCGGCGGCTCTGAATGGCTTGGCCCCACGATGCCAAAGCTGGAGGGCGATGCGTATCTCAAATTTATCACCGAAGAGCTGAAACCCTATATCGACGGCGTTTACAAAACCAAGCCAGAGGCAGAGACCACACTGATGATGGGGTCCAGTATGGGCGGCCTAATCTCGCTTTATGCCGCCGCTGAGTATCCGGATGTGTTTGGCCGCATCGCTGCTGTTTCAATCCATTGGCCATTGGCTGGGCCAGAAGGCGCAATGGCGGCGCAGGCCGACGCAGCGATGCAGGCTTATCTGTCCAACGCAAACCTAGATCAGGCCACACAACGCCTATGGTTCGACAGCGGAACAGAAACGCTGGACGCCTTCTATGCCCCCCATGCTGACGCCATGCAGCACTGGTTTCGAGAGGCCGGCTGGAGCGAAACCCAAGTCGTCTTCCGCACTTATGAAGGCACCGACCACAGCGAGGGCGCATGGGCCGAACGCGTGGACGACATCCTGCTCTTCCTACTGACAGATTAGTCTGCAGGTTGGTTTCGCGGGCTATCCTTGTAACGCTCAGCTACAATGTCATAGCGATCCCATACAACCCCGTCAGAGATCGAGCGTAGCAGCTTGATATATTCGGCATGCGTCCAGGCGAGCGGCGTGGCGCTATTCGTACCCTCGCCCAACTCATATCCAAACGGGTTCGGCCCAACACCGTCCCAGACCTGCTCAGGCAAGCCCAACCCCTCATTGGCGAAATCCTCCATAGAAGCCACGCTGCGCTGCAGCTCAACACGATTTTTGATCATGTCAGGATGATTCACACCAAGGGTCGCCGCAAGACGCGACACCTCGGCTTGCTTGTAATGCCCATATTCGCCTGAGAAGAATGGCCAGACGCGGCCCCGCTGCCCCGGCGTATTACCGCCATCAATCTCGTGATAATTTGTTCCGCCCTCACCATCTTCACCATAGCCGTCATTGCCATAGCGGCGGAAGCCAAGGAGGATGTCGTTTGGGCCAAAGCCATAGGCCGTGCGTAGATTATCTTCACGGGTCGTATCAGTATACTCTTCAAGCGTCTCGACAATTGAGGGCGCATTAGAAGACCGCACACCATAGCGCACCAACTCCAGAAACCCGCCATCAATGATCTGATCTTCCGGCAAGCCGGGCCGACCATTATTGTCGCCGAGCATGGCCTTGTCATTAGGGTCTTTGTTGCGCGTCACGCGGATGAAATACTCACCATCGCCAAGGTCACCATTGGTGGTAAACATCCAGCTCTCAACATTGGCTTCCAGTTCATCAGCAGCCGCGAAATAGGTGTCGGCATCCACTTGATCCCCGAACCGCTCGGCCAGCTCGCCTGCCGTCACAAGCCCGCCAATCACCGCAGCAACCGTTGAAGGCGAGTACCCTTCCTGTTCTTCCCAGCGCTCTTGCTGTGTATAGCCCAGCGAGGCCTCGAACTCATCGACATTCCACATAATGGCAGGTTTGCCGCCCTCGACCAAAAAGTCAGCTGCGGGCTTCAGCATGGTGCGATAGCTTTCTTCCATTTCTGCATCATCAATCACGCCCGCTTTCCATAGCTTATAGCCCAACATAATCGGCATCGCTGTCTGGTCCTGCTGAATGGCAACCCACTCTAACTCTCCATCAACATGCGTCTTTTGCAGGAACCAGCCCGTCACACCCTCATTGCCGGGCGTCTCATCCGTGACCTGAACCGTCGGCAAATAGCGATATGCCGCCAGCGCCGTTTCCGCGTCACCCATCGCGAGGAAAGCCGAGGCGACCTGAAAGAAGTCCCGAGGCCAGACTGCTTTGTATCCCGTTCGCGGCACATCGGCTGGCGCGGTCTCTCCCCAGGGATTGGAGAGCGACGCGATCAACGCACCCGCATGCGTTTTATCTTCCATGATCTTG
>CAZGVG010000109.1:0-7693 GCA_964528975.1 uncultured Hyphomonas sp.
TTCTACCGGGCGGACGCAATTCTCAACGCTCGTGTCGAGCTGGAAAGTGACCGGTGTTGGCGACTTTGGCGCTCCGTCGCGTTTGACCTGTTTCACAATGCGGGCGAGCATAGCCTTACCGAACGTAGATGGCGTAACAGATGAGGCCCGCTGCGGTTTCAGGCCATACTGTTTACGCAAGACGCCGTTCATATAAATCGCATTGGCTTTAATCAGAGCCGGAACCGTCATGTACTCGCAAGACAAAGAGACATTCACGCTGTCTGCATTTTGTACTCTATGCGGAGCGTTTTGAGGCCAAGTGAGCCCCATTCCGGGTTCAAGGTCGATAATGCGCGAGTTACCATCGAAATCGTCTTTGAAGGGAAGGCCTTCTTCCTTAATCATATGGACGATGCCTTCGACATATTCAGATGGCGCATGCGTTTCATCGGCTGGATAAAGCCAGATACGTTTGCGACCCCTGATATGAAAAAGGGCCACGAGCGGTATGTCGAGATGGTAGTGAACGTGAACCTTTGGCGAAGAGATCAGTAGCCCCATGTCACGCTTGCGCAGGCGTTGCCCGGTGACGGCTTCAAGACTGTCGTAAATCTCATCGGCGACGGCTTTGAGCTCAGGAATTTCGCTGTGTGTGCGTCGCAGGTTGAGCCAGATTGTGCCCCGCTTGACCGCTTCCAGGATTTCCGCGCCGCTTGCGTCGGGAGCCATCCCCCGAATGGCGGGAGCTTCCCCCTCACCATGCGCGCCGAATGTCCAAATGCCGAGATCTTCGCGGGGGTAAAGGTCAAGGATACGTATCAGACCAGCGTCCTGAAAAATCGCCTGATCGTGCAGATTATGCGTTGCTTCAAGAATTTCGCTGCCGAAACTCTCCTTTGCATTATCAGACCATGTGACTTTCACGCCCACTCCCTCATTCCTGATTATGGAAAACCATATCAAAGTAAGTGACGCAATTCCTTTTCTACGACTGGTGGAAAGGAATATCAGTTCAATACAGGCCCTTAAATGTCCAACTCATCCGCAAAATGTGCGTTTTCCTGAATGAAGCGGAAACGGTGCTCAGCCTTTTTGCCCATCAATGTATCGATCAACTCGGCCGGTCTCACCTCAGTCAACTCATCGATACTGTCGGGTAGCGTAATTCGCGCGAGAGTCCGTGTATCCGGGTTCATCGTGGTTTCTTTGAGCTGCGAGGGGTTCATCTCACCCAGGCCCTTAAAGCGACCAAGCTCGACTTTCTGATTTGGCTTGAACTCAAGCTCCATAAGAAGCTCTTTATCCTCATCATCCATCGCATAGACGGTCTTGCCCTTGTAAGACAGACGGTAGAGCGGCGGCATCGCCATATAAAGACGGCCGCTTTCGATCAGTCCCGGCGTCATCTTGTAGAAGAATGTGATGAGGAGCGCCGCGATGTGCGCGCCGTCGACATCCGCATCGGTCATGATGATAATCTTCTCATACCGAAGATCATCGACGCTGAAGCGGGAACCTATGCCCACGCCGAGCGCGAGTAACAGGTCTGAGAGTTCCTGATTTTTATCGAGCTTTTCAGCTGTGGCGCTGGCGACATTCAGGATCTTACCGCGCAAAGGCAGAATGGCCTGAGTTTTCCGGTTACGAGCCTGTTTGGCCGAGCCGCCCGCTGAGTCGCCCTCAACGATGAAAAGTTCTGTGTCGCCTTTACTGTCGGCGCAATCAGCAAGTTTGCCGGGAAGGCGTAGGCGTTTGGTGGCTGATTTGCGCGCCACGTCTTTTGCCTTGCGGCGGCGGGCACGCTCGTCGGCGCGTTCAACCGCCCATGTCAGAAGCTTGTCTGCTTCTTTCGGGCTGGCGACGAGCCAGTGGTCAAAACGGTCACGGACAGAGTTTTCAACCAGTCGGAAGGCCGCTGTGGTGGAGAGCTTGTCTTTTGTCTGACCCACGAATTCTGGATTACTGATGAAGACAGACAAAAGCAGGCCTGAATGGCCCATAATGTCGTCGGCTGTAATCGACGTGCCCTTTTTCTGGCCTGTCAGATCCGCATAGTTGCGCATGGCCTTTGTGATGGCTGAACGAAAGCCTGCCTCATGCGTGCCGCCATCTGGGGTCGGAATAGTATTACAGTAAGAGCGTGAAAAGCCGTCATTGTCGCCAAAGCCAGCGGCCGTCCAGGCAATCGCCCATTCGACTTTGCCCTCATCTGTTTCGACCAAGCCTGCAAAATTCTGCTCAGTGATCGTGGCTTTGCCTTTGAACACTTCGTCCAACTGATCAGCGAGGCCGTTGGGATAGGACAGAACCTTTTCAGCCGGGACTTTTGAGTCCTCTGGCAACAGTTCAGGATCGCACTTCCAGCGCACTTCAACGCCGCGATAGAGATACGCTTTGGAGCGTGTCATCTGGAACAGGCGTTGCGGCTTGAAGCGGATTTTCTCGCCAAAAATCTCGACGTCTGGCTTGAAGCGAACGGTTGTGCCGCGGCGGTTCGGGGCAGCACCTATAACCGCGAGCGGGCCTTGAACAATGCCGCGCTCAAAGTTTTGGGCGTAGAGTTTCTTGTCGCGCGCAACCTCGATTTCCATGCGCTCCGATAGCGCGTTCACGACCGAGGAGCCAACGCCGTGCAGACCGCCAGCGGTCTGGTAGGCTTTGTTTGAGAACTTACCGCCCGCGTGAAGGACGGTGAAAATCACTTCGAGTGCAGACTTACCGGGATATTTCGGGTGCTCGCCAACCGGGATGCCGCGACCATTATCGGTCACTTCAACATAGCCATCGGCGCGAATATGAACCTCGATCCGGTTGGCATAACCTGCCACCGCTTCATCCATCGAGTTATCCAGGATTTCAGCAAATAGATGATGATAGCCGCGCTCATCGGTGCCGCCAATATACATGCCGGGCCGCTTGCGGACCGGTTCGAGGCCCTCAAGGACCTCAATATCTTTGGCGCTATAGCCGGAGGGATCAGTCGTCATATCGTTAAACAGGTTCGTTTGCTTTGCAGCGCCCATAGTGGTTTCCTCTCCCCGTAAGCCCATTCGCAGACTGATTCCAAGGACTTCCATCATGACGAATAGAATTAATACGCCATTAACTTTGCCGTCAGGACTGGAAATTCCGAACCGATTGGTCAAAGCGGCCATGACTGAAAGGCTCGCAAATCCGCGCAATGAGGTGACCCAGAAACACCTGAACCTGTATAAAGCATGGGGCGATGGCGGGATCGGACTTCAAATCACCGGCAACGTTCAGGTCGATCGGCGCAATCTGGAGGCGGCAGGTAATGTCGTGATTGATGCAACGCCAAGTAATGAACATGCAGCCATGCTGGCGCGCTGGGCAGAGGCCTGCAAAGCGTCCGGCGGGAAAGTCGTGATGCAGCTAAGCCATGCCGGGCGACAGACGATGAAAATCGTCAATGAGCAACCGGATGCGCCAAGTGCTATCGCCGTGGACCTGCCGGGCGGGCAGTTTGGAACACCGCGCGCAATGATGGGCGATGACATTAAGGCGCTGATTGAGCGCTATGGCATCGCTACGAAAGCGGCGCGGGCTGCTGGCTTTGATGGGGTTCAGATCCATTCGGCGCATGGCTATTTGATGAGTCAGTTTCTCTCGCCTTTGACCAATCAGAGAAATGATGAGTGGGGCGGGTCGCTTGAAAACCGTGCGCGGGCATTACTGGAGGCGGTGCGCGCGGCAAAGGCTGAAGCTGGGGCAGGGTTTGGCGTATCGGTGAAACTGAACTCGACCGATTTTCAAAAAGGCGGCTTTACCAAGGCGGATAGCATGGCGGTGATCGGCATGCTGAATGAGCTGGGCCTCGATTTCGTAGAGATTTCAGGCGGGAATTATGAGCAACCCAAGATGATGGATATGGACGGCCTGAAGCCTGTTTTCGATGAGGGCGCGAAAGAGAGCACCAAGGCGCGGGAGGCGTATTTCCTGGATTATGCGCGTGAGGTTCAAGCGGTGGCAACTATGCCGCTTATGGTGACGGGCGGGTTTCGCAGCGCAGCGGGCATGAATGCTGCGCTGGACAGCGGTGAGGCTGATCTGATTGGGCTTGGACGACCGCTTTGTGTCGATATTGATGCACCAAGCCAGCTTCTGTCAGGCACACTGGCAGAGCTGACAAAGTGGGAGAAAACGCTGCGGATTGGGCCGGGCATTTTTGGTCCGAATTCTTCGATTGGTTTGTTCAAGGCGCTAAACGGGTTTGGCATGCAGGCCTGGTACTATCGTCAGCTTCACGCGATTGCTGACGGGGAGACGCCCAATCGTAAACTGGGTGTGTTGAGTGCGTTTTTGAAAATGCAGGGGCTGGACAGCAAGATGGCCAAGGCCTATCGCGCGGCTTTAGACAACGGATAGATTTTATTATGACGGTTAATATCTCTTCGAGCTTTGATGGCGGCAATATCATTGTCAAAGATGCCAGCGATCCGATGAACGTTCGGTTGGACATTGCGAAGGATAACCAATCTGATTTCTATCAATGGTTCTATTTTCGCGTGACTGGCCCGAAAGGGACGCAGCTACGGCTGGTGATCGAGAATGCGGGCGGTGCGGCCTATCCCAAAGGCTGGGACAATTATCAGGCCGTGGTTTCAGATGACCTGATGGATTGGAAGCGTGTCGCCACGACATATGACGGGCAAAGCCTGACGATTGAGGCCGGGTTGGATCGCAGCTCGGTTTATGTCGCTTATTTCGCCCCTTACACATTGGAGCGTCATAGCCAGTTGATTGCAGGTGGACTGGGCCATCCCGCAGCCAGTGTTTCTGTCCTTGGGCAGACGCTTGATGGGCGGGACTTGGACTTGATGACTGTCGGCACACCGGGTGCTGGCAAGAGAAATGTCTGGATTACGGCGCGCCAGCATCCCGGAGAGACGATGGCTGAATGGTGGATGGAGGGGTTTCTTGAGCGTCTGTTGGACCCGGCAAGCGAAATCTCTCAGCAGCTACTGGCTGAAGCAGTGTTCTATATCGTGCCGAATATGAACCCGGACGGTAGCCTGCGCGGGCATTTGCGAACCAATGCCGCAGGCGTGAACCTCAACCGTGAGTGGCAGACGCCAAGTCTAGAGAAAAGTCCGGAAGTCTATCTGGTGCTGCAGAAGATGCATGAGACGGGCGTTGATTTCGCGCTGGATGTGCACGGTGATGAGGCTTTGCCGTATAACTTTATTGCTGGGACTGAGGGCATTCCTAGTTGGTCGGAACGTTTGGCGGACCTTCTTGGCGGCTTTAAGAACGCCTATGTCCGTGCCTCAGGCGGCGCGTTTCAAACCGAGTATGGTTATCCAGTCAATTCGCCGGGCAAAGCGAATTTAACGATTTGCAGCAACGCCATCGCTGAGGCGTTTGATTGCCTCGCGATGACGCTGGAAATGCCTTTCAAGGATGACGCAAACCACCCCAACACGCAGCAGGGGTGGTCGCCGCGGCGGTCAAAACAGTTGGGCGCTTGCGTGCTGGAACCGATTGCGGCGGTCTTGCCAGGACTAAGGTAGGTTTGCCCAAGCCTGATCGATCAGAGTGTAGCTTTTTATGCGGTCTGCGGTCGTATCCGCAACGGTGAGAATGAACAGCTCATCGGCGCCTGCTTCAATGGCTTTGCTATGAAGCGCCCCCGCGACGGTTTTCCCGGTTCCGATGATCGACCGCTGCGGCGGCTCAAGCGGGCTATCCGCGAGCTTTTGCGCGGCTTTATCTGCGTTCTGAAACGGCCTGAAAAAGCCTGCGCCGCGGCTAAGAGACCAAGCGGCAACGCTTGAGGCGAGATGCTTTGCCTCAGCTTCAGTATCGGCGGCAAGCGCGCCAAGACCAATGGCGCAATAAGGTTCAGCTGCGAATGGCGAGGGTTGGAAGGCCTGTTTATAGGCGGCCAAAGCCGCCCTTGCACCGCCCGGATTGAGGAAGTCGGCAAAGGCGAGCTTCACGCCCATCGCTCCAGCAAAGGCGGCTGACTGCGGTGAGGAGCAGAGAATCCAGAGGTCTGGATGTGGGCCAGCCGGGTTTGCCGCGATGCCGCGCGCGCGGTGCTCTTTAGGGAGCGGGCTTTCGCCGCTGGCATCCAACAGCCAATCCATCAGCATGCGCATCATGGTGGGGAAATTCTCGGCGCCGGGGCCGAGCAAAGCTGCTGAGGCGCGCGGGTCTGCACCAGTTGCCCGGCCAAGGCCGATCTCTATCCTGCCGGGATAAAGCTGGCCTAAGGTCTGGCCCCATTCGCCGACTTTGAGGGGGGAATAGTTGGGGAGCATGATACCGCCAGAGCCGAGGGCGATCCGGCTCGTTCGACTGGCGAGGTCGGCCATCAGAATTTCAGGTGTCGTTCCGGCAAAACTGGTCGCGTTATGGTGTTCCTGAACCCAGTAAGAGCGATAGCGCATTTGGTCGACGGCCTGTGCCAAATTGCGGGTTTCGTTCAGCGCGTCAGCTGCAGTGCGCCCTTCAAATATGGGCGAGGGGTCAAGAATCGACAGCACGGGTTTCATTGCCGCATTTGTGCGCTATGCAGTGGGCCAAGACAAGTTGGAGTACAGAATGCGGGTGATTATGACAGCCCTTTTGGGACTAAGCCTTATCGCGTGTAGCGGGCCTGCGCCCACAGAGCCGGTAGCAGACTATGCGGCGCTATCTGTTGAAAAGATAGAGCAGAATGCCCCTAAAGGACCGCTGCCGGACGCAATCTTCCCAACGCATTACGATCTGGATTTGACGCTAGACCCGCGTCAGGACCGGTTCGGCGGAACAGTCAGGATGACGTTGCAAATCGATGAAGCGGCGCAGGGCGTTTATATGCATGGCCGCGATTTGGATGTGACCGCCGTTCGATCTTTGATCGGGGAGGCATCGGTGGTTGAGGGGGCTTGGCAGACTGCACTGCCATCCGGCGTAGCCTGGGTCGATTTTGGTCAGGTGGCCAGCATTGGCGTTGTAAACGTTGAGATCGATTATACCGCGCCTTTTGATGCCAATCTCTCAGGCCTTTTCAAGGTGACAGAGCAGGGCGATGCCTATGCGCTGGCGAAGTCGGAAAGCATTCAAGCGCGCCGCTTTATGCCGGGTTTTGATCAGCCGGCCTTCAAAGCGCCGTTTGATATCAGCCTGATCATTCCGGAGGGCGACTCGGCGATTAGTAACGCACCCGAAGCCTCTGTTGAGGTGCTGGATGGTGGCCTGAAAAAGGTGACGTTTGAAACAACGCGGCCTTTGCCGACTTATTTATTGTCTCTAGCGGTTGGAAGCTTTGATGTTGTTGATGCGGGCATGATGCCGCCGAATGCGGTCCGCTCAGAGCCGATCCCGCTGCGCGGATTTGCGCGGCGCGGTAAGGGGCCTGAACTGGCGCTTGCCCTTGAGACCGCGCCGGAGCTTGTGCGGGTGTTCGAAGAGGCGCTGCAGCTGCCATATCCGTATAAGAAGCTGGATATTGTGGCAGCGCCGCAATGGCCGTCTGGTGCGACTGAGCTTGCCGCGGCGATTACGTATCGCGAAAGCCGTATTCTCGCGAATGCGGGGACTGGGCCAGCGGCGCGCCGGGCACTGCTGTCGATCCATGCGCATGAGGTCGGGCACATGTGGTTTGGCAATCTGGTCACGCCGCCCTGGTGGGATGATCTTTGGTTGAAAGAGGCGTTTGATTTAAAAACCAAGGCCGAGGTGGCTAATGATATTATCCAAGAAA
>CAZGVG010000110.1:0-7568 GCA_964528975.1 uncultured Hyphomonas sp.
ACCTCTTCGATGAGCTTGGCCATCTCAGCACGGATACGGGCCACTTCCTGCTGGCCGAGCGCGTGAATGTCTTCGGGGGAATAACCTGCGCCTGCCGTATGATGCGCGACCGCAACGGCGTAAGCGGCTTGCCCACCCTCAAGTGTGGCCAGGCCGGGTTCAGGCCGTGCAGCGGGCGTGTATGTGTCTTCCATGAAAGTCAGCAGCTTGCCATAGGCCTTTATTGCGCGCCGCACCGAGGTTTTTCCGCGCGCCTTCAGCGCGTCTATCTGGGCCGGGTCCATGTCGGTGCTGTCCAGCGATTCGAACGGCATGAAGAGCGTGCTTTCAGTTGGATCTTCAACCAGCTGAGCTTTGATCTGAGCGATCGAAGTTGCAAGCGGGTCACCGTGCTGGGTCCAGCCTGTATCAACGCCGCGCTGCATATTGGCGATATGCTCATCGAAATAACGCGGCACATCATTCAGGCGCGCAATCCACGCCTCGGCTTTAGCTGTAGTCGTCAAACGTGTGCGGGCAGCGGCATATACCGGTCCAGCAAAGAACCCCCAATCGCCGACAAAGGGAATGCGGGACGTATCGCCCGTATGGGCGCTGATTTCAGCTTTTAGGAGGTGGCTCAGGATCGCGGTTTCGGGGCCGCCTCTATAGTCCTCAAAAGCCTCAAGAGCCTCTAACATATCTTCAGCTTCAGAGGCGCGCGCACCGATATAGGCCGGGGTGACGACGGGCCACTTACGCGGGTCTGTCCCGGCTTTGCGGGCCGATGTGTCGGGATCCCCGGAAGTGCTGTACGCTTCATACTGGTCGATCAAGTCTGGAAGCGTTTGCGAAAGCGCATTTGGGCTCAAGGCCAAGGCAGCACCGCATAGGCCGAAAGCGAGGCGCGGCGGACAAAGTGAACTCAAAACGGACTTAAGCATGCAAAGGCTCCTGATCTTATGCTGACAGGGTTAGCTTCCGTCGCCGCATCTGCAAAGCCCATATTATGCTCTGCCAGCTTCCCTTACGACAAAGTGAGATGTGACCTGTGGTTGACGCCAGACCGCGTTGACACACCTAACGACACGCTTAGAAACGCGATTGAAATTGAGTGCATACGCATCGGAGAATTATATGGCTGGATCAGGACAGGCAGACCCCCGTCCCTTATCGCCGCACCTGCAGGTTTGGAAATGGCACTGGACGATGGCCGGGTCGATCTTTCACCGCGTGTCTGGCGTTGGCCTTTACGGCGGTGCGTTTTTGATCGGGGCTTGGCTGATTTCCCTTGCGAGCGGACCAGAAGCCTATGCTTTCGTTGAGAGCATTGCGTTCAGCCTGCCGGGGCAGATCTTGCTGTTTCTCTGGTCTATGGCTGTACTCTATCACTTCGCAAATGGCCTGCGCCACTTGATCTGGGATGGCCCGATGGTCGGCTTTGATCCGAAAGTGGCGAGCCTTTGGTCCATGTTTAATGTCGCATTTGCGATTATTGGCGCTGCGGTCATCTGGTCGCTGGCTTCATTCTATTAAGGGGCGCTGAGTATGTCGACGAGTGCAAAAACTGTTCGCGGTCTGGGCGCAGCTGGCGCCGGAACGCTTCACCACATTCGCCAACGGGTCAGTGCAGTCGCGCTGGTCTTTCTGGTGCCATGGTTTCTCTATTCAATCATTCATGCCTGCAAAGCAGGGTATGAGGGTGCGCTCACCTGGGTCGCGCAACCTTTGAATGCAATTTTGCTAATTCTAACACTAGGTGCGGCGCTATATCACATGCGTCTGGGTCTACAGGTCGTCATTGAGGACTACATTGCAAAGAGTGGAACACGTCAGGCGCTTTTGATCCTGAACACGTTTGCCGTGATTGCATTGGCCGCAGCGACGATTCTGTCGGTTTTGAAAATCTGGTTTACGGCGGCTGCATAAGAGCAGAGCCAAAAGAGGTAAGAAGATGAGCGATTACGAATTTATCGACCATACCTATGATGTTGTTGTCGTTGGCGCAGGGGGCTCTGGCCTTCGCGCGGCCCTTGGCGCGGCGCAGGCAGGTCTGAAAACAGCCTGTATCTCCAAGGTTTTCCCAACCCGGTCTCACACAGTTGCGGCGCAAGGTGGTATTGCCGCCTCCTTGTCCAATATGGGCCCGGATGACTGGCGCTGGCACATGTATGATACGGTCAAAGGCTCTGACTGGCTCGGTGATCAGGATGCGATTGAGTATCTGGCCCGTGAAGCTCCGGCTGCGGTTTATGAGCTAGAACACTGGGGCATGCCCTTCAGCCGAACGGAAGACGGCAAGATTTATCAGCGTCCGTTTGGTGGTCACACAACCGAAATGGGTGAAGGCCCGCCGGTTCAGCGCACATGCGCGGCGGCTGACCGAACCGGACACGCTATGCTGCACACGCTCTATGGCCAGTGCGTGAAGAATGATACCGAATTCTTTATCGAGTATTTTGCGCTTGACCTGATCATGGATGATGAGGGTGTCTGCCGAGGTGTAACAGCCTGGAAGCTTGATGATGGCACGCTGCACCGTTTCAGCGCGCAGAAGACCATTTTGGCGACTGGCGGTTATGGCCGCGCCTTCTTTAGCTGTACCTCAGCCCATACCTGCACAGGTGATGGCAATGCGATGGTTCTGCGGGCCGGTCTGCCATTGCAGGATATGGAATTCATTCAGTTCCACCCGACCGGAATTTACGGCGCTGGCTGCCTGATTACAGAGGGTGCACGCGGGGAAGGCGGGTATCTGACCAACTCCGAGGGTGAGCGTTTCATGGAGCGCTATGCGCCATCGGTAAAAGACCTCGCACCGCGCGATATGGTATCCCGCGCGATGACGATTGAAATCCGTGAGGGCCGCGGCGTTGGCCCAAACAAGGATCATATCTTCCTGCACCTGGAGCATTTGCCAGCCGAAACACTGGCCGCGCGCTTGCCGGGCATCTCTGAGACAGCGAAAGTCTTCTCTGGTGTGGACGTGACGCGTGAGCCGATCCCGGTTCTGCCGACTGTGCACTATAATATGGGCGGCATCCCGACCAATTATCACGGCGAGGTTCTGACCAAGAAGGGCGACAATCCTGACGCGGTTGTATCTGGCCTGATGGCTGTGGGTGAAGCGGCCTGTGTGTCTGTTCATGGCGCGAACCGCTTGGGCTCTAACTCTCTGATCGATCTGGTTGTGTTTGGCCGCGCGGCGGGTCTGCGCTGCGGCGCGACGCTGGAAGCGGGCGCAAGCCAGCCAACAATGACAGATGCGCAGACAGATAGCCATCTGGCGCGCTTTGACCGCATCCGCAATGCCGACGGCGATCATAGCGTCGCTGAGCTACGCCTCGAAATGCAAAAAGCGATGCAGGAAAACTGCGCCGTCTTCCGTAGCGGCGACGTTCTGGACGAGGGTGTTGAGAAGATTGATGGCATATATGGCAAAACCGCCAGCCTGAAGGTTGAGGACCGCACAATGGTCTGGAACACCGATCTCATGGAAGCGCTTGAGTTTGACAATCTGATCGGCCAAGCGGCTGTCACCGTAAACTCAGCGGCCAACCGCAAGGAAAGCCGCGGCGCGCATGCCCGCGAGGACTTCGCTGAGCGTGATGACAAAGAGTGGATGATGCACACACTCGCCTGGTCTGATGATGCGGGCAAAGTGAATATCGATTACCGCCCGGTCCATGATTACACCATGTCTAACGAGATGGAATATATCAAACCTAAGAAGCGGGTTTACTAGGAAACGCATATGGTACAGCTCACACTCCCTAAAGGGTCCGCCCCGAAAAAAGGCAAGGTCTGGCCAAAGCCGGAGCGCGCCAAGAACGTCAAGAAATTCCGGATCTATCGTTACAGCCCGGAAGAGGGCGGCAATCCACGCTGGGATGTTTATCATGTCGATATGGACAAATGCGGGCCGATGGTGCTCGACGTTTTGATCTATATTAAAAACGAGATCGACTCGACGCTGGCCTTCCGCCGATCTTGCCGGGAAGGTGTTTGCGGCTCATGCGCGATGAATATTGGCGGGCAAAACACGATTGCCTGTACCAAAGGCTGGGATGAGATTGCTGGACCGCATATTACGATTGCCCCGCTGCCAAGCCAGCCTGTGGTCAAGGATCTGATCCCTGATCTCACCGTTTTCTACGCGCAGCATGCCTATGTGCAGCCCTTCCTGAAAACAGATACGCCAAACCCGGAAGCCGAGTGGAAGCAGTCTGAAGAAGAACGCGCTGAGTTGGACGGGCTGTATGAGTGTATTCTCTGCGCGTCATGTACGACGTCTTGCCCATCTTACTGGTGGAATGGCGACAAATATCTGGGGCCAGCTGCCCTCTTGCAGGCTTATCGCTGGCTGATTGATAGCCGGGATGAGGCTACAGGGGAGCGTCTTGATGATCTGGAAGACCCGTTCAAGCTCTATCGCTGCCACACAATCATGAACTGTGCCCAGGTCTGCCCGAAAGGCCTGAACCCAGCTAAAGCCATCGCCAAGATCAAACACATGATGATTGAGCGGGTCGCATAGGGCCGTAAAAGCCATGACAAATTAAAACGGGCGGTGACTGATGTCGCCGCCCGTTCGTGTTTTTGAAGTTTGCTTGTCAGCGCTTACTGGTTTGCGACGACATCAGATGTGTCCAGGGACGCGAAGACCAGAGTGGCGGCTTTGCCATCTTCAAGGGCGGCAAGGCGAATCTGGCCGATAGCTTTCTCAACCAGATCATCGCGGCATTCGCGATCAAAGGATGGCGTGCCATAGACCGGTTTTGTGTAAGAACAAGCGGTTTTCGCTTGCTCGTTAATGGTTGCCAGAACCAGCTTTGCGCCCTCTTCGGTGGCGAGCAGGTTGCTGTCATATTCAAACTCTACGGTGATGGCTTCAGGTTGTGCCATGGCAACTGGGGTAACAAGCAAGCCAGTTGCAAATGCAAAAGCAGATAGGATACGCATAGATTTAGTCCTTCAGAGTTAGCGCCGGGCCAGGCCGACAGGAAACTCCTCCCGCAACACCGCGTCTCTATCAGTACTTATCCCTTTCGGGGCGACCGTTCCGGTTTGTGCTGCACTGCAACATTCGCCCGAGGCGCGAGTTCTAGCAAGAGCCGTAGTCGGACAGCTGCCATGCAAAAATGGGAGTTACGGGCGTGCGATCTCGATGCTGATTGGCGCGTGATCGCTGGGTTTCCAGCCGCCGCGCCAGGCAAGATGCACTTTATAACTGTCCATATCTGTTAGCTGCGTGGCGGCGTCTGTGGTCCAGATATGGTCCAAGCGGCGCCCCTTATTCGAAGCGGCCCAATCACGCGCCCGGTAACTCCACCAGCTATACAGGCGCTGGTCATCCTCGTGGATATGCCGTGCCAGATCGGTAAACCCACCTTGCTGGCGTGCCAATTCAAGACTTTCGGTCTCAACCGGGGTGTGAGAGACGATTTTCAGAAGTTGTTTATGGCTCCACACATCATTCGGGTGAGGCGCAATGTTGAGGTCACCGACCAGAATGCGCGGTGCTCCATCTTCTGCGCTGTCGCCGTAATGCTGGCCAAGCCGGCTGACAAAATCGAGCTTGTGGGCGAACTTTGGGTTGGCTTCAGGGTCGGGCACATCTCCGCCGGCAGGCAGGTAGATATTGTGGACTTCCAGTCCGGCGGTTCTGATAGCATTTACGCGGGCATGACCCTCCCGGCAGAGCGGCGGTGTCTCCAGGATTTCAATCGGTTCACGGCTGGCGATTGCAACGCCGTGATGGCCGCCGCGCTGACCATGTATGGCGAGATGTGGCAGGCCCATTTGCTTGAAGGCTTTTTCCGGGAACTCAGCGTTCTGGCATTTGATTTCCTGAAAACAGACAATGTCGGGCGCTTCAGCTTCGACAAAGGCCTCAATGTTTGGGAGGCGCAATCGAACAGAGTTGATGTTCCAGCTGACAATTTTGAGTGTTTGTTTAGGCATGGTCCCGCTTAGGCAGACTGGCCCCGGTCGTCAACGCGCCTGAGTAAAGGGGATAAACTCAGGCGCATTTATCCGCGATCTCAAATGAGATCGAGCGGGCAATTCTGGGAGGATACCCGCTTGAGTTGCTAATTAAGTTGTTATTACAACTAAGCAAGTTTTATTTTTCCAGCGGGGTAAATTTCAGCTTTGCCGCTTGTAAGACGACGGTTCCAATATCATCAGTCTCAGCTTCAATCCGAACTGGAACATGAGCGCCATTTGGCAGTGGCGCGAGCCACATACGCAGCGGGCCATCGATTCCAGACAGCGTATCCTTATTGGACTCGCCTTTCTTATAGCCTGCGACCTTATCCATCGTGACGTGACACTCATATGCCTCGCCTTTCCAGGCCTCTGACTTCACGTTTTTCATGCCGTGATTTTCAAGGTGCAAATGCGTCAGCTGACGGCCATCGAAGATTTTCAACGGCCCGCCGCAAGGGTCTTCACCCGCTTCGCGAGGCTCTAACGCGAAAGAGATCAGCGCCGTGATCGGGTCTTTAGCGTCCAGCGCCTGCGCTGCGGTTGCGGCTGGTTCGCCCAGATTACCGAAGGCCGGTGTAGCGGTCATTTCGAAATCATTGCCGAGATATTTCATGTCGACCCGGCGGTTCTTCTTCCCGTCCTTGTTTTGGGAAATATAGGCATAGGTGTCGAGGCCTTGCGGGGAAGTGTACCCCGAAGCGGCAAGTTGCATGTCATAATTTACGAGAATATCTGCAAGACCAGTCGTTCTAACTGTGCTCTTAATTGCGTACGTATCTTTGTTCATATCGACTTTGAAGTTGGCCTTGCCCGTGATGGGCAGGATCAGCACCCAGGCGCTGGCCTTGATGTTGAACTCCATTTGCATGGGCTGTCCATCCTCGATCTGTTGCAGGATGTGCGGGGCAATCGAGGCGGTATCCGCGCCGGAAAACCCTGAAACGGATAGCGGGGCAAGCGCGGCAAAGGCGAGCAATTTCTTCAACATGAGAGAGATTCTCCAATAGAACAGTACGAACGGTGTTATATATGTTTGTGGCAAAAGCCAGTCTGAACAAGTGTGCCTTTGTTTCGCCGGGATTAAATCGGGTTTAGGGCAATTTTGGGGTGCTGGCGAAAGACTCATATCCTTGTCTTGACGCCGCACGAACAGGCGCGTAATAGCCGCGCTTCGGTTTAAATCTAATCATGAAGCGAGTGACCCATGTCCCGCGTTTGCGAACTTACTGGCACCGGCCCAATCGTCGGAAACAATGTCAGCCACTCAAAGGTCCACACCAAGCGTCGGTTCCTGCCGAACCTTGTGAACGTGTCTTTGCACTCTGACGCTCTCGGTCAGAAATTCTCCATGCGCGTTGCGGCTAAAGCCCTGCGCACGGTCGACAAGCTTGGCGGCCTGGATGCGTATCTGGCAAAAGCCAAGGATGACGTCCTGTCGACCAAGGCGCTGAAGATTAAAAAGAATATTGCGAAGAAAGCAGCTGAAGCCGAAGCTTAAGCGCTCCTCCTTATCTCTCTAAGACGCGCTCCATTCGGGGCGCGTTTTTGTTTGCGCAAAGCTCGGATACGGGTATGCCTTCGCTTATTAAGGGAGGCAG
>CAZGVG010000111.1:0-7417 GCA_964528975.1 uncultured Hyphomonas sp.
TCCCGCCTCTGGAGTGTTGCGCTGCCTGTATTGGTGCTCGGACTGATACTTGACCTGATCGGCCAAGCCAGAGCGCCCGAGCTTTATGCGCACGCGCTATATCACGGCGAGGTTTCGGCGCTGGAAATGGTTACGGGGGCAACCTTCACCAATCAGCTCTGGTTTCTCGATATTTCGCCAGGCGGAAACTCTCCCTATTGGTCGCTAGGTTATGAGGCCTGGTATTATGCGATTTTCGCAAGTTTTATCTTCGCCCCGGCGCGCTATCGCTGGGGTCTTGCGGCACTTCTGGTGCTGATTGCAGGTCCGAAAATCTTACTGCTCGCACCAAGCTGGCTGCTCGGTGTCTGGCTTTGGAGCTTTATCAAGCAAGGCGGGCATAACAGCCTGACGCCCGCAATAGCGCTCGCTCTGACGATCGCACCGATTGTTATCTATGTGATCGCGCATATGGGGCTCTGGCACCAGCATCTGATCGCGCTGACTTATGACCATCTTGGCGAAGACCTATTCCGCAAGCTAAGCTCTTCAGATTCGTTTATTTGGGCGGCATGTCTTGGCCTGCTCGTGACGGCGCATCTCATCGGCGTCTTTGCACTGCTCAATCAGCGGTCGGCTAAACCAGCACAAGCAGGGGCTTTTGACAAAACCATCCGCTGGCTCGCAGGCGGCTCTTTTGCGCTCTATCTGGTTCACTTCCCAGTGTTGAACCTGCTGGCGGCGTATCTACCCGGCGATGCCCTCGACCTCTGGAGACAGATAACGCTGCTCGCAGGCGCAGTTGTGGTATCGTATGTCTTTGCGGAACTAACAGAGCGCCGCCGCCCGGCTTTGCGCCAATGGATGCGCGGGTTTACGAACAGGAAACCCGCGCAGGCAGTATCGAACGCGCCCAATCTTAGCTAGAGTAAGCTTAGCGCCTTGCCCGCCACGCATCGGCGGTTTGGCCATACACATCCCAGACCATTCCCTCAAAGGGTGGCGGGGTTGGGGCTTTTCGTAAAAACTGGCTTCCAAGGCGTTCCGCTACGCGGATTGAGCCGCTATTTTCCGGCAGGATTGTATGAATGATCTCAGCCCATCCCAGAATATCAACCACATAGTCCATGCAGGCCGCTGCGCCTTCGGTGGCATAGCCTTTACCCCAAGATGCTCGCGACAGGCCCCAGCCAATCTCTGTTCCTGGCCAGCCATTTGGGCGCCATGGCCCGAGACGGCCTACCCATTCGCCTGTTTCTTTCTCGATTATGGAGAACATTGAGAAGCCCTCAATTGTCCAGGCCCCAGTCATACCGCAGATGGATCGCCAGGTCAGTTCCGGACCCTGAACGCCGCCAAGGTGCTCCATAACTGTTTCATCAGCATGAAAGGCAACCCAAGCGTCAAAATCCTCCGGTGCGGGTGGCCGAAGGATCAGGCGTTCAGTTTCAAGAGTTGGTCCAATAGGCATGCTAAACTTCTCGCGTTTCAGAGACCTGATGAGCGCGCAGACGACGCTCTACGAATTTGATACCCGAAAGTGCGTTCCGCCACGGGCCCATATGCGGCTGCTTAAAGTGCTGATCCAGCGCGTCCCAGCTTTGCCAACGCTCGAGAACGCGCATGATACAAGGATCAAGAACATCAATAGAGTAAGTGTAGTCTATGCATCCACCTTCGGCCCGGCTTGAAGCGATCTGTGCTTCGGCCTCTGCACGGACCCGGTCGAAATCGCCCGGATCCTGCAAACGTACGTGTCCTTCGACTATGATCATCTTCTAGCCAAGCGAAGGTTCCATCGCTTTACAATCATCGATCAGGCCCTGAACGGCTGCAACAGACGTGTTGAACATCTCTTGCTCTTGATCATTGAAATCAAACTCGATGACTTTCTCGGTGCCGCCTGCGCCGATTAGCGTTGGAACACCAACATACATGCCATCAACGCCATACTCGCCCTGGCACCAGCTAGCAGCTGGAAGGACGCGCTTTTGGTCAGAGAGGTAAGATTTCGCCATTGCAATCGCACTCTCAGCTGGGGCGTAATAGGCTGAGCCTGTTTTCAGTAGCGCCACGATCTCGCCGCCGCCTTTACGAGTGCGCATAACGATCGCATCGAGCTCATCCTGGGTCATCCAGCCCTGCTTTACGAGCTGCGGCAGAGGTAGACCGCCAACGGTTGAGTGACGCACCATTGGAACCATACTGTCACCGTGGCCCGCCAAGGTCCAAGCGTGAATATCTGCCACAGAAACGCCGGTTGCTTCTGATAGGAAGTAGGCAAAGCGTGAGCTATCCAGAACACCGGCCATCCCGACAACCATATTGGTTGGCAGACCAGAGAATTGCTGCAGCGCCCATACCATCGCGTCGAGCGGGTTCGTAATACAGATCACAAACGCGTTCGGGCAGTTGGCTTTGATGCCCTCCCCCACGGCTTTCATGACGCCAAGGTTCTTTGAGACAAGATCATCACGGCTCATGCCCGGCTTGCGTGGGAAACCCGCAGTCACGATGCAGACATCCGCGCCTGCAATATCGGCATAGTCATTCGCGCCTTTAAGGCTCACCGAGCCATTGAAGACAGGGGTTGATTCAGCAAGGTCGAGCGCTTTGCCTTGTGGCAAGCCTTCGAAAATATCAAACAGCGTAATGTCGCCTAGCTCTTCGCGTGCTGCGATATGGGCGAGCGTTCCGCCGATCATTCCGGAACCAATCATTGCAATCTTTTTACGAGCCATAGTCCAAGCCCTCCTTGTCTGAAAATAGCTGAATGGCCAGTCCACTAGCCGAGCATCGGGAAACGCGCAATGCGACCTTGATCACAGAGTTGAAATTGGAGCTGGATTTGGGCGGCGAACTCAGGCACGAAAAATCTCATGACACCGCTTGCTCACCGCTCCCCCGTTTCGCTCAATACCTGCCACCTCGCTAAAGCAATTGAGGCAATTGGTGATCGTTGGACGCTCTTGATACTTCGCTCAGCCTTGTTCGGTGTGCGCCGGTTTGATGACTTCCAGAGCGAGCTTGGTATTCCGCGCACAGTCCTGTCCGGGCGCCTCAAAAAGCTTGTTGATAGCAGCGTCATGACAAAGCAAGCCTATAAGGAAACCGGCAAGCGTCCCCGCCCTGAATATGTGCTTAGCGAGGCTGGAGAGGCCCTGCGCCCAGTTTTGATCGCTCTAACCCAATGGGGCGATAGCTGGGTAAGTGACGGCGCCTCACCGCCACTCAGCTTTACCCATGCTGGCAATCGACAAAGGGTCCGCGCTGCCTTTGTTGACGAAGCTGGCAACGAAACAGCCCCAACGCAGATGCGCATTTCTCTCAGACGCTAGACGCGATTTCAAACACCAATTCGCGTTGGACGCGAAACTTGCATGCTTCTTGCTGTGCTCTGGTATCATGGCTTCAGGGACGCTCACAATGACTGCAATTGGAACACCGGGACGCATCGACTGGGTCGATTATTCCAAAGGCATTTGTATCATTCTCGTCGTAATGATGCATTCGGTGCTGGATTATGGCGTTATGGTCGGGGCGGAGGGCTGGATGCACCCGGTTGTCGCCTTTGCCAAGCCGTTTCGTATGCCTGACTTCTTCCTGATTGCGGGTCTGTTTCTCTCACGCTCAATCATGGGGAATGGACGCGACTATTTTGATCGCAAGATCGTTCACTTTGCTTACTTCTATCTGATCTGGCTGGCGATCCAGACACTCGCTTTTGAAGCCAGCCTGCTGCGAAGCGATCCGCTTCAAGTGATACAGATTTATCTCAAAGCGATCATCATCCCGAACGGCCACCTCTGGTTCGTGCATATGCTTGGTGTTTTCTATGCGATCACATGGGCGGTGCGCCATATCCCGAAAATCTGGGTCTTTGGCGTGGTTGCTTTGCTCCAGATCATTTTCTCAACAGGCGAGATCGATACGGGCTGGTCGGTCACCAACCGTTTCATGGAATGGTATGTCTTCTTCTTTGCTGGCTATGCCTTCGCCCCGATAGCGTTTGCTTTTGCAGAACGTGCGATCCGCAATATTAGCGCAACACTCGCCGCGCTAGGCATTTGGGCAGCAGTGAACCTAGCACTTACGCTCTTAGGGGTATCCGCTCTACCAATCGTCAGTCTCTTGCTTGGCTTTGCCGGAACCGCAGCCATTATCGCCGTCGGAGCTCTAATGGCCAAGCATGGGATAGGTGCAGCCCTGCGCTATGCGGGTAAGCATTCAATCGTGATATATCTCACGTTCTTCCTGCCGGTAAAAATCATGCAGAAAGGCCTCTCAACAACAGGGTTTATACCTGATGTGGGCACAGCAACGCTGCTTATCTTGATTATTGGTGTCGTCGCGCCGCTAATTGGTCATTGGCTGATCAAAGGCACGCCGCTGAATGCGCTTTATGAGCGTCCGAAGTGGGCGAAACTTTCAAATCGCAAAGCAGCAAGCGCCAAAGCGGGTCTCCCGCAAGACTAGCGGGCTTTGCCCCAGACACGAAGCGGATCAAACGCGCCTGTTTCAGCTGCTTTTTGTAATTCCGCCAATTGCTGCCCAACCGGACTAACCGTATCGCTATGCTCGCCGCGATAGATCGCAGCATCCAGCCTGCAAATACGCTCAAACAAGTTCTCTGAGCGCTCAACCAGATCGAGAAACACGTCCGGCATCCCGCGTCCGCGCTGGGCACTGGCATTCAAAGCCGGGTCTTCGCGGCTGATACGGTACTTGGATTGAGTGGCATCTTCGCGCGGCATATCCCCGTCGCGAACAGCCTTTTGCATAACCAGCCAGCTCGCCGCCTGCATCAGGCGCGTCGTTAGTTCCATGCTCCAGGCGGCATAGGTGAGGCTCGCTTCACGCGGCAAAGTTGAGGACAACTTACGCCCCGGCCCATCAAGATAAGAGGCGGTCTCTTCAACCAGGGCCATGCCGTCAACAAATACTTTCTCAAACACTTTACCGTCCGTGAAGGACAAGTCCGTCAGCGCTTCTGATGAGAGTTTTGAGTGTTCGGCCATGCTTTGACTTTCGAAACGGGTGCTTACGAGCGAGAGTTTAAGATCAGTCTCCCTTAGAAGACCTTAACTGCCGCCTCCAAATAGCGCATCTGCTGCAGATTTATGTGATTGTTTTTTATTAAGCTCGGTTTCACAGGCTGCAATCTCGGCTTTCAGGGTCTCAATCCGCTCCTGCAAATCCTCAACCGACAATCGTTCCAGATCAATCGGCTTTTCCGGGACTTGTTCTTCTTCAAACATGGATTTCCCTTTCCCACTTTACCGCAACACCACTATGCAGTGGAAAAGAGCAAGTTTGCAGGAGAGTCAAATGCCAGAAACCATGTGGGGCGTAATTGTTGAAGAGGGCCAGCCTCTAAAACTCGGTACTGTCGAAAAGCCAACCTGTGGGCCATCTGATGTTTTGGTGGAAGTCGTGACAGCGGGCCTGAACCGCGCCGACCTTGTCCAACGTAAAGGTTTCTACCCGCCGCCGCCAGGTGCATCGCCAATCATGGGGTTGGAGTGTTCAGGAACCATTGTTGCGATCGGCAGCAACGTCACCGATTGGAGTGTTGGCAAGCGTGTAGCAGGCCTTATGGCAGGCGGCGGCTACGCGGAATATGCTCTTATCGACCAAGGCTCTCTCTATGCCATTCCAGACAGTATGAGCTTTGAGGAAGCGGGCGCCCTGCCTGAAGTGATGATGACCGTGTGGGCAAATATCTTTGACCGCTGCAGTTTCAAATCTGGCGAAACGCTGCTGATCCATGGCGGCACAAGCGGCATTGGCACCATGGCGATCCAGATGGCCAAGCATGCAGGCGCGGCAAAGATCATGATCACTGCAGGGAGCGCCGAGAAATGCGCTTATGCCAAATCCCTCGGCGCAGACATTGCGATCAATTACCGGGAAGACGATTTCGAAGCCATCGTCCAGGACGCTGGCGGCGCAGATGTCATCCTCGATATGGTCGGCGCCGACTATGTGCAGAAAAACATCTCAGCCGCTAAAATCGGCGGGCGGATCGTCAATATCGCCTACATGAACGGGTCGAAGGTCGAGGTGAACCTGCTACCGCTCATGCTGAAACGGCTCATCCTGACAGGCACGACCCTGCGCGCGCGGCCGAATGAAGACAAAAAGCGCATCCGCGATGCGATCCTTACAGATTTCTGGCCCGCAGTACTGTCTGGCGAAATTAAGCCTGTCATCGATACAACCTATCGGTTTGAAAAAGCAGAAGCCGCACAAGCCCATATGGAAAAAGGCGGCCATATCGGCAAAATCTTGCTTTCACGCCAGCAGAGTTAGGGTTTCTATTTTCTCCACACTCAGCTATGCTGTTTGAGTTAGGTTATTTAATACCGGATCACCTGACCGCCCGGGACGCGAGTCTCGGGCGGTTGTGTATCTGGCACTTGTATCAAGGAGGCTCTCATGGCCGACATTCTCATGCCCAAGGCAACCGCCGTCTGGTTGATCGACAATACGACACTGACCTTTGCCCAGGTGGCTGAGTTTTGCGGCCTGCATCATCTGGAAGTCAAAGGCATTGCAGACGGCGATGTCGCGGAAAATATGCGCGGCGTAGATCCGATTTCTGGCGGAGAGTTGACGCGCGAAGAAATTCAAAAAGGCGAGGAAGACCCTGATTACCGCCTGAAAGTCGCCGCCTCCAAGATTGCGCATATCCCGCAACCAAAGCGCAAAGGCGCGCGCTATACTCCTGTCGCCCGGCGCGGGGATAAACCAGACGCAATCGCCTGGTTCATTCGCAACCACCCTGAGGTGACTGATCCGCAAATTTCAAAACTGATCGGCACGACCAAGGCGACGATCACCAATGTGCGGGACAAAACCCACTGGAACTCAGCTGAGATCAAACCCGTCGACCCGGTTACGCTCGGGCTGTGCTCACAAATTGAGCTAGATGAAGTGATCACAAAAGCCTCCAGCCGCCGTAAGAAGATGGACGCCGAACGCGCTGCGCAAGAAGAAGGCCCGGGCCTCGCACCAGCTGAAGCGGTTGAGCAAGATGCAGAGCCAGAAACCAAGCCAGACCTCTCAGCTGAAGACGTCTTCAGCGCCTTCAAGAGCTAGGTTCTCCCAACTGCGAATCTAAGCTATGATTCGTCATCGAAAAGGATCGCGTGATGACTTCTAAAGCTGTTTTGATTGGTCTTGGGTTGTCGGTTGCTGGAGCCATGCTTCCAGCTGCAGCTCAAGGAAGCTATGGCATTGAGCGTGGGACGGGCAAAGTCATCTGCACTGATGACGCCGATAAAACGCCCGGGAATGAAGACGATCCAAGCTATGCTCTGGCAGCACTCTGGGATCAAATGTTTCTGGAAACCAATGCATGCAGCAGCGAGCTGACCCCGCTCGATAACGGCACATGGGGCGAAAGCCGCCCGGTCGATGGACAGGATGCTGCGGG
>CAZGVG010000112.1:0-7415 GCA_964528975.1 uncultured Hyphomonas sp.
GAAGGTTGGAGTATTGCTCATTTGCGTGAGCTTGTTGTTGCTACTGAGGTTCTTGGAGACGACGACGACGACACCATTGAACGTGTTGATGGAATGCGAGATGTGCCGTCTAGCTCGCGGACCCCTGAAGGTCAAAAACTGGGGTTTGTGTAATGACCCAACACAGACAGAAAGTCCTTGAGCTGAACTGGTATCTCTTCCGCGTCCGCACGAACAAAGAGCGCAACGTCTGCGCACGCATCGAGCAAGCGGGCTATACCGCAGCCATGCCAGAGGTGACCCGGCGTGTTCGCCAATCCCGGCACAGCAAGGCCCGTGTAGATCGCTCCTATCCTGGTCTTAAATCCTATGTGCTGATCGGTTTTGATCCGCGCTATCCTGCGCCGTTTCGCAAGATCATAGATATGCCGTTTGTTGTTGGTGTCGTTGGCTTTGATAGCTTTGCCAGTCGGTTAAAGTCTGATCAGGTGTTTGACTTCCTCAACAATGGCGCATGGGACAAGCGATCAATCGAGGCGCTGATACAGGAATGGGAGCCGGACTATGTGGACGGCGACACGGTGAAGCTTCGCGGCGCTGGATTTGACGGCGTGGCCGGGCGTGTTGTGCACATGGATCGAAGGCTAAAGCGTGCGCGTGTGGCTGTTCCGTTCCTTGGCTCTGAACGTGAAATGGAGGTGCCGTTAGATGCGGCTTACAAGTATGAGGCGGTGGCGTGATGAAATTTGTTGCGTTTTACCTTGCCTGCGGTGTTTGGACGATTTTGGTGTTGGTTTGGGCGGCAAAGATATCGGGTGGCCGGGTTGATATCAAGGGCAGTTGTTCTGGCAGAATTTTGACTGTTCTTGTGTTGATACTTTTATGGCCGCTTATGCTCATTCGTACACTTAGTTGACCCTGTAAGCAAACCATAATATGAGAAACCAAGCTGGATCAGACGGCAGCCATCGGGCCGAGCCGCTCAGCATTGCAGGGGCAGGGGCTTTCTATAGCCCACTCGCTCTCTGTGCGCAGCAATGGTTAAACAAACTCACACGACAAGCGGGCACTCGGGGCGTTATCGCGTTTCTTCACTGCAACTTAGCTTGTCGCTTTTTATCACATGGGGAAATCATGAACGGACAAACAATTAGCGACATTCGCGGCCACGCCCTTTTGATTGAGGGCTTTGCCAATGGCATCCAGAGTGAGCAGCTTAAGATTTGGGCGCGCGAACTGATGCGTATGACGCTTCCTGAATACGAGGCAGGCGACACTGCTGAGCCAGTAGAGGTTAAGGCGGAGCCTGTCACCGCCGCACGATCTAAAGAGGTGGACGCATCCGCTGCGGCTAAGTTTTTTGGGCTTTCGGGAAATACCCCTGCCTTCATTGTCAGCGCAACAGGTGACGATTCGCTCACAGACTAACCCCTTTCCGGCAGCGGTACGCGTCCCCCACAAACAGTACATGGTTTTTCTCCATTTTCCATGATCGCTGCCGGATTCCCTAATTTCAAACAGGAGGCTTCTATGGCCACTCAAGTTGATACAGACAAACTCATAGACTGGGGCGGCAAGGCCCTGGCTTCAGCTGCGGGCTTTATGGCTGCGGATAAGATGCTCTTTGGCGGAACGGTAACACCTGATGCTGTGCAGCCCTTTGTTGGCTTGCTTGTCTGCATTGGTGTCGCTGTTGTCGTATGGCGTCTGGTTAAGCCTTGAACACCTTGCAAGCCTCTCAGAAAAATAGACGCGAGCTTATAGCTGGCGCCAAGCGTATCGAGTGGAACGGTGCAGTGGATCAATACAGCACTGATCTGTGGCTGCATGTGCTGACTGCGCGACTGGGCGCTACAGTCAAAGGCGGTGAGTTTGTCCTTTCTGAGGCTATCTATTTTGGGGGCCAGAGGCTGATGCTGACACTGACCGAGCTTGAGGATTTGTTGGAGAAGATTCGCCTTTCTTACCACGCACAGCGTGAGGTGTCCTGATGGAGTGGCTTTCTGTTGAAAGCGCGCCACTTGATGGAACGAAAGTAGACGTGTGGGTTTGCTCCGCCGCGGACCCGCGACGTGGGCACGGCAGGCGAGTGGACTGTAGGTGGAAGCATGGTAGGTGGGAACGCCTCAGTAGTTACGGTAACTGCTGGCTGCCCTTGTCTGAGGGCTTGCGGGTCATGTTCTGGATGAGGGTTGATCCACCAGGCGAGGTCACCCATCAACTCAAGGTGCTGGAGAGGTTTTCACGCATGTTCTCTCACCGTTTCTACAAGTCGATGAACGGGGTGGAGGCTCCGCGCTATCTTGAGAAGCGGCAGGAGGTGTCCTGATGTCTGATGAAAGTAAGGCTCCAGAGCAGGATGAAAAGACGGGCCGCTTTGTAGCGGGTAATAGCGGAAATGGTGGGCGTCCAAAGGGTTCGCGCAACAAATTAGGCGAGGCTTTTGTGGCTGACATGCTGGCCGATTGGGAGGCGCACGGCGTTCAGGCTATTGCGAAAGTCAGGGATGAAAAGCCCGATGCGTATTTGAAAGTTGTCGCCTCGATCTTGCCGAAGCAGCTTGATGTGAATGTGCGGCCATTAGAGGAAATGACTGATGATCAGCTCCGAAAGCAGGCAGAGCGACTTATCGAAGAACTTGGACCGCTCGCAGCTTTTGCAGCTGGTGGAAGTGTTGCAGGAACAGGCGAAGCGAAAGCGGGAAAATCGCTTAACTGAGTATAGGCCCTACGCGAAACAGCGAGCCTTTCACAACACGGTAGAGCGCGAGCGCCTGCTTATGGCCGGCAACCAGTTAGGGAAGACATATTGCGGTGCAGCTGAAGTGGCTATTCACTTGACGGGGCTTTATCCCGACTGGTGGGAGGGCAAGCGCTGGGATAGGCCGACGCGCTGGTGGGCTGGCTCCAAGACCTCAGAGGTAACGCGCGATGGCGTGCAGCGCTATCTGGTGGGGGAGCCAAAGGACGAAAGCTCTTGGGGTACGGGGATGATCCCGAAAGACAAGCTGCTGACAACGAAGCGGCGCATGGGTGTGGCGGATGCCCTGGATAGCGCGACGGTCAAGCATGTGTCAGGTGGCACGAGTACGCTGGGCTTCAAGTCGTATGATCAGGGCCGTCAAAAGTGGCAGGGTGAGACGCTTGATGGTGTCTGGAACGATGAAGAGCCGCCAATGGATATTTATATGGAGGGCCTGACGCGAACGAACGCGACAATGGGTATCTCTATGATCACGTTTACGCCCTTGCTGGGCATGTCTGACGTTGTGAGCATGTTCTTGAATGAGGAAGAGTTAGAGGCTGCATGAGTTATGCAGAAGTGACGCGAAGCCACGGGCTGAGACAAAGCGAGGCGCGAAACACTATGCATAAACGCCAAACTATATCGAAAGACAATAATAATTGAGCCGCGCCGTCATTCGGATGACGATTGATGACGCTGAGCATTACACGGCTGAAGAGCGTCAGGCGATTATTGATAGCTATCCGGCGCATGAGCGTGAGGCGCGGGTCAAGGGCATTCCCTCGATGGGGTCTGGCCGGGTCTTTCCGATACCAGAGGAAGAGATTCAGTGTGCGCCGTTCGAGATACCGAAGCACTGGCCGCAAGTGAACGGAATTGACTTTGGCTGGGATCATCCAACCGCTGCAGTGAATATGGCATGGGATCGCGACGCGGACTGTTTGTACATCTGCAAGGAGTACACAAAGCGCGAGGCAACGCCTGTTGTGCATGCCGCAGCAATTAAGCCTTGGGGCACATGGATACCCGTAAGCTGGCCGCATGACGGTCTGCAACATGACAAGGGGTCGGGTAAAGACCTTCGACGCCAGTATGAAGAGCAAGACCTGAATATGTGCCTTGAGCGGGCAACATTTGAGGATGGCTCAAACGGATTAGAGGCTGGCGTCATGGAGATGCTGGACCGAATGCAGACGGGGCGTTGGAAAGTCTTCAGCACGTGTCAGGCATGGTTTGCGGAGTTTCGTCTGTATCACCGTGTTGATGGCCTGATTAACCCGATCAAGGATGATCTTTTGGCGGCATCCAGATACGCGATGATGATGCGACGTGAGGCGGTGACCAAGCCGAATGACGTAGCAATGGACTTGGGAGATGGCGGATATGTATGACACCGGCGAACAGCCCGCCTCCGAATCTCGCTTTGATGGTTTGGTTATGCCAGAAGAGGAGCTGCTGTCTGCGCTGAAGGCGGAGCGGCTTAACTCGATTGGCTTTGAGGGTAATGGCGACATTGAAGAGCAGCGCGAAAAAGCGCTTGAGTACATCAAGGGCGAGATGCCGGATGTGCCCTCACGCAAAAACCGTTCTTCGGTTGTGGCGTCAGACGTTGCTGATGCAATTGAGACAGCGCTACCTGATCTGCTCGAAATCCTGACGGGCGGCGAAGATATAGGGACATTCAAGCCGCAAGGGCCAGAAGATGAGGAATCCTCAAGGCGTGAAACTGATTACATCAGTGAGGTGATCTTTGACCAGAATAACGGGTTCATGGTGCTGGAAACGGCGATCAGAAACGCGTTGGAAGTCAAAACAGGTCTCATCAGGTATCATTGGGAAGCGGGCGCGCAGGATGAGGAGCGCTTTGAGGGTAAGACAGCGCAGGAGCTAGATTTAGCTGCGCAATCGTCTGAAATCACTGAGATCGAAGAGGGTGATGTTGGCCCTGATGGCGTGCCTCTTTACGATTTTACTGCGACTAAGAACGGTCCCGGCAAGATTGTCATAGAGGCGATTGACCCGCAGAATTTTGGTGTATCGCCAGATACAGTTATCCTTGAGGAAACGCCTTACTGTGTTGAGCGGGCCTTTCCCCGCGCTTATCAGCTGATTGATGAGGGCTATGACGCTGAGACCGTGCAGCAGCTCGCGCCTAGCGCAGAGGCTAGCGATGGTGAGAGTGAGCGGGCGCGCGACACGGTTAATGAGACTGATGACAGTCACGGCATTTACACAGACACACGCCGCACAGTTGAGGTGCACACGCATACGATCCGCATTGACGGTGACCAGGACGGCAAAACAGAGCTTTGGTGTGTTGTCACCGATAGTGAAGAAAGCCTGATCCTTGATGCTTACCAGAAGAACCGTGTTGGATACGCGGCTGGGACGCCTTATCGGCGCGCGCATCGCTTTTATGGTCAGTCAATGTCAGACAAGCTGCTTGAGATACAGAAGATCAAAACCAGCCTGATGCGCATGCAGCTGGATGATGGCTATTTTGCCCTTAACCAGCGTCTTGAGGTTTCGGAACACAAGACGAGCGCAAACACAATTGCGGACCTCTTGCGCAATGAGCCGGGCATGCCTGTCCGGTCCAAGACGGGTGATGCTTTGCGGCCAATCACGGCAGGTGGCCTGAACTTCGATGTCACCGGGACGCTGGAATACTTCTCCACGGTGGGTGAACAGCGCACAGGCATTGCCAGAAATGCACAGGGGCTCAATCCTGACACGCTGCACGACACAGCCAGAGGCGCAGTTGCATTGATGAATGCAGCGCAGCGTCGTTTGCGGTTCATTGCGCGGGTACTGGCCGAAACCTTGCTGAAAAGCTTGTTTGTTGGTGTGCACGGCGAGATTAGAGACCATGCCAGCCAGGCCATGCAGGCCCGCGTCAACGGCAAGTGGGAAGAGATTGACCCGACAAGCTGGGGCAACCGCGCTGACATGACAATTGAAGTCGGTGTTGGCTCTGGTGGCCGGGATGCTGAGGTGGCCGCGATCACGCAGATTATCGGCTTGCAGAAAGAGGCATTAGAGGCGCAGGCGGCTGGAATTATTGGGCTGCCGATGGTGACGGAAGACAATCTCTTCGCATCAGCTTCGCGTTTGGTTGAGCGGTTGGGGCTTAAGGCCCCGGAGCGGTATTTCTCTGATCCTGAGCAGGCCCGCCAGAAAGCGGCAATGCAGCCAAAGCAGGAGGGGCCAAGCCCTGAACAGCAGGCCGCAATGGCTGAGCTTCAAATGGAACAACAGAAGCAACAGGCGCAGATGCAGTTAGAGCAGGCCAAGGCGCAAGCGCAGGCGGATGCCGCGCGTGAGAAGAACGCTTTGGATATTCAGTTGGCGAAAGAGAAAGCCGCTGCCGAGCTTCAGTTGGCGCGGGATAAGATGGCTGCGGAAATGCAGTTAGCGCGCGAGCGGGCCGAAATGGAGGCATCCCTTGCGATGTTTCAGGCGCAGAACGGAGCGGCCTTGACCGAGAACAGACCAGGCGGGGACCTTAGCAAATGAGCGACGCAAAGAGACTGGCGAGACAAGCCAAGACTGAGCTTGATCTAATAGGCAAGGCGTTCATGGAAATGCGGAAGCGCGACATTGAGGACCTGCTCAGCTCCACCAGCCCGGATCAAGCTTATAAGGGCGTTCTGGCCGTTCGGGCGCTCGATAGCCTTCGAAAAAGCCTTGAGAACATCATGGACACCGCTCTGATTGAAGAGGAAGCAGAAACACATGGCTCTTAACGAGACAGAACAGACATTTGATACCGTTCAGGATTATGTAGAGCATCGCCGCGAGCAGCGCGCTGAGGCTGCGGAAGCTGAAACGGTCGAAGAGGTTGATGAAGATCAGCCCGAAGAGATTGAAACTGAGGTTGAAGAGACCGAAGTGGATGAAGAGATTTCCGAAGATGACCCGTCTGAGGAAGAAATCGAAGACACCTCCGATGAGGATAGTGACGACGATGATGAACCAGAAGTGGATGAAGCGGCCCCGGTAGCCCCGGTAGTCGATCCACCTCGCAACTTGAAGGGTGATGAGCGTGAGGCGTTTTCCAAGCTTCAGCCAGAGGCGCAAAAACTTGTTGTCGATCTGGCCAAGAGTGGTGAAGCGGTGGTCACGCGAAAGACGCAAGAACTAAACCAAACGCGACAACTCTTTGAGTCTCGCATGGAAGGACTTGACGGCTTTATCAGTGAGACCGAGCAGGCAGTTGAGTATTACGAAACAAGGGATTGGCAGGCCGCATATAATCAATGCGAAACTGCTGAGCAACTTGCATATGTGAATGCTGAGAAGGCCCGCGCGGATGCACTGAAAGCGCAATTGACGGAAGCAAAGCAGAAGCGAGGGCAGGCCGAAGTGGCTGAGCACCGCGTTTTTGTGCAGCAAAGAACCACAACCCTGACTGAGCTTGCCCAGTCGGACAATCCAATAGCGAAAGCGTTGCTTGATCCGAAAGACGGTATTGATCGGCAAAAGGAAGTGTTCAGCTATATGCAGAAGAGCGGCATAGAGCATGACACGCTTATGTGGATTCCGGCCGAAGGTCTGACAATGGCTTACAAGGCCATGATGTACGACAAAGGCAATGAGAAAGCCAAAGCACTTCCGACAAAACAGCGCACCCAAGCAAAACCTGCGGCCAAGGTGGTGAAATCCACCCCAAGCGGCGTGCAGGGTTCATC
>CAZGVG010000113.1:0-7404 GCA_964528975.1 uncultured Hyphomonas sp.
CTGACCAAAACTAGACGCCCAACTCATTTCGCCGAAACGCTGAAATCTATCCTGTCGCTGTGGGCTATAGTTCAAACGTCATTCACAAGGGGTTCAGTCGGGCTGAATAGTGTTCCATAACAAGTGAATTTCTCGGCACTCAGGAGTAGGTGTATGACTAAATCAGGAATAGTCGGGTTTGTTAGCTTAGCCGGTGTCATCGCCTTGGGATTAAGCGCTACTGCACAAGAAACCATAGAGTGCGTTGGGGGCGAGGCCTGGATTCCGAATGACAGTTCTGACATCACGCTGCGTGGGGACTGCGCCGATGTTGCCGTTTCCGGCAATGGCAACACGATAAAAACGGATCGTATTGGTTCGTTGACTCTGATGGGGGATGGCAATGTCATTAATGCTGTCGCCGTTCGTGACGTGAAGTCCGGTGGTGACCGTAATACGGTTAATTATGGCGGCGATACACCGACGAGCTGGTTTGGTGGCTCCGGCAACAAACTGAACCAAACGCGCATATCGCGCACATCTCCGATGGCTCCAAAAGCTCCCTCGCCCCAGACGAAAACATCGAGGAAAGCGCCGCCAAAGGCGGGTAAGGATACGGCTGTCAAACGCCAAGACATAGTGGAGGTCATCTATGCCGGTGATCTCAGCCGCTTTGACATTCTCGTCATGCTGAAAGATGGGACTGCGCGGTTTAATCCCAGAACACCAATTGAGCATATGGATGTCGCAGCGGATAAAGCCAAATACCCAAAATCCTGGCGACAGTGGCGGCGTAAAGGCGGGAAAATTCAGGTGCGCTACCTGACCAATGGGACATGGACAAATCTGACCAAACCTGTTCGGAAATCTGTGAAGCCTGCGAGGTCAAATCTGACCCTCTCAGGGAAGTGGAAGCATGCCAGCAGCAGCGGCTACACGATGACGGGCGGCTCGGCTTACTTTGCCAACTATGTGTTCAAGTCCGGAAAACGGTTTGAGTCTTCAAGCTCAAGCCTGATGACGGCTGGTACGCCGGGGGTGAGTTCGTCTGGAGCAGCCTCATCTTGTGACAAGACCGGGCAACGCTCGGCGTCTAGCTCAACGTCTGCTGGTGGGACGGCAGGCAGTCGATCGCGTGGCAAAGGTTGCGGCGCGGCGAATGTCGGGACTTATGCGATCAGTGGCTATACGATCGAGTTTTACGCTGAAGATGGCAAAATTTATCGCAAGCCCTTCTACTTGTTAGGAGACAAGCTTGCGATTATCGGGGGACGCTGGTTCGACGGCGACTTATAGATGTAGCTAAACACTGAAACTGGTGCCGCAGCCGCAGCCCGCCGTGGCGTTTGGATTATTGATCTTGAACGCGGCGCCGATCAGTTCGGTGGAGAAGTCGATTTCTGATCCGGCCATGAATTCCAGGCTCATTTCGTCGATCAAAACGCTGACGCCGTCGCGGGTGACGGTGAGGTCGTCGGCTTTGGCGGTATCATCCAGATCAAACTTGTAGGAAAAGCCAGAGCAGCCGCCGCCCTCGACGCTAACCCGAAGGTAGGACTTATCGGGTTGTTTAGCCAGAATCGCTTTAATGCGTTTCGCGGCTGATTCAGAAAGTGTGACATCGCTCATGACAACTAAGATAGTGACCCCAAGCATTCCTGAAAAGAGGGCTATTTTTGCAACGCGGTGGGAAGAGTCGCGCGGGCGGTTCCATGATGAGCCGCATTCCGCAACGCGCACGCCGTTTCAGCGGGATCGCGACCGGATTATTCATGCCTCAGCTTTTCGCCGCTTGAAGCAGAAAACGCAGGTTTTTGTAGCTCATGAAGGCGATCATTATCGCACACGGCTGACGCATTCTCTCGAAGTGGCGCAAATTGCCCGGTCTGTGGCGCGGACGCTGGGGCTGGATGAGGATTTGGCCGAGGCGATGGCGCTGGCGCATGATCTGGGCCATCCGCCGTTTGGGCACGCAGGCGAGGACCAGTTGGACGAATGTATGGCGGCGCATGAGGGCTTTGATCATAACGCTCAGACCCTGCGCGTCGTGACCAAGCTGGAGAGCCGGTATCCTGACTTTGAAGGGCTGAACCTGACCTGGGAAATGCTGGAAGGGCTGGTCAAGCATAATGGCCCGCTGCTGACAGCGGATAACCGAATTGAAGACTTACCGGCAGCGTTCCGCGATTTTGCGCCGCTGGCGGAGCTGGAGCTAGATCAGTTTGCCGGGCCGGAAGCGCAGGTTGCAGCGCTGGCGGATGATATTGCCTATAATAATCACGATATTGATGACGGCATCTCGGCCGGACTGTTCACGATTGAAGATATGCTGGAACTGCCACTTGTCGGTGATATTTTCAGGTCGGTGCGGACGGACTATCCGGCGCTGGATGAGCAGCGCATGGTCTATGAGGCTGTGCGGCGGCTGATCGGGCACTGGATTGATGACCTGACGGCTGAGACCCTGCGCCGGGTTGAGCAGTATAAGCCGGATAGCGCCGCCGATGTGCGCGCCATGCCTGTGCCTTTGGTGGGGTTTTCGGATGAGCTGGAGCGCGATCAGCGGGCGCTGCGAGCCTTTCTGTATGAGCGGATGTATAAGCATTACAAGGTCAACCGGATGCGCAGCCAAGCGAAGCGCATCCTGAAGGAGCTGTTCGGTCTGTTCATGGCGGAACCTGAGACGCTGCCGGATATTTGGCGCCGGGATGCCGAGCAGGCCCCGCCTGTGCGCCGGGCGCGACTGGTGTGTGATTATCTGGCTGGAATGACGGATAATTACGCGATTGATCTGCACCGCCGCCTGTTCAGCATGGACTCGATGCTGTGAGCCAAAAATAGTCTCTGTGCATAAGTCTCATTTCGGCCCCGAAATTTAGGCATCGTTAACAAAACATGCCTAGCTGTTAACGAAACTATTGATGGCAGGGGTCGTTATGAGCCGTACAGCGCGTGAACCCGATTATGATTTCGGGCCGTATGAAGATGAATATCGGGGCTTTGACGTCCGCGATGATGAGACCGGGCGGGGACCTTTGATCCTGATCCTGGCACTTGGTGTTTTGCTGATTTTCGCAGGCGTGGTCTGGAATACGTATCGTCAGGGTGTGCGCCCGAGCGAAGGCGGTCTTCCGATTATTGCCTCTAATGATGCGCCCTATAAGCGCGCGCCGGATGAGCGCGGCGGACTGCAGGCTGAGGGGCAAGAACAAGGCTATTATGGCTCTATGGACGGGCTGGGCGATCCGGCAGTTCAGAAGACGGCGGCGCGTAACCCAGTTGACCTGCGCCGAAGAGACCCGGTCCTATCGGGCGGTCCAGCAGCGCAATTGCCGCCCGTTGAGGGCGCAGATGCACCAGCCCCGATCACTTATGCTGAGGCGGGTGCCCCGGTTGAAGAGGCACAGTCCAAACCTATCAAGATTACAGCGGTTCAGACCCCGCCGCCTGCGGCCCCAGAAGTTCAACCGCAGGTTTTGCCTGAAGTTGAGCCCACGCTGACCATTCCGAACCGTTTCGCCGTTTCTGGCGGGTTTCAGGTTCAATTGTCAGCCCTACGCAGCGAAGGGGCTGCACGATCGGCCTGGCAAAAGCTGCAAACCGCTGCGCCCGATCTTTATACGGGTGCCAGATTGGATATTCAGCGCGCAGACCTTGGCGCGAAGGGCGTGTTCTTTCGTCTCCGCGTTGGCTCATTTGAAAGCCGTGAAAGCGCCAAAGGCTTTTGCGCTGACGTTAAGGCGACGGGCAAGGATTGTATGGTTGTCGCAAAGGCGACTGGATGAGTCTTTCCGCCTGTATCACCAGCGTTTCAGGCCCGGTCCTCTTAGGCGAGGAGCGGGCCTTTTTGCGTGAGGCTCAGCCCTGGGGGGTTATCCTGATGGGCAGGTCCTGTGTGGACAAAGTGCAAGTCAAAGCGCTGACAGATGATATAAAGGAAACGCTCGGACGTGATGCCCTGATCTTCATTGATCAGGAAGGGGGCCGCGTTGCGCGCCTGAAAGCGCCAAACTGGCCGCGGTTTCCAGCCGCTGGCGTGTATGGGGCCATGTATGAGGCCAATCCTGAACGCGGCGCTGAGGCCTGTTATATCGGGCATCGTTTGATGGGCCAAGAGCTTGCCGAGCTTGGCATATATGCAGACTGTGCCCCGTGCGCCGACCTACGAACCAGCGATACACATGACGCCATTGGCGACCGTGCGTTTGGCTACACAGTCGAGGCGGTTACAGCGCTGACCGAAACGGCGCTTCAAGGTTTGTCAGATGCGGGCGTGACCGGCTGTATCAAACATATGCCGGGGCAGGGACGGGCGACAGCAGATAGCCATTATGATTTGCCGCGCGTGAGCGCTTCACGGGATGCTTTAGAGCAAGATTTATCGGTATTTGCAGCGCTGGCGGACCAAGTGTCTATGGGCATGACCTGCCATGTTGTGTTTGAGGCTTTTGACACACACTTACCGACAACCATTTCGCAAACGGTTATTTCTGACCTTATCCGAGGCCGAATCGGGTTTGAAGGTCTTCTGATGACGGACGATCTTGGCATGGACGCTCTGGGAGGGCGATTGGCTGATCGCGGCGCAAAGGCGCTTGCGGCGGGCTGTGATGTGCTGCTGCATTGTTCGGGTTTCCTGAAAGAACCAGATGCGATCCTGGCGGAAATGCAGGAGGTTGCGCGCGCCGCTGGAGTGCTATCAGGCCGCGCGCTTGAGCGTGCCGAAGCTGCGGATGCCTCGGTGAAGCCCGCATCAGATTTAGATACGGAGCAAGGCTGGGCCCAGTTTAATGCTCTGCTGGCGGGCGATGGTTTTGCTGCTGGGGCAGGGGTCTAAGCGCATGGAATTTGTCTCTAAAGATCTTGTCACGCAGGAAGAGGACTTGGACACCGAGGATATTTTCTCGGTCGATGTGTCCGGTTTTGAAGGCCCGCTGCACCTCTTGCTGGATCTGGCGCGGCGTCAGAAAGTTGACCTGCTGCATGTTTCGATCCTTGATTTGGCGACGCAGTATCTTGGCTTTATTGAAGACGCCCGTGAGAAACGGATTGATCTTGCGGCTGACTATTTGCTGATGGCGGCGTGGTTGGCTTATCTCAAGTCGCGTTTATTGCTGCCAAAACCGAAAGTTGAGGACGCAGGCGAAGGCTCTGCTGAAGATGATGCGACGCGGCTGGCGTTTCGCTTGAAGCGCTTGGACGCGATGCGTTCGGCAGGTGAGGCGCTGATGGATGGTTCGCTTTTGGGCCAAGATGTGTTCCTGCGCGGCGCGCCAGAGCAGCCTAAAGTGCTGAAGACCACTGAGTATGATACCAGCCTCTGGCATCTGATGCAGGCCTTTGGCGGTATCCGCCAGCGTAAGATCAAAGACGCGCCGCACACGATTGAAAATCAGTACGTTTTGCCGCTCGAAAACGCGCGTGATAATTTGCGAGGCCTCAGTGCAAAACTCACCGAATGGGCGAGTCTGGATGACATTCGTAATCAAATGACCAATGTGAGCGAGGATGTACCGCCGCGCTCTGTGACCGCCAGTGTGTTTTCTGCGGCGCTCGAACTTACCCGTGATGGGGATTTCGACGTTCGACAGGATACGCATTTTGGCCCGCTATATCTGCGTGGTAGCGCGCAGCAACAAGAGGGGATTGCCCCATGACCAAAGTTGAGACCTCCATTCCTTTAGAGGATGCGCCGGAAGATATTCGCAAAGCCGTCCAGCAATTGTCTTTTGCGTATAAGCGCTCCGCTGAAACGTTGTATGAGGCCGAAGACGAAGCAATGGCCGAAGCGGTGCGCCGCGCCGAAGCCATTCTGTTTGCCGCCGGAGAGCCGCTGGAAGCCAGCGCGATTGCAGAAGTTTTACCGCAAGGCGTTGATGTGCCGAGCGTCCTGATGATGCTGAAGGCCACATATGCCAATCGCGGCGTGAACCTGGTTGAAGTTGCGGGGCGATGGCGGTTTCAGACAGCGGAAGATTTAGGCTTTCTGTTCGTCGAAGAGCGCCATGAGCAGAAAAAGCTCTCGCAAGCGGCCTTGGAAACGCTTGCAATTATCGCTTACGGGCAGCCTGTGACGCGCGCGGAGATTGAAGCGGTGCGCGGGGTTGCTGTCTCTAAGGGTACGATTGATCTGCTGATGGAGCTCGGCTGGGTTCGGATCAAGGGCCGTCGGCGCACGCCGGGACGCCCAGTAACTCTGGGCACGACAGATAAGTTCCTGGAGCATTTTGGTCTTGAAAGTCTGGATGTCTTACCCGGACGGGCGGAGCTCGAATCGGAAGGCCTGCTAACGGATGTGATCCCGGACGGCTTCTTTGCCGATGGCACAAGCATACACAATGAGGATGATGCCGAGACTGAACTCGTCGACGGCGAGGACGCCGACTTCATTACCGATTTTGCCGGGGAACCGGACGAAACCGACACTTCGAGTGAATGAAACGTCTGTCAGGCCATTGTAACGGCTGAATAGGCGAGCTATCTTTTACGCTGTAATCTTGGAGATTGATCATGGGTGCCGTCGGACCTCTACAACTTGTACTGCTTGCGGTTGTTGCCGTGCTTGTCTTTGGCGGACGCGGACGCATTTCATCGATCATGGGCGATGTTGCCAAGGGCATTACGAGCTTTCGTAAGGGCCTGAAGGATGAAGACGCCGAGGACAAAGCCGTTGAAGGCGATGACATGGTCAACATCACCCCGGAAAAGGAAAAAGCCAAGTCGGCTGACTAAGGCTCGCGGAGGCGTCTGACATGCTGCCGCAATTCGGTTTTACAGAGCTACTGTTCCTGACAATTATTGCGCTCGCAATCCTCGGGCCGAAGGACTTGTCGCTGATGATGCGCAAAATTGGCCAGTTTGTGGCTAAGGGCCGATCCATGGCGAATGAGTTTCGCGCCGCTTTCGATGATATTGCACGGCAGGCGGAACTGGATGAGCTGCGCTCAGAGATTGAAAGCCTGAAGCGCGATAATGCGGTCACTGAAGCGGTCGATGAACTCAAGGACATTGAGCGGGACATTAATGAGAACGTGATGCGCGAGCATCCGAATGTCCCGTCAGAGAAACCTGTTGCGACTGATCAGGTGACTGGCGCTGGAGCAGATGAGATGATGCCTTTGGCCGAGCCGTCCGCGAAGAGTAAAGCAACATGACAAAGGCGCTCCCGTCAGACGAAGAGCCAGACATTCTTGAGGACGATCTGGAGGCGAGCCGTGCGCCGTTAATGGATCATTTGAATGAGCTGCGCAATCGCCTGATCTGGGCTTTGGTGGCGCTGTCTGTTGCGACGCTTGCTTGTTTTTTCTTTGCTGAGCCACTCTACAACTATCTGCTGGTGCCCTTGGTCAACGAGGCGCAGATAGGTAAAGCGCAGACCGATTTCCAGCTTATTTATACGGCGCCGCTGGAAGTGTTCTTTGTTCA
>CAZGVG010000114.1:0-7333 GCA_964528975.1 uncultured Hyphomonas sp.
CGCCGGGCAGCATGCCCATAATGCCGCCAAGGCCGCCCATTTTCTGCATCTGCTGCAGTTGCTGGGCTAGATCATCAAGGTCAAACTGACCCTTGGCCATTTTCTTGGCCATCTTCTCGGCTTTGTCGGCGTCCATCTGGTCGCCAGCTTTTTCCACCAGAGAAACAATGTCGCCCTGGCCCAGAATACGGCCTGCCAAACGCTTGGCATCAAAGGCATCAAGGCCGTCCAGCTTCTCGCCCGTACCAAGGAACTTGATCGGCAGACCCGTCACCGCGCGCATAGACAGCGCCGCGCCGCCGCGACCGTCGCCGTCCATCCGGGTCAGGACAAGGCCTGTCAGAGGCAAACGTTCATGGAACCGACGGGCCGTTTCAACCGCGTCTTGCCCGGTTAGGGAGTCGGCAACCAGAAGCGTCTCGTTCGGTGTCGCAATCTTAGCGATCTCAGAGGCTTCCGCCATCATCTGTTCGTCGATAGAGGTCCGGCCCGCCGTATCGAGGAAGAGGACATCATAGCCGCCAAGTTTGGCTGCTTGCATGGCGCGGCGCGCAATCTCGGCCGGGCTTTGATCCTTGATAATCGGGAGGGAAGAGACGCCCTCACCGACTTGATCAGCAAGGATCGCCAACTGCTCCATCGCCGCTGGGCGACGCGTATCAAGCGAGGCCAGCAGCACTTTTTTCTTGTCACGCTTAGCCAGACGCATCGCGATCTTGGCCGTTGTTGTGGTTTTACCGGAGCCTTGCAGACCCGCCATCATGATCACGGCGGGCGGGCTATCAACGCGAAGGCCGGTATCAATATTCTCACCGCCAAGCAGCTCAACCAGGCCATCATTGACGATTTTGACGACTTGCTGGCCCGGCTTGACTGAGCGAATAACATCCTCGCCAACCGCTTTGTCTTTAATGCTGGCAATAAAGTCTTTGACCACAGGAAGCGCGACATCGGCCTCAAGCAGGGCGACCCGGATTTCACGTAGCGCAGCAGTAACATCTTTCTCGGTCAGCGCGCCGCGCCCGAGAAGTCCGTCAAATACCCCGCCTAAGCGGTCTGTTAGCGCGTCAAACATCGCGTTGCTCCTATTGCTGATCTGGTCATGGGACCAAGATAAGCACTCGTGTGATCAACGCAAAGCCGTAAGCGCCCCACTGAGCGTAACTTCGCCGAGTGGGGGACATCGCCAGCCTCTAAGTGCTGGTAACGTGCGCTACATAGGTTTTGCGCGGATTTGTGAGGCGTAAAGCACGGCTTAGCGCCAAGATCAAGCGCGGGCGTGTTCTTCGATGCGGGCCGATAGACGGCGCACGGCCTCTTTAGCCTCATCGCGCATCATGGAGAGAATTGTGACATCTACCCAGGCGCCTTCGGCGAACTTCATATAATTGCGTAGCGTGCCTTCATTCTGCGCCCCTAGCGCTTCGGTGGCGCGGATGGCCCGCTCATTATGCGCTTCAATCGGCCACTCAAGGCGTTTGGCGCCCCATTCCAGCGCGCGCTGGATCATCAGCATCTGGATTTGAGGGTATACGCCTTTGCCGCGCAGTTTGGGCTCTAGCCATGTATAACCAAGTTGAATTCGGCGGTGAATTTTGTTGGGCTCGATAAACGCTGTCGTGCCGACAAAGCGGTTATTATCCGTCTTATCCAGAACCATAAAGGACGGGATTGTCCCTTCAAGGGAGGCTTTCAGGGAATAGTTGAAGTAAACATCGTATCCTGCGCCACGTTCAATTGCAGGTAAAGAAATCCACATGAAATCCACAGCGCCTGTATCGCGGATCACTTCCCTGAAGGCTTCACTCAGGGGTTCGAGTCGGATCTCTTCAGTTTCTAGACAGGGGGCAGAAAGTTCCATGCAGTGAAACTGTCCCTTCTGCCGCTCCTAAGCAAGTCAAAACTCGGTCACGTCATCGTTTTAGACGCGTGAGTTGCCTATCAGGAGCGCATGAGAAAAAATAAATTGATATTTGAAGCTGAAGCCATAAATCGGATCTATGCATCTTCCAACACTCCGACAGCTCGAATTTCTATGCGCCATCGCTGATGAGGGCTCGTTTTCCAAAGCTGCAGAGTCGTGTCATGTGACGCAGCCGACATTGTCTTCGGCGATCAAGGAAGTTGAGGGCCTTATGGGCGTTCAACTTGTCGAACGGGAGTCGCGCGGGGCCTCGCTGACGCAGGCTGGCGAGGCAGCGGTCGAGCGCGCGCGCGGCATTCTTTCAGATGCCGCAGATTTGGTTTCGGCCGCCCGGCAGGCAGGTGTGCCTTTGTCCGGGCCTTTCCGACTTGGCGCGATCCCGACAATTGCCCCCTTTCTATTACCCCGTACGCTGAACGCGCTCCGTAGGGCGCATCCCGATTTGAAACTCTATTTAAGAGAGGACCAAACGGAGCGTTTGCTGGAGGCTTTGCGCACCCGAAAGCTTGATGCGGCGCTTATTGCCCTGCCTTGGGAAGCCGCCGGCATACAGACCATGGACCTTGGTGAGGATGAATTCCTACTGGTTGCGCCAAGCGATCATGTCTTGATTGTTGGCGACCATCTGAAAGCCAATGACCTGTCTGATGAGGATGTCCTTCTTTTGGAGGATGGCCATTGCTTGCGTGATCATGCGCTATCGGTTTGCCGCTTGCCATCAAAGCGGGGCGGGGCGGATGTAACGGCGACAAGCCTTCCGACGCTTGTGCATATGGTGGCGGGCGGCCTGGGGGTCTCGCTTTTGCCAAAGCTTGCCACCGAGGCTGGCCTCACATCCGGCGCGGATGTGAAGCTCCGCGCCTTCGATACGCCGCTGATTGGCCGCCGCATCGGGATTGCGTGGCGCATAGGTTCGCCCCGCGCTGCTGAGGCGCAAATGATCGGTGAGCTTGTAAAGGCAGCGCTTTAGGCGGCAGGTGCCCGGTCATCGACATGGGCTGATAGGTTATCTTCGGCTCTAAACACTGCCTCGTCTAAATCGCCTTCCCATTTCGCCACAGCTGTCGCGACAGCCGCATCGCCCGTGACATTGGTTAGCGTGCGCATCATATCCAGTAGGCGGTCAAACGGCAGAATAAATCCGATAATCAGGAAGGCCTGCTCTTCTGGAATACCGACTTGTGCCAGTGCCAGCCCAGACAGGAACAGCCCAGCGCTTGGGATGCCTGCGGCTCCGATCGAAACCAGCGTCGCCATTACCGCAACCAGCACATATTGGGTCAAGCTGACCTCTATGCCCATAGCTTGCGCCCCAAAGAGAGCGACCATGCCGATATAGATCGCGGTCCCATCCATATTAATCGTCGCGCCAAGTGGGAGAACCGATCCGGCCACAGCTTTATCAATACCGAGATTTTCCTCAGCGCAGGTGATCGTTACTGGCAAGGTGGCTGATGAACTGGCTGTCGAATAGGCGACCGCTTGGGCGTCGGTAATGCCGCGAAAGAAGGGCAAGGCTGGCAGACGTAAGACGCCTTTGATGATGATACCGCCATAGGTAATCAGGATGTGAATGAAACAAGCGAGATAGAGTGCGATTGCAAGCGTACCGAGGCTTTGCAAAACGCCGAGGCCTTTGGTCGCCATAACGGTTGTCATCAATGCGAAGACACCAATCGGCGCAGTTTCCATGACAATAATAGTCACCTTCATCATCGCCTCAGACGCGCCGTCAAACCAGTCGCCAACAGGCTTGGCGATCTTGCCCGCCATCAGGATGCCAACGCCAAACATGATCGCGAAGAAGATGATCTGAAGAATGTTACCCTTGGCCAAAGCGTCGACGGGGTTTGTCGGGACGATGGCTAACAGGCGGTCCACAAATCCGCCTGCCTGCTCAGCCTTTTGGGCAACATCTTGCATTTTGCTGACATCTGCGCCCGCAAAAGTTTCCGGAGACAGGCTCGCGCCCGGCTGGAAGATGGTTGCCATAATCAGGCCAAGCGTGACAGCGATTGCCGTTGTACAGAGATATGTGCCGATTGTACGCGCCCCAAGACTGCCAAGTCGCTTGGGATCACCCATCGCAATGATGCCAGAGACCAACGTGAAGAAAACGAGTGGCACAATCAGCATCCGGATCAAGCGCAAGAAAAGATCACCAATCCAGCTGATCCAGGTCGTAGCAAAAGCCCCGCCCGCTTCAGCGCCCATGCCGTAGCGCAGGCCTAGCCCCAGAGCCAAACCGAGGACGAGCCCGACCATGACGCGTTTCCAAAGATCAATCTTAAACCACCAGGACATGCCCGCTCCCATCAAATTTACATTTTGGAGACGCTAGAACGCATTGCGTAGCTATTCAACACAGGAGCCCCGCGATAAGAGCAAAGTCATGGATATGCTCGACCGACTCTCGTCTGGCTGGAAGGCTTGGCTGATACTGTTTGCAATCACGTTTACCGCGGCGGCGCCGGGCGTCTTCAACCTGCCTGCGCTAGACCGCGATGAGAGCCGGTTTGCCCAAGCCTCCAAGCAGTATATTGAAACGGGCGACTATCTCATCATTCGTTATCAGGATGAGTATCGCAATAAAAAGCCTGCAGGCATTCACTGGCTACAATCGGCGGCAACGCATGTCTTTGGCGATGAGGACAAGCTCGACATCTGGACTTACCGCGTGCCGAGTTGGCTGGGGGCCGCTTTGGCGGCGCTTGCGACCTTCTGGTGCGGCATAGTCCTGATCGGCAGGCGAGCGGCCTTTTTGGGGGCTGCCTTGTTTGGCGCAACCCTGCTTCTGACCAGTGAAGCGCATATCTCAAAAACCGACGGCGTGCTTGTCTTCCTAACGGCATGGGGTATTGGCGCGCTGGCGCGGCTTTATATGGGGCAAGCCCAAAAGCCGAAGCAGATGGCGCTGCTCTTCTGGTTTGTGATGGGGCTTGGCCTGCTGATCAAGGGGCCTGTGACGCCCATGGTGGCGGCCTATGCGGGCTTTGGAGCCTGGGTCTGGGCGAAAGCTGGTGAAGGCAAAGGCGGCGATTGGTGGCGGCCTCTGGCGTGGTGGCCGGGGCCTGCTTTAGCGCTCGCCATGTTCTTGCCTTGGCTCGCGGCGATCCAGCTGGCGACAGACAATACCTTCCTGCAGGGCGCGGTGGGTAAAGACTTGAAAGACAAGTTTGCAGGCGCGTCTGAAGGCCATGCAGGCTGGCCGCTTTATCATCTCAGCCATATTCCGGTCTGGTTCTTTCCAGCCGTGTTACTGCTTATTCCGGGCGGTGTTGCGGCCTGGAAAACTCTACGCGGCAGTGGAGACTTGGCTCGGAAACGCGGCACGGATGCGCTGTTTGTTTTCATCGCTATCGGCGCCTTTACAGCGCTCGCGACGTGGATCCTGCCGGGTGAGCTCGGCAATGGCGCACCGTCTGCGCTGCCAGCCCTGATCATTTTCGGGTTCTGGTGGCTCGCCACTCGGTCAGAATGGCAACAGCGTTGGGCGATGACGGATGCTGTGCCTATCTCTGATGAGGTCAAAGCCGTTCGTTTTCTCGTCGCATGGTCGGCGCTGACCTTTATCTTTTTTGAGCTAATGCCGACCCGTCTGAGCCATTATATCTTACCAGCCTATCCGGCTTTTGGCCTGCTCTGCGGCTGGGCTGGACTGAAGCTCATTGAAGGCGAGGTCAAACTGCCCGTTTCGAAATGGTTGAGCTTTGGGGTCTATGCGCTCGGGGGCGGTTTATTGCTTTTCGTCAGCTCGCCGATTGCAGCAAAACTGATCAAGACAGAGGCTGCGGGTGACTTCAAAACGATAGAAGCAGAAGCGGCCATGGCGCAATGGGCAGGGGCGGTTAGCTTCCCGCTCTGGCTCTGGTGGCTTGGCGGAGCTGTCTTTGTCTTGTCGCTGGCTGCGTTCATGGCCCGCCGATTGGGCGTAACTGCAGCCGCAGGCATCGCGACGAGCCTCCTTCTGGGATGGCACGTTCGGACGTATTTCATTCCAGCTCAGCTTTGGGTGCAGCCAACTGAGAGCGCTCGGCTCGCTTTACAGGGCGTGTGCGGTGTGCCGAGTGAAACCTGCGAGGATGGCCGTGAAAGCCCGCAGCGCATTCTTGCGGTCGGCTATGCTGAACCGAGTTATGTCCTGACCTTTGGAACGCAAAACCTACACCCACCAGAAACCCCAATGGTGTTGCCAGAAGATGAGACGGTCTATCCGGTGGTTTATCTGGTCAATCTTGAGGACCGAGGCAGCTCAGCTCAGCGCTGTGAGCGGCTTGGCGCTGATTGTATTCCACCGGCCAAGGATGTGCTTGACGGGCTTGTGGTTCAGGCGCGTGAACAGGGTATCTGCTACACGAGTTCTGACTCAGTCTTTGCGCTGAATTACTCCAATGGCGATCCGGTGCACTTCGTGGCGTTCCGGTTTGGTCCCGATGCCTGCTAGGCTTTGCGCAGGATATAGCCAACACGCGGGAAGTGCAGGTGCAGATTGCCGGCTTGCTCGTCCTGCCGCGCAATGATTACTCGGTTTGCATTGGCGATAACTAGATCGCCTGCGACCCAGTCCTTGGCATAATCATCCGGAGCGATAGCCACTTTGTCGCCGGGTTCGAAATCGCGCAAGTCGCCCGCCGTTGAAGCAGGTTTCAGGCGCGGGGCAGCGTTAAACGCAATTTCAACCGCTTGTTTGCCGCTGATCTCTTCTGGGGCTTGGCCTTTGAACTCTTTAAGGCGGCGATACCAGTCCTTGGTCAGCGGGGTGGTTTCGAAGCATTCTTGCAAAAAGTCAGGGATGTTTTTCTCAACAAACCACGGGTTCATAAAGGCGTGCACATCCACCAGACCCGGCTTCGTGCCGACCAGCCAGTCACCGGTTCCGGCATGTCGCCCGCCTTCGAGGCGTTCTTCAATCCAAATTAACTGGCTGCGCCATTGGTCGCGCATAAACGGACCTGCAGCCTTCATCGCATCGGTGTCGAAAGCCCGGCCTGACATCTTGGTCCGGTCTTCGATGAACTCTTTCGGCATCTTGTCACCAATTGCGCCAAATATGACCGCGACACTGGTCTGGAACCATTTGCCATCGGTCCAGCCAGCCACCATTCGGGCAAGGCCCTCATGGCCAGGCAGGTTCAGCGATGGGATCTGAAAGCGCTTTTCCAGTTCCGGCAGCATGATGCTGGTATCGCAGAATATATCTGCGCCAATCTGTAGGACCGGTGTCCGCCGATAACCGCCCGTTAGCGGCATCAGATCTGGCTTTGGCAGAATGGACGGGATTTCGACGCCTGACCAACCGAGATTCTTCATCCGCAGTGCCAGCCTGATTTTCTCTGAATAGGGCGAGCGGTCAAAGTGATGAAGAATAATGCTCTGCGCATTGGCCATAATGGTTCGCCTCCCCAGACA
>CAZGVG010000115.1:0-7305 GCA_964528975.1 uncultured Hyphomonas sp.
GCTGGTCGATGGCGAAGTCTATCACGCAGGCTCTGGTCGGGCGTGCGGTGCATCTTGGCCTGATTGAGGATATTGATGCGCCGATGCCGACACCATTTCCAGAGGGCGACCCCCGAAACGCGATCACATGGCGGCAATGGCTGACCATGACCGATGGGCTAGATTACAAAGAAATCAACGCGACCAGCCTCGCCGACAATGACGTCGTCAACATGATGTATGGGCGCGGCAGGTATGACGTGCTTGCTTATGCCGAAGATGAGTTGCCGCTTGTGCATGAGCCGGGCGAGGTTTGGAACTATTCAACGGCGGCGTATCATCTGGTCTCGCTTGCTGTGAAGAATGTATCTGTTGGGCGATACGGAAGGTGTTCGACGATTGCGAGCGACTACTCCCAGCAGCGCGCAGTAAGCCCTATGACGCGATGTGCGCCGACTGATAGTCCTATGGTCAGCTGGATGGTTGATACTTTTTTCAATCCTATCGGCATGGACGCTCAACCCGAGTTCGACGCCTCTGGCACATTCCTCGGCGGCTCCCTTATTTGGGCCAGTGCACGCGACTTCGCTAAGTTTGGGTATCTCTATCTGCGCGACGGCGTCTGGGAAGATGAGCGCCTGCTGCCGGAAGGCTGGGTCGACTTTGCGCGCACCAAGACGCCAGCCGGTAATGCCAATATCTATGGGGCGGGCTGGTGGATCACGGCCTATGGCGAAGAACGCACGCATGCTCAGAATGCCAAGACCCCGCCCTGGGATGCGTTTCATGCGGGCGGACATGAGGGCCAGACCATCTGGGTCGTGCCATCGCGCGATCTTGTGATTGTCCGGCTGGGCCTGATGACAAATGCAACCGAGAATTGGGAAGCTTTGTACGAATGGAACCAGGAAATTGCTCGGGCTTTTCCAGAAGTTGATTTGCCAGATTAGCAAGCAATTTTTTCAAGTTTTTTTGCAGCTGAAAATGCTCCGTCTACACCCCCAATAGGGACGGGGCTTTACCCCAGGAATTAACCAAGAATTAACCCCTTCTCCACAGCCAACGTGACGTTTTTAAGTCTAAGCCTGTTGACCTGTCATTAACCTTAGAGGCACAATATGTTGTGTGAGGGCTGATTTGAAACACCGTATATGGCGGTTTTCGTTTCAATCCCTATATATGATGGGCCTTATGCAAGGGGTAGATAAAGATGTCAGGTACCAATACCGCGACTGCGACCAGTAAAGTAGAGACCAAAGACGTGCAATCCGGCGCGCCAGACCTTCGCGTTGTCAACAGCGTGAAGATTGACCGTTCGCGTGATGCTCTGCTGACCGAGTTTGGCAAGGTGACCCTGGAAGATCGTTATCTGCTGCCGGGCGAGTCGTATCAGGATATGTTTGCGCGTGTTTCGACCGCGTTTGCTGATGATGCTGATCACGCTCAGCGCCTGTATGATTACATGTCCCAGCTTTGGTTCATGCCTGCGACGCCTGTCTTGTCGAATGGCGGCGCGGATCGCGGCCTGCCCATTTCTTGCTTCCTCAATCAGGTTGGCGACAGCTTGGACGATATTGTGAACACCTGGACTGAGAATGTCTGGCTCGCTTCGAATGGCGGCGGCATCGGGACCTATTGGGGTAATGTTCGTTCTATTGGTGAGCAGGTTGGCAAAGCCGGACAGACCTCTGGGATCATCCCTTTCATCCGCGTGATGGACAGCCTGACGCTGGCAATCAGCCAAGGCTCTCTGCGCCGCGGCTCAGCAGCTTGTTACTTGGACGTTCATCACCCGGAAATTGAAGAGTTTCTGGAAGTGCGTAAGCCATCCGGTGACTTTAACCGTAAGTCTTTGAATCTGCATCACGGCATCAATATCACCGACGCCTTTATGGAAGCGGTGAAGAATGATGACGACTTTGAACTCATGTCGCCAAAGTCTGGCGAAGTGCTGCGCACAGTGAATGCCCGCAAGATCTGGCAGAAAATCCTGGAACTGCGCATTCAAACCGGAGAGCCGTACCTGTTGTTCACTGACACGGTGAACAATGCGATGCCGGCTCACCAGCGCCAGCTTGGCCTAAAAGTGACCCAGTCGAACCTTTGTTCTGAGATCACGCTACCAACTGGCGTCGATCACAAAGGCGAGGATCGCACTGCTGTCTGTTGTCTCTCTTCGATCAATGCTGAGAAGTTCTTTGAGTGGAGCAAGCATGAGGGCTTCCTGGAAGATGTGTACCGCTTCCTCGATAATGTCCTGCAGGACTTTATCGACCGGGCGCCGCCGGAAATGGCGCGGGCGGTTTACTCGGCCAAACGTGAGCGCTCTGTGGGTCTTGGCCTGATGGGCTATCACTCCTTCTTGCAGTCCATGAACCTGCCAATGGAAAGCGCCATGGCGAAGGTCTGGAACGAGAAGATGTTCAAGCATATCCGCCAAGGTGCGGATGCTGCGTCTGTGAAGCTTGCGAAAGAGCGCGGTGCCTGTGAAGACGCTGCCGAAGCTGGCATGATGGCCCGTTTCAGTCACAAGATGGCCGTTGCGCCAACCGCATCGATCTCAATCATTTGCGGTGGTACATCTGCGGGCATCGAGCCGATCCCGGCCAATGTCTACACACACAAGACGTTGTCTGGCTCTTTCACGGTGAAAAATAAGCACCTTGAAAAAGTACTTGAGGAAAAAGGTGAGAATTCAGAAGAGATATGGACTTCAATCCTGGAGCATGAAGGCTCCGTTCAGCACCTTGAGTGCCTGGACGAGCACGAGAAGTCGACTTTCAAGACCGCGTTTGAGATTGATCAGCGCTGGATTATTGAGCACGCGGCGGATCGCACACCCTATATCTGTCAGGCCCAATCCCTGAATGTCTTCCTGCCAGCAGACATCAATAAGTGGGACCTGCATATGTTGCACTGGACAGCCTGGGAACGCGGTGTGAAGTCGCTTTACTACTGCCGATCCAAGTCCGTGCAGCGAGCTGGATTTGCGGGCTCTGAGGAAAAAGAAGCGGTCATGTCGGGTATGGATGTTCCAAATACCGACTATGATGAGTGCCTCGCCTGTCAGTAAGACGACAGTTTAAACCTAAATTAGACCCTGTCTCATCCGGTGAGGCAGGGTCAGCTTTTGGAAATTTTCCGCGCTGGTGTGGTAAAAAAATCATGAATTCTTTGAAAAATATGGTTAACCTGCGGAAAACATGAAGAAAAATATCCTTCAGATTAACCAAGATTTATTATCGTGAATACGCCTGAACCTGTAGAAGATACGGGCTTGATCACGAAAATGTCATTGTTCAAAGGTTAACTGTGGCACAACGAAACAGATTCGCGACCTGGTATTCTTCATGCTAAGGTAACAATCTGAGGTCAGCTTTACGGGGGTAGAGTACGGAGCTGACGCATGAGAGGTTTGGGACGTATGATTATAGCAGGCGCTACAATAATAGCAGCCATGTCATGTCATCACTGTGTGAGGGCAGACGCTGAAGTCGGCACTGTCGTAAATATCGACAATGCGACCATTCTTGCGGCTAGCCGTCAATCTGAGACTGCGTCTCTGACGACGGTGAGCATCAATTATACCGGCTCTTTCAGTCAAGCGGAGGTAGGACAGGAACTGGCGTTCCGTGCGGACAACGCACAAATGACGGACTTCGGCATTGAGACTGACGATTTGCTGCAAAATCGCACGCTCTATTCAAGTGCGATCCTGACAGACATTGCCGCGAACCGGGTTGAGGTGAACTTGTCGCCTGTGCCACGTGAGCAGCGGTCCCTGACAGCTGAAATAGCTCTTTCTGCGCCGTCTGAGCGCACCGGGCTCGGCTTTGATGTCGGCATTGCGCCGCGTTTGAGCATCACCAATGACGGTCCTCTGCAAACCAAGCGTTTCGGCGGTGAAGTCCGGATTGGTCAGAATTTTGATAAGCGCGGCCAAGCTGGACCGATTTCAAGTTGGTATCTGTTTGCTGGCGCGGATGGCGAGGCCTTGGTCTGGGAACCGGATCAGGAGCGCGGTCTGTCTGTTAACGAGATGGCGCTGCGCGATCAGGTCACCGTTGGCGATATTCAGGCTGGCGTCTCTTTCCAGCGCGGTTTGGGTCAGCTCTCGCTCAGCTATATTCGCCGCGAAGTTGAGTATCGGGAGCGTAATCTTGGCGCGAGTGAGAATGAAGACTTTGCTGGGGTCAGCTTTACAATTAAACGATGAGACATGATGGTTTCTATCTCTTCTCGGGCTGCCATCTTGGCGGCCCTTTTTGTATGCAGCGCGCAAGCAGAGGAGGTGTTGGAACCGACGCCTCCCGCCCCGGCTGGCGTTTGGTCCCTCACATCAGAGAATGATCTGTTTGGCGGAACCGACCGGAACTATTCCAACGGGTTGCGGCTAGAACGGGTTCGCCCTGCAAACAAGATCACACCTGGTCTGAAATGGGTTGCTAATCGCATTCCAATCCTCGATCTGGACCGAACAGAGCTGCGTCAGGGCTTTGCGTTGTCGCACACAATCTTTACGCCGGAAGATATTGAAGCAGTGGTACCTGATCCAACGGATCGGCCCTACGCGGCCTGGCTTTATGGATCTGCCACAGTGGTTGGTACAACTCGGCTGGGGCCGCGCCAGATGGTGCAGGATGTCTTGCAGGTCAATATGGGGGTTGTCGGGCCGTCAGCGGGCGGCAAGTTCGTGCAACAGAACTGGCATGATATTCTTCGGATTGTTGAGCCCCAAGGCTGGGAAAGCCAATTGAAGGACGAGTTCGGTGTTGAGATTACGGCCCAGCGTATGCAGCAGTTTGAGGGGCCAGACCTGCCGTTTGGCATCGAAACTGACTATGCCGTGCATGGTGGCGCGACGCTCGGCAATGTGCGTACCTATGGTGCAGCTGGAGCAATGGCGCGAATTGGCTGGGATCTCAGCTCTGATTTCGGCCCGCCGCGTATCCGACCCGCCTTGGCAGGGGCAGGCGTATTTGAACCTGGTCAAGCCTTTGGCGGCTATGTGTTTGCAGGCTTTGAAGGACGCGCGGTGGCCCGCGATATGTTCCTGGATGGAAACTTGTGGCGTGATGGACCGCGTCTGGAAGATCGCCGGGATTATGTTGGGGATATGCAGTTTGGTGTCGCGCTGCATCAGGGTGATGTACAGGTTGCGTTTACCTATGTGCACCGAACTGAAGAGTTTGTTGCCCAAGCGGGACCGCAACGGTTTGGAGCGGTTTCGGTTTCGGTGGCGAGGTAGCGCCAATATCAGATTCTCAAACTAAGAGGAGACTAACTTCGTGTTCAAAAAGTTATTCGGTAAGAAAGCTTCCCCAGCTTCTGATAAACTGGTTCTACCTTCTGATTTCGACAGCTTTCAGGAAATGGCATTCAATCATACCCAGGCCTTAATGGCTGCGCACACTTCAAGTTGGCGTATTGAGGAAGCCGAAAATTGGGATGTTAATTTGATCGGCGGTATCATCACATGGACATTTGCAGATGGCAAAGTTGCAAGAGCACCCGCGCAGTTAATCGCGACTTGGAGCAATACTGAGGGCACATTTCTATGGGGTTGGGATCATCCATCTGCACCACCAGGAACGGCGCTCGCCGCTCAGGCCGTTCATGACCACGCTAAGCGCCACAATATTAAACAACTGCTAGATGAGAAGATCGTATGTTCATTAGAGGATGGCTGGCAACTCGCAGCTATGGCTGTACTGGCGGGTGATCTTCAGGGGGTCTACCGTGGTCAGGCAAATGAGACAGCGTCGGCGTATATCGGCTTTGGGAATGTATCTTTGTCGAATAGCTGATTCTTATTTTTTAGTATGATTCTGTCTTAACAAAATCTTTCCTGTGGGCTGGCTGTGGAAATCGTGTCGCAGGCAGCAGGATATATCTTGCGTGTTTTGTCGGCTTGGGACACTATATCTTGTAACTTAAACGATGTGGCAGGGATAATACATATGGCCGACGGCATGACAAATATTCCGGGACTTCTAACACCGTCCCACTCTTACAAACCATTCCGCTATGCGTGGGCATATGACTTCTGGAAGCTACAGCAGCAAGTGCACTGGCTCCCGGAAGAAGTGCCGCTGGGCGAGGATTGCAAGGATTGGGTCAACAAGCTCAACGATAAAGAGCGCAATCTGCTCACGCAGATTTTCCGTTTCTTCACCCAATCAGATGTCGAAGTCGGCGCCAATTACATGGAAAACTACATGCCGCTCTTCAAGCCGGTTGAAGTTCGCATGATGTTGGCTTCTTTCTCCAATATGGAGACGGTGCATATCGCCGCTTACGCCTTGCTGCTGGAAACGATTGGCATGCCTGATTCTGAATTCTCCGCTTTCATGGAGTATGAGGAAATGGCGGCCAAGCACGATTATCTTGGCCAGTTCGGGACAGGGACCGAGGAAGACATCCTGACCTCTATGGCGGTGTTTGGCGGCTTTACCGAAGGGCTGCAGCTGTTTGCGTCTTTCGCGATGCTGATGAACTTCCCGCGCTTCAATAAGATGAAAGGCATGGGTCAGATCGTGACCTGGTCGATCCGCGATGAAAGCCTGCATTGCGAAGGCATGATGCGCCTGTTCCACACGTTCGCTGAAGAAACCGGCGCGCTGACCCAAAAGGTCAAAGACCGCATTCGCGAGAGCTGTGAAACCGTTGTGATGCTGGAAGACAAGTTTATCGATCTCGCATTTGAAGCCGGTGACGTGGAAGGCATGACGCCGCAGGATATCAAAGACTATATCCGCTATATCGCTGACTGGCGCATGACGCAGCTCAAGCTTGATCCGATCTATGGCATCACCAAGCACCCGCTGCCATGGCTAACCGAGATCTTGAACGGGGTTGAGCATGCCAACTTCTTTGAGGCGCGCGCGACGGAATATTCCAAAGGCGCAACCCAAGGCGATTGGCACGGTAACGAAGGCGTTTGGGCGATGTTCGACAAGCGTAAGCCACAAACAGTGCTTGAAGGGTAACAACACGGCCCTCGACTAACATTGAAACGCCGCGTCTGGACAGGCGCGCAATTTTTCGTTTGTGTTCGTGCAGGAGGACGCAAGAATGAAACAAATTTGGATTATGGGGACCGCTCTAGGGTTCGCGATAAGCCTTTCGGCCTGCCAAACTGCCCCAACGCAACCAGATCAAACGCTGGCAAATTGCGAAACCGTGATGATGGATGAAGAACCGGCAGGGAATATGGCTGAAGTGAATGTCACACTGGCCGAGTATTGCCCGTGTCTTATCAAAGACTTGCAAAGCTATCCGGACGAAGACACGGCTCGTCTGGCGGCCGCACTCGATGACTTCGCG
>CAZGVG010000116.1:0-7221 GCA_964528975.1 uncultured Hyphomonas sp.
TGACCTCAGCTTCTGGGCAAACGATTGAAGTCCAGAACACCGACGCCGAAGGCCGTCTCGTCCTGTGCGATGTGCTTTGGTACACACAGGAACACATTAAGCCGACAGCCATCGTTGACCTAGCAACGCTGACAGGCGCGATCGTGGTGGGCCTTGGGCATCATCACGCTGGCATGTTCACAGATGACACCGACCTTGCGGATCAGTTGACAGCCGCAGGATTGGCAGAAGGGGAGCGCGTCTGGCGTCTTCCACTGGGGCCGGAATATGACAAGCTTCTGAAGTCCAAATTTGCGGATATGCGCAACATTGGTGGACGGGCAGCCGGATCGATCACCGCCGCGCAGTTCCTGAAACGCTTCATCAATGAAGGGCAGACCTGGGCGCACCTCGATATTGCCGGAGTGGCATGGGTTGAGGGTGAAAAAGCTCCGACCGATCCAAGTTGGGCCAGCGGCTTTGGTCCGCGTTTGCTCGATCGCTGGATCGCTGACAATTACGAAAGCTGAATATGAGTGAGGCCTCGCAAACTGAATGGTGGTTTTACCACCTGCAGCGCACGACATTAGAGCGTGCCGTGGGGCCTTTGCTCGAAAAGTGTTTGGAGCGCGGTTGGCGGGTCTTGGCGATCAGTCCGGATGCCGCCCGCCGTGCGGCGCTGGATGAGGCGCTTTGGACGTATGATGATCAGAGTTTTCTTCCCCATGGCCAGGAAGAGGCTGACGGTCTTGCGGCGGCGGACCAACCCATCTTGATCAGCGGCAGCAGCGATAATCAGAATCAGGCTGCGGTTGCACTTTTGATGGATGGCGTTGAGCTACCAGTGAATGCGGCCTTCGAGCGGTGCATGGTGATGTTCGATGACGGCGACAGTGCTGCCAGGCAAAAGGCGCGCGAGCAGTTCAAAGCGGCCAAGGATGCAGGGCTATCTGCACGATACTTTCAACAAAGCGGACGAGGCTGGAAGGAAGCAGGAAAATGACTGTGCTTTATCTCGGGAACTTGAATTACTCCTCTTGGTCGATCAGAGCGGCATTGGTCGCACGCGCCAGCGGACTTGAGATCAATGAGATGGTGGTGCCTATCGGTCCGGACGAGACTTACGCAATCCTCCTGAAAGAGACCGGCCAGCACCGGGTGCCAGCGCTCGTGTCAGACGACCTGATTATCCATGATAGCCTCGCCATTATCGAATGGATTGCTGAGCAGGTGCCCGCCGGAAAGGTCTGGCCCGCGGACACCAAGAAGCGCGCCCGTGCCCGGAGCATTTGCGCCGAAATGCATGCGAGCTTCATGAGTGTGAGAAGTTTCATGGGCGTCGATATTCGAAGCTCCCACCCAACGCCGGAAATGACGGAGGGTCTCAAGTGGGACATTGCCCGGATCGTGGAGATTTGGACTGAGTGTCGCGAAAAACATGCCGGCGACGGCGACTTCTTGTTCGGCGAGTGGTCAGCCGCAGACGCGATATATATGCCCGTCGCAACGCGGTTCCGGACCTATGGAATCGATCTCGATCCGGTATCTGAAGCCTATTGCACGGCGATCCTTGATCACCCGCTCTCAAAGCAACTGATCGCGCAAGCGCATGAGGAAACCTGGACGATTGATCCAATGAAGTTTCAGCCAAAGGGCGCGGGCTGACGAGGGTTAGTGCTTTTCGCCAGCAGGCTTTGTGATCACCGTAATGACAAAGACAATGAGCGTCAGGATGCCATAAGTCCCGGCGATTTTTAGAGTGTGCGGCGGCAGCGTGCCCGTCCACAAAAAGTAGATTCCATACCCGGCGGCGATCAGTACCGCGAATGCCAGCATCATTCTAAGAGTTCCGGCCATTTAATCCTCCAAAGCGACTCATCTTATCCCCAAGAATTACATCTACTTATGAAGAATTCGTGGCAGTCTGCACGGGGTGGTTGCCGTCTTCGGTTTGCCTCGCTATAGGCGCGCCAACACACCTGATTACATATATAGGAGCCTTTCATGGCTGGCACGCGTACATTTTCGATCATCAAACCGGATGCAACTGAGCGCAATCTGACGGGCGCCGTCAACAAAGTCATCGAAGAAGGTGGTCTGCGCATTATCGCTCAGCGCCGAATCCAAATGACGCAAGCGCAAGCAGAGCGCTTTTATGGCGTACACAGTGAGCGTCCATTCTTCGGTGAGCTGGTTGAGTTCATGACGTCTGCACCAGTCGTCGTTCAGGTTCTGGAAGGCGAAAACGCTGTCGCACGCTACCGCGATGTCATGGGCGCAACCAATCCTGCAGAAGCCGCTGACGGCACCATTCGTAAGCTCTTTGCCAAGTCCATCGGCGAGAACTCTGCGCACGGTTCAGACAGCGATGAGAATGCGGCTCTAGAGATCGCTCAGTTCTTTAGCGAAGCTGATATTGCAGGCTAAGCCTCAGAAAACTCAGAGCAATACTTGTCAAAAAGAGCTGCCATCGCGCAGCTCTTTTTTGTATCTGGTGCACGATATATAAATAACTTGATCCTAATCAGACAGCGATGAAGCGGATCATTTATAAAAGCTGTGCCGAGCCTTGGTTATCCGCGAGCGATCTCTCGACGCTATTGGGTGTATCTCGCCGAAATAATCAGCGCACCGGACTTACCGGTCTCCTGATCTACACGAAGGGGCATTTCCTTCAGGTGCTCGAGGGGCTCGACGATGTCGTAGATACGACGTTTGATCGTATAAAATCCGATCATCGCCACACACACTGCGATGTGATACTCGAAGAGCAGATCTTTGAGCCTGATTTTGGTCAGTGGCTTATGGGGTTTTGGACCGATCAGGTGACGGAAGATCAACGCGCTGTTGGTATCGTCTCGGTTCCTGACCTTTTGCAGGAATTCGACTCTGAATGGCTCGAGGGTAAGTCTCAGCTCAATCAATTGCTGAGCGACGAGATCTTCAAATTGCGGGTTCAGACCGCTGCATGATTTGCTGAGCCGCTAAGTGCACAGCTTTTGGGTACAAGGCGTGTTCTTCTGGTAAAATACGCTCTGCGAGAGTTTCGGCTGTGTCACCAGGTTCAATTGCGACGCGTGCTTGCGCGATGACATCTCCCTCATCGACGCCTTCGGTAACCCAGTGAACGGAACATCCCGCCTCTTTGTCACTGGCGTCAATGGCGCGCTGATGCGTGTTGAGGCCAGTATACTTGGGCAATAGAGACGGGTGTATGTTGATCATTCGGCCAGTCCATTGGCCAACAAACCAGGGGGTCAAGATCCGCATGAAGCCTGCAAGCACCACCATTTGAACATCGTGCCCAGTCAAAACATCCTGGATTTGCCGTTCGAACCCTTCCCGGTCTTTTCCAAAGGGTTTGTGGTCGATCACAGCTGTTTCCACACCAGAACGCTCAGCATATTCCAGCCCTGCTGCACCGGGGCGGTTGGAAAGGACGATAATCGGTTGAGCGCCGTAATCCGAAGCTTGAGCAGCATCCAGGATGGCGCGCATATTTGATCCGCGACCCGAGATCAAAATTGCCGTCCTCAGGCGTTTCATGCGTCTATAAGATCGCCAATGACTTTCGGCGCTTCACCAAGTTCTGTCAGTTGCGCGATGGCATCGTCAACTTGATCAGGCGCGACCGCGAAGACCATCCCGATCCCCATATTAAAGGTCCGATGCATTTCGTCTTCGGCGATCTTGCCGACGTCCTGAACCCAATCGAAAAGCGGTGAGGGCGTCCAAGCCGCTCTGTCGATTCGGGGGCGCAGCGTATCAGGGCACATACGCGGCGTGTTCTCGGTTAGCCCGCCTCCAGTAATATGAGCCAAACCTTTCGCGATGCCGTTCTTGATCAAGGGCAACGCAGCGTCTGAATAGAGGCGGGTAGGGGTCAAAAGCGCGCTCCCCAGTGTCTCCCGGTTCGAAAACGGCGCGGTGTCTTCATATGACAACCCCGAACGCTCAACGACTTTGCGGATTAGCGAATAGCCATTTGAGTGAGGTCCGCTTGAGGCGATGCCGATCAATACGTCTCCGGCGCGCATCTCATCCATACGCGGCAAAATTTCGGCGCGCTCGACTGCGCCAACGACAAAACCAGCCAGATCGTAATGTCCTGGTGGATACATGCCTGGCATTTCGGCCGTTTCTCCGCCGATCAGCGCGCAGCCTGCTTGTTTGCAACCTTCTGCGATCCCCGCGATGACTTGCTCCGCGATACCGTGTTCAAGCTTGCCTGTCGCAAAATAGTCCAGGAAAAACAGAGGTTCAGCGCCTTGTGCGAGAACGTCATTTGCGCACATCGCAACCAGATCGATCCCGACCGTATCATGTTGACCTGTTTCGAAGGCGAGCATCAGCTTTGTCCCAACGCCGTCAGTGCCTGAGACCAAGACCGGATCTTTCCAGCCTTCCTTCTTGAGGTCGAAGAGCGCGCCAAAGCCGCCAAGACCGCCCATTACGCCAGCCCGGCGCGTCGCTTTCGCGAGCGGCCCAATGGCTTTTACGAGATTGTCGCCTGCCTCAATATCGACACCAGCATCGCGGTAAGACAGGGAATCAGATGTGTTCGTCGTCATGGCTGCGCGCGTTAGCATGGGTGCTGACTGCTGACCAGCGCGCTTCTACGGTTCACGAGCCACCTTACAGTTGATAAGACAGTTCAAGATAAGAGGCCCAAAATATGATTCGTCTGATCTTGTTGGCGTTCGCGCTTGTTTCGCTTGCCGCGCTCGGGGCTGAGGCCCAAAATCGCGATACTTATACGATAAGCGGTATCGCCGTGGATGAACGCGCGCCGACTGTCGCAGAAGCGCAACGCGAGGCCTTTGCAGCAGCTAAACTTATCGGGGCGCAGCGCTTGATCGAGCGGTTCACATTGCCGGAAGATCGTCTCGCCGCGGCGGACCTGATTCTGGATCAAGCGATGGCCGATCGGATGGCTGCCGCAGTCGACGTTGAACAGGAAGTCGCTGGAGCGGGTCGCTATCGCGGTCAATTGGCTGTGGTCTACAACCCGGCACAAGTGCGCGCTGTGTTGAACCAAGTCGGCTTGCCCTTCACCGATAGCACGGCCCCGCCAGCAGTTCTGTTTACCTCAGCCTCAAACGGCATGGACCTCGCTTGGAACCTAGCCTGGGAAGAAGCGCCTAAAGGCAGCCTCGTTCCGCTGATCATCAGCCGAAGCGCTGGTTATAATGCAGAGATGCCCTGGGATATACTTCAGGATGAGATCGCGCTTTACGGCGCTCAACGCGCGATCTTCGCAGATCTGACGGGCGCGCAAGGCGGTTATCGGGTTGAGCTCGTATCGCTTACACCTTCAGGTCCTCAGCGCATCGGCGTCACCCAACGGGCGAGAACTCTGGGCGGCGTAATCGAGGCCGTATCAAAACGTCTCAATGATGACTGGAAACAAACATCGATCATTCGGGACAGCTCGCGCACGCTGATTGAGGCCACAGTACAGTATACCTCTCTGGCAGAGTGGATCACGCTCCGCCAAGCGCTTGCGCAATCTCCGCTGGTCTCCAACTTTAAGACGCGAGCGATCTCAACGGATGGCGCAGTTGTCGCCTTTGCCTTTGCGGGCAATGGTCAGCGCCTCACCTCGGACCTGCGCGATCGCGGCGTTGTCATCAATGCCGAGCCGATTGGATGGGTGATGACATCTGCCATCAGCGCCGGGCGCGTGACCGAAAGCCAGTAAGACATGCCGCCTTCGAGGCAAATTCCCTTACGTTTTCCGGAAAGCCGCCTCAATTTCGAGGATATGGAGATTACCGGCGCGAACAGGGCGATCTGTGCAGCCATCAGAAAGCCAGAGCGATGGCCGTATCACGCCTTCTGTCTCATCGGTCCGCAGGGCGGCGGCATCACGACGCTGGCATATGCTTGGGGCGAAGAGCGCAATGCTAAATACATCGCCGCGCATGAGCTCGGCGCGCTGGACCTCGGTGACGTTGAAAAATTGACGGAAACAGACCTGGTCGTTGATGATGTCGATGCGCTTGCTGACACAGAGACATTGCTACTTCTGCTCAGCGGCATTCAGCGCCATAACAAGCACATCCTGCTTGCAGCCCATTCGGTGCCGTCACTTTGGCGTGTGCAGTCTCCTGATCTGAAATCACGCCTCCAAGCCGCGCCTTTGGCCGAGCTTCCTGCGCCGGATGAAGACTTGATGCGGGCGCGTCTGAAACGCGCATTTTTACGTTCCGTTTTAGATCTTCCTAAAAGCGTTGAAGATTACCTTGTCACGCGATTGGGGCTGGACTACTCGCTGATTGAGCAGACGGCTGAAATCCTCGCGGGGGCGAGCGGTGACCGTCCACTAACGATCCCTTTGGCGAGGGAAATTCTGGGTGAAGAAGAAGGTCGAGGCGATGGCTAACGGGTGGATCCAATGACGACGGTTGTTAAAGCGCCAATGGAAGCTTCAGAGCGCTATCTCAACCGGGAACTCTCCTGGCTGAAATTCAATGAGCGCGTCCTCGAAGAGGCTCGTAATGGGCAGCACCCGCTTTTGGAGCGGCTAAGGTTCCTTTCTATCTCGGCAAACAATTTGGATGAGTTTTTCATGGTCCGCTATGCCGGCCTGAGAGAGCAAGTTCGCGCTGGAATTCAAAAGCTAAGCCTCGAAGGCCGAACGCCGAGTGAGCAGGTTCGTGATATTGAGTCAGCGGTCGATACTCTGATGAAGGATCAGCAATCTTGCTGGAGTGAGCTCCGCAGCGAGCTCAGCGGCGAAAATATCCAAGTGCTTTCAATATCGGAGCTCAAACGCACCGATATGACTTGGCTCAAAGAGCGCTTTGAGAGCCAAATCTTTCCGATTCTGACGCCGCAAGCGGTCGATCCAGCCCATCCATTCCCGTTCATTCCCAATCTCGGGTTCGCCGTCGCGTTCCAGCTATCCCCGGTAGATGGAGCAGGGGAAGCCATGGTTGGACTTGTTCCGATGCCGGCCTTCTCTTCGCGCTTTGTCAGATTGCCCGACAAGAAATCGGGTATCCTGAGATTCATCCGACTTGAAAGCGTGATCGCGCATTTTCAATCCATGCTTTTCCCAGGGTTTGAAGCCCACGGGCATTGCGTGTTTCGGATTGTCCGCGACAGCGACATCGAGATTGAGGAAGAATCTGAAGATCTGATTGCTGAGTTTGAAATCCTTCTAAAGCAGAGACGTCGTGGCCGGATTGTTCGCATTCACATCGACTCAGACGGGCCAGAAACCCTTCGTGAGTTCGT
>CAZGVG010000117.1:0-6992 GCA_964528975.1 uncultured Hyphomonas sp.
CCATTTGCACCTTGTCCGAAGGCACTGAGGGATAGCGCATCGCCTTCAGGGTCAGTGTCATTGGTCAGGACATTGACGTTGGCTGCAACGCCTTCGTCTGTGGTCAGCATATCATCTGCTGGCGTTGGCGCTGTGTTGACCGGATCAATAAACTCCTCGTCCACTTGCAGGTTCACTGTGGCTTGCGCCGTCAGGCCGTCAGGGTCGGCGACCGTGTAGGTGAAGGTGTCCGTTCCGATAAAGCCTGCGTCCGGTGTATAGAGCAGAACGCCGTCGCCCTGGTCGGTGACCTCACCACTATTGCCTTGCTCAAAGCTGACCAGAGACAGCGCATCGCCGTCGGGGTCGGTATCATTCTCCAAGACATTAATGCTGACCGGAACATCCTGATCCGTGGCTGTGCTGTCATTGACGGGCGTTGGCGCCGAATTCACAGGATCAAGCGGGCCATCAGCGTAAATAATAGAGGCCAGAACAGCCGCTTCGCTGGTGCCTTCGAGAGACACTTTGAGCTGGAAATCATCTGGCTCGAAGCCTTGAATGATCTTCAGGATGGTGCCGCCGCCAATCAGGCGCAGATCCAATTCGCTCTCAGACTGAATGCCAAGAGCCGACAGATCAATCGTGTCATCCAAGCCATAATTGGCGATCGAATCGGTTCCGATCGTCGTAGAGGTGCCCGGAAGGAAGACAAAATTGTCCGGGCCATCGGTGCCATCAAGATTTTCAATCGCGTCAGCGCGCGCGAAAATCTGATTCTTGTCATCAGGATTATCTGTTGTCACGCGCAGGAAGACCGTCGCGGTATCAACCTCGCCTGTCGCATCGGTAATCGTGTATGTGAAGGTCGCTTGACCCACAAACCCGGCCTCAGCCTGGTATGAGAAAGTGCCATCGCCAAGATCGGTCAGGGTTCCACTGGTCGGCTGAGTAAAGCCTGTAACCGAGAACGCATCGCCATTTGGATCAATGTCATTGTCGAGAACGTTGAACTCAGTCTCACCGCCGGTCTGAACGACAACGATATCGTCAGAGGCAACCGGAGGCCGGATCGCAGGATCCTCTGGCAGATCAGACTCGTCAAAGATAAACGAGGCTAGAACCTGTTCCTGACTGAAGCCATTCAGGTCAATCCGCAGCTGGAAATCATCCGGATCAAAGCCAAGTGCAATTTTCAGCGCTTCACCACCTGAGACCAGCCGCAGGTCCAGATCAGACAGCTCAATGCCGAACGCGGTCAAATCAATCAGATCGCCTGGCGCCCACGACACAACAGTATCCAAGAAAGTCGTGGTTGAAGATCCGGGGGCGAAAATGAAGATGTCATCGCCTGTACTGCCCTCAAGCAGCTCGCGGGCGGGCGTCGCAATAATCGTCGCCCCGCCTGTCTCAACAATGTCGGTGATTTTTACAAGGCGGCCACCAACGATATCGATATAATACAAGAAGCCTTCGGCATCCTGAACATAATCTACCGGACCTCTGAACCCATCAATCGAGCCAAGGAAGGTAATGTCACGGCGATCATTTGTGTTCACCGCATAGATTTCATTGCCCGAAAAGTCGGCGAAGAAATAGTGGTTGTCGAAGACGCCATTATACTGGCCGCCATCATAGACGATTGAAGATCCCGTAATCGCCTGGATTTGGAAGCCGGGCGCGTTGGAATCGTGCGAGAAAGCCCGGAAGGCTGAGCTGATAATGATATCACCGTCGGCGACGGCCTGATAGAACGCAGCCGCTTCCGGAAGCTCATTATAGCCGTCTGTCTCTACGATCACGCCATTGTCACCGCCCTCATAGAAGGGCCAGCCATAATTGGCGCCGGGAGGGCCTGAATTGATCTCTTCAAACGAGTTCCAGCCGGTCTCACTGATCAGGAGCTGACCGTTCTGGTCGAAAGCAAGACGGAAGGGGTTGCGCAGGCCCAGCTGGAAGACTTTTGAAGCATTTTCGGTCAGGTCACTGGTGGCGAAAGGATTGTCTGCAAATCCATCGCCCGTGATGGGATCAATCCGCAGGACTTTACCCGCAAGCGCGTTGATGTCTTGGACGCTGACGCCGCGTGGATCGACGAAATTGAAGGCGATACCGTCGCCCGTTGCAAGGTAAAGCGCACCATCAGGCCCAAATGCCATACCGCCGCCAGCATGCGATGGGGAATCGACCTTGATATAGTCCTGCACAGCCTCGCCCGTATCAGGGTCATAATCTGAAGGCAGCACATCAATATTCTCTAGAATGTCAGACCGCTCTTCGCCTTGCCCACCAATAATATCGCTCGCAGAGGTCGCAGATCCGCCAACCAGAACCGTTTCGCTGCCCTCAATAACGGTAGTGAAGCCTGTCTCACTGTCGGCTTCAAACCGGCTCAAATAGGCATAGCGGTTATTCGGTTGGTCAGCACCCGCCCGGCCTGTCCCATCCGGTGGGTCAGCCACATAATAAGTATAGAAGAAGCCATTGGTCTCAAATTCCGGGTGGAGAAGGAAGTTCAGAAGACCACGATCTGAGTTATTGTTGACCTGATCAGAAATATCCAGAAAGACTGAAGACTCTCCGGTGGTCAGATCAATCATTTTGATCACGCCGGCTTTCTCAGCCACATAAGCAATGTTTGGATCTGTTGGGCTGAACTGCACAGCAATCGGCAGGCTCAAACCATCAATTGATGTTTCTTCCTGAAGATCGAACGTCGATATCAGGCCCGGCTCAGGGGGATCCGTCGCCGGGATTTCATTGTCGAGAATATCAATCTTCGCAGTACGGGGCGCCAGAAGGCTGCCGCTATCGGTGCTGATCAAGGAGAGCGTGAAATCCTCTGTTGCCTCACCCAGATCATCATCAAGGATCGAGATGGGTACAAGAACACGCGACTGGCCAGGCGCGAAGGTAATTGACCCTGTGGCATCCAGATAGTCTTCGCCTTCGGTCGCTTCATTTGGGGTCACGCCAAACGTAACTGTAGCGGCCTGGGATAAATCGCCCGTTCGGACGATCGCAACCAGGATTGTGCCACCCGTTTCGCTGACGCTTAGCTCACCAGACTCAAGAAAAATTTGACCAGACATTCTGTCCATCCCCTGCAAAAAATCACTGAGTTTAATTTTGCAGGGAAGCTACTGATATTGCGGTTTCAAACTTTCGAAACCTTGCATGGAGAGCGTGTAAACTTAACTCCGCATGCATGTATTCAGTTATACTACTCTACTCATAAACCCGACACCCAAACTCATCTTTCTGACGCGCCTGACATTACTACTCTTGAACAACTTAAACGCTGCGACGTCTAGAGCCTCCAGATTGTAATTATATTTTAATACTCGCTTAATACGCGAATCCGGCACGTATAAGTTTCGTCAGGACATTTTCTTACCCGGACAAACCTTCAATCCGCCTCATTCGCCCCCTATATATGCAGGAACGCCATAAGCCGTATGCGCGTTAGGGGGAAAGACGCCGCCGATGATCGGGGCTACTACTCTCGCCAATGAAAGAACTGGAACAGATGCTGCCTAAGGCGGGTTTGTGAAAGGGAAAAGGAGGACCAGCAATGGCCAACAAAGCAGCAAGCCGCGCGCTCACCTTAAGTCCAGAACAGGGTTTGAGCCGCTATCTCTCAGAAATTCGGAAATTCCCGATGCTCGCCAAGGACGAGGAGTTTATGCTCGCCAAGCGCTGGCAAGAAAGCGAAGACTCAGCATCAGCGGAAAAAATGGTGACCTCTCACCTGCGCCTCGTCGCCAAGATTGCGATGGGTTATCGCGGCTATGGATTGCCCATGGCTGAGGTGATCTCAGAAGGCAATGTCGGTCTGATGCAGTCCGTTAAAAAGTTCGATCCCGACAAAGGTTTCCGCCTTGCGACCTATGCGATGTGGTGGATCCGCGCGAGCATTCAGGAATATATCCTGCGCAGTTGGAGTCTTGTGAAGCTGGGGACAACCGCCGCGCAGAAGAAGCTGTTCTTTAATCTACGCCGGATGAAAGGTGAGATTGATGCGCTTGATAATGCGCAGCTCAAGCCGGATCAGGTTTCGCACATCGCCACCAAGCTGAACGTGCCTGAAAAAGACGTGATCTCGATGAATGGCCGGATGAGCGGGTCTGACGCTTCGCTCAACGCCCCAATGGGCGCGGAAGGTGACATGGAGTGGATGGACTGGCTGGAGGATGAAGACTCCAATCAGGCGCAGGAATTTGCCGATAATCAGGAGTTCGATGCCCGCATGGAGCTGCTCGGCGAAGCAATGGCCGATCTGTCAGAGCGTGAGCAAGACATCCTGACCCAGCGCCGCCTGACTGATGAGCCAAAGACGCTCGAAGAAATGTCTGTGGTCTATAATGTCAGCCGCGAACGCATCCGCCAGATCGAAGTGCGCGCGTTCGAAAAGCTACAAAAAGCCATGCAGAAAATGGCAAAGGATCAGGGCCTGCCAATGGGGGCTTAAAGACTGTGAAGTCCACTAACATAATTGCAATTACAGAGAGGGGCGATCCAAGGGTCGCCCCTTTTCTTGGTGTCCGTGAACGCGACCTGACGGGCGGGGCTGATGGGCGGTTTATTGTTGAGGGCAAGGTGCCGCTGCGCATCCTGCTTGAGCGTTCGCGTTTTGAGGTTGAGAGCCTGTTCCTGTGCGAGACGCGGGTGGAGCCGCTGGCAGACTTGCTTGATAAAGTCCCTGAAAACATTCCGATCTATACCGCGCCGCAGGGCTTGATGGATGAGATTGCTGGGTTTCCGATCCATCGCGGCGTGTTGGCCTGCGCGCGGAAAGGCGCTGGCTTAGCCTTGGGTGACTTGCTGGATGCCAAGACGCTGCTGGTGCTGAATGAGACCTCCAATCACGACAATGTCGGCGCAGCGTTTCGTAATGCGGCTGCCTTTGGCGCTGATGGGGTCGTGCTGGACGGCCAGAGCTGCGACCCGCTTTATCGTAAAGCCATTCGCGTTTCTTCCGGCACCAGCTTGTGGCTCCCTTATGCCCATACCGGGTCAGGGCTTGAGCAGATTGAGGCCTTGCAAGCCGCTGGCTTTACCGTGTGGGCGATGACGCCGCACGCCGGCGCTGCGCCGCTCTATGAACAGGCCGTTCCAGACAAGCTCGCCATTCTTCTCGGCGCTGAAGGTCCGGGCTTACCAGACGCCCTGATCAAGGCGGCGACGCCCGTGCAAATCCCAATGATTGAGGGCCTGGACAGTATTAACGTCGCCACGGCTGGGGCAATTGCACTGTCTTATGCCTTCACTCAGCGGCGAGGCTGACCGCGCTCAGGCGGCGGATAGTGTCGGCAACCTCAGCGCCATGCGCGTGGTGGGGCATGTGGCCATCATCGGCGAGTTTGACCAGTTCCAGAGTATCGACCTGATGCTTCAGCTTGCCGACATGCAGAGGCGGACTGATCACAGTATCTTTCGCGCCAGAAAAGACCACAATGGGGACTTGTAGCTCGCCATAACGATCCTGCTGTGCGGCAAGTTCTGCGCGCAGGGCATTCACGTCGCGCGCATTGGCGCGAAACTCTGGCGGGCGAAAGAGGAGGCCGATGGCAGAGTTCTCGAAATAGCCCTCTGGCGCAGGTTGCGGCGAGAAGACCCCGGTAATACCGTTCTTGACTTGGGCTGGGCCAACCAGCGGCACAAGTTGGCTGAAAACTGGACCGATCAGGGGTCCGCCAGCATATTTATTGTACCAGGCTTCACCGCCGCCGCCCCAGTCATGGCTAACGGGCGCCAGCAGGACCAGACCCTCAACCAGTTCAGGAAAATCCAGCGCCAGCCGCAGCGAGACCGCACCGCCAAAACTGTGACCGACAATAATCGCTTTCTCTCCGGGGGCCAGTGCTTTCAAGGCGCCTGCGGCCTGCGCGGCTTGTACAGCGAGTGTTTCGGCGCCTTGCGGGCGCTCTGAATAGCCGTGCCCTGGACGGTCGACCATGAGAATACGGTGCGTGTCTGAGAGGCGCGGCGCCAGCGTCCATTCATATTCGCGGGCATTGGCCGATGCGCCATGGATCATCAAGACAACCGGGCCGCTTTGCCCCGCGGTTAGAACGTGCACGTCCGCCCCGCCTACAGACACCAGCTGGCCCAATGGCGGATAGGCTTTTTCAGTTTTAGAGGTGTAAAGCGCGCTGCTGACGCAGGCGCTGAGGCCTGCAATCAGGATTAAGACACATAACAGGATCAGAAATTTCAAACGGGACGGCCTTCTTGCTCACGCCGGATACGAGATATGCCGCGTTTCGCAGAGGGAAAGAGAGGGTAGATGTCGAGCGCTTTTTCATAGGCATCCAGCGCTTCCTGCTTGGAGCCGAGGTTTTCCAGAACCGCGCCAAGCCCGCCCCATGCGCCGAAATGGCGGGGCTCAAGCCGTAGTGCCTCATTCACATCGCGCAGCGCCTCTGTGTAGTCTTGCTGGGCGAGAAACACGGTCGCGCGGCGGTTCCAGGCTTCGGCATAGTCCGGCTGGATCGCAATCACCCGGTCATACAGCGCGCGGGCATGATCCAGATCGCCAAAGGCCTGAGCCTGTACGGCCCGTTGCATTACCAGATCAGCCGCGGGTGAGCCGCTTTCCATCCAGGACGCCCAGATGTCGAGAGCAACATCATTGGCCTCTTCTTCGCTTGGGGCGACGCGCAATTCGTCAAACATCTTGTCCGACGGCCCGAAATCCGGACCGCTAACAAGGATGACCCCAGCAAAGGCAAGCGCTTTCAACATGGATAGAGATATGAGCCTTTGCGTCTGCCCTGCCAAGAAAAATCAACGTGAACAGCTGTATGACGCGTGAATATGGCCAAAAACCGGGCATCTGAAGGGGAGGCGCTTAAAGAGCGTGTCTGCTCTTCGCGTCAGAGTAGACATTTGTAAGAGGCTTAAAACGCCTAAAACCGGACGCTGAGACCATGTTGCTATTGCCTGCCAACCATGAGACCAAAATAGTAATTCTCTCTGGAGCGCCAAATTGTACTGTTCGACCTTTCGAT
>CAZGVG010000118.1:0-6972 GCA_964528975.1 uncultured Hyphomonas sp.
TAATTTTTTGGGGACTTTCTTGCGGTTGTCCTCATCGAAGCTCCATTTGCCCTGAGCCGGGGTGTCGCCATCCATGAGAATATTCAACCGCCTGCGCTGGAACTTGTAAAACTCAGCCATGAACCAGCGTTTCTGACCCGATCGCCAGTCCTGGTTTTGCCCCTTGGTGTTGAGAAACATTGGCGAGGCATAAAGCTTTAGCTGCGCTCCGAAAGTATCGGCATAAGCCTGCAGCCGCTTGTTCAGCAGGAAATCCACCGGATCACAAGCGAGCAGCTTGGTGACGCCCGCTTCAGTCAGTTTCTTGACTGTCTCCTTCAAGGTTGGCGCGCCAATGGTGTGTGCAGCGAGCGTGCATAGCCAGCCGTCAGCCTGAAGCCGGGCCTGATACCGCGTCATGCTGGCCCGGTGTAGCCAAAGTTTCTGCTTGTGAAACTGCATTGGGTATTGCCGGTCGCCAAAGAAAAGTGGGTCTTCGACCAGAACGATACGGTCCGGTTTGTCCGGTATCGCCGGGTGATCGGCAAAAAGCTGGTGCGGGAAGATGAGTAAAGCTGTGGTCATGTCGGCGACTTAGAGCGCTCGGCGCTTGCCGCCACCCCCGAGTCCCTGCCATAAGCGTTTACCATGACGGATGAGCCAAACACGCCTGAAGACAATGAACGCGATGACGCGACCTTCTCCATGTTTGGAGACGCTGAAATGGGCGCGCCTGAAAGCAAGGGCTATCAGGTTCTGGCGCGTAAATATCGACCGCGCCTCTTTTCTGATCTGATCGGTCAGGAGGCGATGGTGCGGACGTTGAAAAATGCGTTCGAAATCAACCGCGTGGCGCATGCTTTTATGCTAACCGGAGTGCGCGGCGTTGGGAAAACGACAACTGCACGCCTGCTGGCGCGCGCGCTGAACTATACCCGTGATGGCCTTGATGCACCGAGTATCAATCTGGACCCGCCCGGTGATTTCTGCGCCGCGATTATGGCAGGCAATCATCCGGACGTGCTGGAGCTGGATGCCGCCTCCCGCACCGGGGTTGCCGACATGCGCGACCTCTTGGACGGCGTGCGGTATTCGCCCGTCTCATCGCGCTATAAAGTCTATATCATTGACGAGGTGCATATGCTCTCCACCGCGTCCTTCAATGCGCTCTTGAAGACATTGGAAGAGCCGCCAGAGCATGTGAAATTCATCTTCGCCACAACCGAGATCCGCAAAGTCCCAATCACGGTTCTGTCACGCTGCCAGCGCTTTGACTTGAAGCGCCTCGATACAGAAGCGCTGATCGTCCACCTTGCCAAGATTGCCAAAGCCGAAAGCGCAAATCTGTCCGATGAAGGGCTTGCCCTGATCGCCCGTGCGGCCGAAGGCTCCGTCCGCGATGGTCTTTCGATCCTCGACCAAGCCATCGTTCAGGCGCTTGACGGCGACGAAGTTACAGGCGCGAAGGTTCGCGATATGCTGGGCCTCGGTGACCGCCTGCGATTGCTCGATGCGTTCGAGTTTACCATCAAAGGCGAGGCGCAAAAGGCGGTTGAGGAGGTTGCGGATCAGGTCCGGGCCGGCGCTGATCCGCTGGTCATCCTGAAAGACATGTTGGAAATCGCCGCTGACATCGCCACGGTGCAGGCGGCTGGCGATAATTACACGCTGCCCGGGCCAGCTGACTGGACGACACGCACCCATGATATCGCCAAGGCGCTGACCCCTGCGCAGGCTCAACGCAACTGGCAAATCCTGCTCTCAGGCTACCGCGATACCCAAACCGCACCAGAAGCAGATACCGCCCTGCGCATGGTGGTTTTGCGTTTGGTTGCTGCCGCCAACCTGCCAAGCCCTGAAGAAGCCGCGCGGATGATTGCGGCTGGAGGCGGCGGAGCTGGCGCGCCGGGAAAGCATGACGCCAATCTGGGGCCTGCCCCTTCTGGCGGGGCGCAATCGGTCGTGCAATTGGTTCAACCGACGGAAGCCAAGCTGGCGAGTTTTCGCGATGTGCTCGATCATCTCGATACGCGTAAAGAGGCCCGGCTCTGGGGTGAGGCGCGCAAATATATTCGCGCTGAAAATTTTGCGTCTGGCCGCCTGATCTGCGCGGTTGATCCGGGCGCGCCGAAAGACCTGCTGCGCCGTCTGACGGATTTTCTCGAATATGAAACCGATATGGACTGGGACATCCGGCTGTCTGAAACGGGTGTTGAAACACAGAAAGAAACCGAGACCCGCCAGCGCGCGGAACAATTTGAAGACGCGGCCCAGCACCCCGACATTGCGGCAGCGCTCGCCGCTCTACCGGGCGCGGAAATCGTTGATGTTGAGCGCAGCGCGCCTCTTGATCCTGCCGTGATGACCGACAATGTCGTGCCGATGAAGCGCACGTCCAAAGGATAACCAACCCATGACTGACCTGACCAAAATCATGCAACAAGCCCAAGCCATGCAGGCCAAGATGCAAGAGGCGCAGGCCGAGATTGAGGGAACTGAAGCTGAAGGCATTGCCGGTGCAGGGCTGGTCGCCGTCACTCTGAAAGGCAAGGGCGAACTGGTTTCCATCAAGATCGATCCGAGCCTTTTACAAGATGAGGCTGAGATCATCGAAGATCTGGTCAAAGCCGCCCACCGCGAGGCGCGTAAAAATCTCGATCAAGCTATGGAAAAAGCCATGAAAGACGCCACTGCAGGCTTTGGCGGGATGATGCCCGGGTTCAAAATGCCGTTTTAGGTGCCGCCGATGGCTCTCATCTCTGGGTCTTCATCATCCGTATCCGGTGAGGCTTTGCGGTTCAGTAAACCAAGTGAGATCAGCTCTTCCGGTAGTTTTGGCCGACAGAACAGGAAGCCTTGTAGCTCATCACAGCCCTGAAGCGCGAGTTTCGTGGCTTGCGCCTTGGTCTCAACGCCTTCTGCTGTGGCATGCATGCCCAGACTAGTTGCAAGAGCTGCAACTGCCTCAACGATCGCCAGACACTCATTGCTGTCTTCCATGGCCTGAACAAAGGACTTGTCGATCTTGATCCGGTCGAAGGGGAAACTGCGCAGGTAGCTTAGTGATGAATAGCCTGTGCCAAAGTCATCCAGAGCGATCTGAACGCCTAAAGCGCGCAGATTATGTAAGGCGCTGATCGTTTCTTCAGACCCTTCAAGCAGGACAGATTCGGTGACTTCAAATTCAAGCCGCTTCGGATTTATCCCACTTCTTGCCAAGGCCTGGGTAACCATTGGCAATAGGCCGCGATGCTTCACCTGTATCGGCGAGAGATTGATCGAGATGCGTATGTCCTCATTCCAGGTTGCCACCTCCTCAAGAGCAGAGCGGATCACCCATTCTCCTATTTCGACAATCATCCCGGTTTGCTCGGTCATATTGATAAACTGATCCGGCGTGATCACACCCTTTGTCGGATGGTTCCAGCGCAGCAAGGCCTCAAAGGCTTTGACCTGTGAGGTTTGGCCATCCACCAGGGGCTGAAAGTAAAGCGCGAACTGTCCCTCTTTGAAGGCGGTTTTTAGCTCATTTTCCAACGTGCGGCGTTCTTTTGCATCAATATCCATCTCTGGTTTGAACACGCAAACCCGGTTCCGGCCCTCGTGTTTTGAACGGTATAGCGCAAGGTCTGCACACTTCATCAATTCAGTGACCGTTGAGGCATCCTGCGGACAGAAGGCAACGCCCATGCTGATGCCAATTTCGGCTGTTATGCCAAGAACAGAGATCGGCGTTTTGAACGCTTCGATCAGCCGATCACACAGCGCCATAACAGAGCGCTCGGACTTGATGTTTCGTTGGATGATCGCGAACTCATCGCCACCCATACGTGCAATAGCATCATGTTGGCCGACAACTTTACGCATAATCGCGGCGGCTTCTTTCAGCACAGCGTCTCCAACATCATGACCATGCACATCATTAACGGTCTTGAAGAAATCCAGATCCGCAGACACAACCGCGAAGGCCTCATTGGCGACCGATTGCGCATAGAAGCAGCTTTCAATCGCCTGGTTAAAACTTTGGCGATTAGGCAGGTCAGTCAAGGCATCATAATGGGCGAGATAGGAGATGCGCGCGTCGGCTTCATGAGCATCTGTCACATCTGAAACAACGCCGCGATAGCCTTCAAACCCTTTTGGACCAAAGACGGGTTTTCCAGTGACCTTCCACCATCTGCGCGTTCCGCCGGCAAAGACAGGCAGCAGAACATCAGTAAATCCAAGTTGATGACGGATCCGGCGCGTCACATAACGCGCATCCGCGATATCGGTGTTGGCCTCTTGATCAAACAGCGTTTGTATAGACGACAGGGTAACACGCTCTGCGCCGAGGCCTGTCAGCTCTCTCAATCCATCAGAGACATTGAAGAAGAACCCGCTATCATCCATTTCCCAAAGAAAGTCGGACGTGCTTTCTTCAAAGTCTTTCAGCAAGACACTGACAAGGCCCTTTTGGCGTTCCAGCTCAGCAGCTTGTGCTTCCAGTTTAATCTGTTGCAGCCAGGAGCGTAGATAGTTGCCGTAATTCCAATAGGCTGAAATCACCATGACAAGCGTATATGAAGCCAGCAGGCACAGCACCGCAAACTCCTCTATGCCAAGCCCGCGATTGATCAGACCGCCGGTCACGCCAAGCGAGATCATGCTGACAAAGATCATTGAAGCTCTCGGGATCGAGGATAGCATGTATGCGCCGCCCGCCATCATCCCGGCGCAGACAATCAGCAAGACCGCCGATTGCCAACCATCGGCTGTTCCCAGCAGCAGGACAGGGGCCATGCCCCAAGCCAGCCCGAGCGCAAAGGACTCTCTGACGGGCCGCATCATCACATGCTTTGGCAAATGACGCACTTTGTACCTGCGTTTACGGTTAGCAAAACCTGAGCGCGCGCCCAGAAACGAGATAACGCTGACCGTGGCTACCCAGATCCAAAGATAGAATGAGTGATTTGTAAACGCGAACAGGAAGGTCAGGAAAATGGCATTTGCGGCGCTCGCGACCAAGCCATAAGGCACAAGCTTTTTATACGCATTCACCTGCTCACCGCGCAGACGCGGCCAATGCTGGGAATTTGGATTGATGCCAGATATCTGCCTTTCAAGCCGCCGCAATGATTTATTGATCAACACACGATACCCCATGAATGCATTCTTTTATTGTTTTCAGTGTGACCCAAGCTGGCTAATAAATCGGTTTTTAGATGCATGAAATTTCATAAGTTTCGTTGATGAGTAACTGTATTTATTGCAGTTTTTCGATTCTCTTGCCTCATTCATACGTCTTGAAACTGTAATATATATTATAGCTATAGCGTTTTGGGGGGAACAAGCCGGGGCAGCAACACGCGTGTGTGTGCGGCTGCAAAAAGTCATAGTACCTTGCCTCCGGTTCCGATTCCCTCACATTAGCGGGCATGAGCAAGTCTTCTGCAGGTCCTGAAATTCAACGCATGATCGACCTGATCGCGCGGCTGCCCGGTCTTGGGCCGCGGTCGGCGCGGCGGGCGGCTTTGTTCTTGCTGAAACGTCAGGATGCCCTGCTACGCCCAATGGCGGAAGCGATGGCGGACGCGGCTGATAAGATTGAGCAATGTCAGACCTGCGGCAACTATGACACGCTGCAACCATGCGCTGTGTGTCAGGCGACGGGCCGGGATGATGCGCTGATCTGCGTTGTTGAGGATGTCCCTGACCTTTGGGCGCTGGAGCGCGCAGCCGCGTTTCGCGGGCGCTATCATGTTCTGGGCGGCGTGATGAGCGCGCTTGATGGCATTGGCCCGGAAGACCTGACGATTGGCCTGTTGATTGACCGCGTCAAAGCCGGGGGCATTCGTGAGGTGATCCTGGCCTTGAATGCCACCGTCGATGGCCAGACCACGGCGCATTACGTGGCCGAGCAGCTTGAGGATCTAGGCGTCGAGGTCACCCGACTTGCGCACGGCGTTCCGGTTGGCGGTGAGCTTGATCATCTTGACGATGGCACGCTGACGACAGCTTTGCGCTCCCGGCGCGGCGTTTAGGCTGCCAACCTAGAGTGTGTAGACGTGCCTGACATGCTGCATAGTTTCTTCGATCGTCTTGGGCGTAGGATTTCCAGGTGAAAACATGAAAGCCATGAATGCGCCGAGCAGAATGAAAAACACGCCCATTCCGATTCCAAATCCTGATCCGTCCCGCACGCCCATATAGATAAAGTTCAAACCAAACCCGGCCGGGATCAAGCCTGAAACCTGTCCGATCCGCATGGCGAGCTGATTGCCGGGCGGCGGGGTGAATTTCAGGTCCGGATTGTCATAGCGTAAATTGACCAGAACCGCTTCAACCAGCCCTGCAAAGGCTTGATGACTCTCGGTGCCACGCCGCGAATTGCATTGCAATTTGATCGTTTCGGTCTCCGATTTCAGAATGAGCTGCGCAACCGTGACCCGCGCGGGCATATAGGCGAAATGGGCCTGTTTGACATCCCTGAAAGAGACCCGCTTGCCAGAGCCTTCTATGCGGCTTGGATAGACTGTCCACGTTTCAGTTTGGCGAACGGGGCCACGCTTAAAAGAATAGGTTTCCATCTGATTTGCCTTACTAATATGGGGGCAGGCTAAGCTTGAAAGCTAACAGATAGATGACGCTTAGTTGGCGTGCTCCAATTTATAGACCATGCCGTCCAGATCAGCTGTTGCCAGATAGATCGCGTTCGGCGTTGACAGCACGTCCCGGTATGCAATCTGAAGGTCGCCGAGTAAGTCTTCAGTTTCACCAACTGTGCCATCTGCGGCAATATCCACGCGCACCAGCTTTTGTCCCTTTGGCCCGTTCATCCCGCCGATCAACAAGTCCCCAGACCAGTCTTCAAAGCCTGATGTTTGCACCACATCCATGCCGGACGGCGCGATGGACGGCACCCATTTCACAGCAGGTTGCTGCATGCCATCGGCTTCAGTTTGGTCAGTGATCACTGTGCCATCATAGTTGATGCCATAGGTGATGGTCGGC
>CAZGVG010000119.1:0-6960 GCA_964528975.1 uncultured Hyphomonas sp.
GACGCTTCATCTCACGCGTCACCGCACGACGAGTTGCCTCGATCTGGCGGGCTGTTACGCGCTCTGGCTCAAGGGCTTTCAGACCAAAAGACCCAAACGCAATAGAGTATCCACCCTTTGCCGTGCCCTTGATCCGACCCTTAAAGGCCTTGCGGTATTTTGTACGTTTCGGCTGACGCATCGTTTATGCTCCTGCCTGTGGGCCCGAAGCCGGACCACGCTGGTTACCTGAACGGGCACGAGACTCACCAGAAGTCTCCGCACGCTTATCGCGAGCCATTGGATCATGCTCCATGATCTCGCCTTTGTAGATCCAGATCTTGATGCCAATGATACCATAAGTGGTCAGCGCTTCGGCTGTGCCATAATCGATGTCGGCGCGCAGTGTATGCAAAGGCACAGAGCCTTCAGAATACTGCTCGGTCCGCGCGATTTCAGCACCGCCAAGACGGCCTGCAACCATGATCTTCACACCTTCAGCGCCAAGACGCATTGTGTTCTGGATCGAACGCTTCATTGCCCGGCGGAAAGACCCGCGGCGCTCAAGCTGGCGCGCAATATCTTCAGCAACCAAAGTCGCATCAAGCTCAGGCTTGCGGATTTCAACCAGGTTCACACGAACCTCGTCTTCCGTCATTTTCGAAAGCTCTTTGCGCAGGCTCTCAATGTCAGCGCCCTTCTTACCGATCACCAGACCCGGACGGGCTGTATGAATGGTAACGAGGCACTTCTTGTGAGGACGCTCAATAATGATGCGCGAGATGCCGGCTTGACCCAGCTTGGCTTTAATCGCCTTCTGGATACGCAGGTCTTCGTGCAGCAGACGACCGAAGTCTTCGCTGTCCGCATACCAGCGGCTGTCCGACATACGGTTGATGCCAAGGCGCAACCCAATAGGATTTACTTTCTGACCCATTACGCGGCCTCCGCTTCAACAGATGTGTCACGCAGAACAATAGTGAGCTGCGAAAACGGCTTCAGGATACGAGCAGCGCGGCCACGTGCACGGGCACGGATACGCTTCATAACGAGGTTCTTGCCAACGTGCGCTTCCGCAACAACGAGGCTATCAATGTCGAGATCGTGATTGTTTTCAGCGTTAGACATCGCAGAATAGAGCGTCTTGTAGACGTCTTTGGCTGCGCGCTTGCGAGAGAAACGCATCTCATCCATGGCTTTCTGTACCGGCATGCCCCGGATTTGCTGCGCCAGAAGGTTCAGCTTTTGCGGGCTGTGCTTGTACATTTTCAAGACAGCGCGAGACTCGTTTGAAGCCTGCTTTGGAGGATTCTTGGCTTTACCCATGATTATTTCCTCCGCGCTTTCTTATCGGCGCCATGGCCGTAATAAGAGCGGGTTGGCGCAAATTCGCCGAGCTTATGCCCAACCATCTCTTCAGAGATGAGAACCGGGATAAACTTGTTACCATTGTGAACCTGAAAATTCAGGCCAACGAATTGCGGCAGAATGGTCGAACGGCGTGACCAGGTCTTGATGACCTCACGGCGCTCAGACGCATGCGCCTTCTCGGCCTTTTTCAGGAGGTAGCCGTCGACAAACGGACCTTTCCAGACGGAACGTGGCATCTTCCTACGTCTCCCTAGCGTTTCGCGTTACGGCGACGGATAATCAAACGATCCGAAGCTGATTTCTTACGGGTCTTAGGACCACGTGTTTTCTTACCCCAAGGCGTCACTGGGTGACGTCCACCAGAGGACTTACCTTCACCACCACCATGCGGGTGATCGAACGGGTTCATAACAACACCGCGAACATGCGGGCGCTTACCCTTGTGGCGATTACGGCCAGCTTTACCCATAACCTGGTTCATATTGTCCGGGTTAGAGACAGCGCCGATGGTTGCGACACAACCGTCCGGCACCATACGAAGCTCACCAGAGGTCAGCTTGATCTGGGCATAACCACTGTCACGGCCAACCAGCTGCGCATAGCAACCAGCAGAGCGAACCATTTGCGCGCCTTTCAGCGGCTTCATCTCAATATTGTGGATGATGGTTCCGACAGGAATGTTTTTCAGCGGCAGCACGTTACCCGGCTTGATGTCAGCGGTCTTCGAAGAGATCACTGTGTCACCAACGGCCAGACGCTGCGGTGCAAGAATGTAAGATAGCTCACCATCTTCATACTTGATCAGCGCGATAAAGGCTGTGCGGTTCGGATCATACTCAAGACGCTCAACCGTTGCAGGCATGTCCCACTTGAAACGCTTGAAGTCGATCTTGCGGTAAAGACGCTTGGCCGCGCCGCCTTTGTGGCGCGCCGTCATGCGGCCCTTATTGTTACGACCACCCGTTTTAGTCAGACCCTCAGTCAGCATTTTGACCGGACGGCCCTTGTGCAACTCAGAGCGGTCAACGAGGACCAGCTGACGACGACCCGGCGAGGTAGGTTTGTATGTCTTCAATGCCATATCAGTCTCCTACAGGCCTGTCGTGATATCGACGGACTCGCCGTCTTTAAGGGTCACGATAGCCTTCTTATAGTCAGAGCGACGCCCAAGCTGGCCGCGAAAGCGCTTGGTTTTGCCCTTGACCAGAATTGTGTTCACCTTGGTCACGCTGACCTTGAACAGGCTCTCAACCGCTTCCTTGATATCTGGCTTTGTTGCCGTCAGCGGAACACGGAAAATGATCTTGTTCTCTTCAGCAACCAGCGTGGATTTCTCCGTGATGATTGGCGAAAGAAGCGTGTCGTAATTATGGACTTTTACGTCAGCCATGGATTAAGCCTCCGCCTTTGCAGCGCCATCAAAGCGCGCCTGGATACCATCGAGAGCATCCTTGGTTACAACCAAAGTCTTGCGGCGCAGGACATCATAGACATTCAGGCCAGCCACTGGCAGGACATCAATGTTTGGGATGTTGCGCGCAGCCTTGGCAAAGTTCTCATCAACCGAGACACCGCCAATGATCAGAGCGTTGGAAAGACCGAGCTTTCCAAGCTTTGCAGACAGGTCTTTGGTCTTGGCGTCTTTCAGCTCAGCCTTATCGATCACCAGGATCGCATCGTCCTTAACTTTAGAAGACAGCGCGTGAGCCAGAGCCAGCTTGCGGACCTTCTTTGGCAGATTGTGAGCATGTGAGCGGACACGTGGGCCGTGAGCAACAGCACCGCCCTTGAAGATGTTCGCATTCTTGGAGCCGTGACGAGCGCCGCCGGATCCTTTTTGACGGATATATTTCTTGGTCGTAACCGAGACTTCACCGCGCTCTTGAGTTTTGTGTGTACCAGCCTGGCGCTTAGCCAACTGCCAGCGGACCGTGCGCTGCAACAGGTCGCCGCGAATTTCGCCGAGACCAAAAATGGCATCGTCGACTGTCGCTTTACCAGCAGCTTTACCGTCAAGTGTTTTGACTGAGAGTTCCATTATTCAGCCGCCTCTTTAAGGAGTTTCTTCAGAAGCTTCTTGTCAACGTCAGCACGAGGCTCACCGCCAGCAAGAATGTCTTTGGCCTGACCCACCCAGTCTTCGCTGACAGCATCTTCAGCAACACCAAGCTCCTCGAGGAGCGCCGTGCGCTCATCATCAGCCATTGCGACGAAACCAGAGAGCGTGCCGAGACCCTTCTCTTTCAAAGTTTCTTCTGTCTTGGGACCGATGCCGTCGACGAGAACGATATTATCCGCCGCAGTGCCTTCGATCTTAACATCGCCAGCTTGTTCAGCTTTTGGAGCCGCAACTTCAGGCGCCTTGAAAGACCCATCAACCGGCGCGTCAGCGTGAGCCGCTTTCTTCACCGCGTCGCGAACCTCAACGAACGAACCCTCTGGACCCGGGATAGCACCCTTGACCAGAACCAGGCCGCGCTCGACATCTGTGCGAACGATTTCAAGATTTTGAACCGTTACGCGCTCAACGCCGTAATGTCCGGCCATCTTCTTGCCTTTAAAGACCTTACCTGGATCCTGACACTGACCCGTAGACCCGTGCGCACGGTGAGAGATAGACACACCGTGTGTTGCGCGCATCCCGCCAAAGTTCCAGCGCTTCATCGCCCCGGCAAAACCTTTACCGATAGAGACGCCAGCAACATCAACTTTCTGACCCGGCACAAAGTGATCAGCCTGAACTTCTGCGCCGAGGTCCGGCAGAACCGTCTCATCTTTGACGCGGAACTCGACAACTTTACGCTTTGGCGCCACGCCCGCAGCAGCAAATTGCTCGCGCTGGGCTTTCGGTGTGCGCTTGGCCTTCTTCTCGCCAGCGCCAAGGACAATCGCCTTGTAGCCATCATTACGGGAAACCTGACCACCCTTTTTGGTGGTGACCGTGCGATCCTCAGGGGTCCGGTGACCGACAACCTGACAGCCATCAAGCGCCAGAACAGTCACGGGGATATGACGCCCCTCTTCACTGAAGACACGTGTCATACCCAGCTTACGGGCAAGCACGCCTGAGCGTTGAGCCGGAAGAGCCATTAGCGCGCTCCCTCAAGCTTGATCTCAATACCAACACCCGCGGACAGGTCGAGCTTCATCAGCGCGTCAACGGTTTGAGGTGTTGGGTCAACAATGTCGAGAATACGCTTGTGCGTACGGATTTCGAATTGCTCACGAGACTTCTTATTCACGTGTGGGGATCGGTTGACCGTGAAGCGTTCCTTACGGGTCGGCAGCGGGATTGGTCCGCGCACATTTGCCCCAGTCCGCTTGGCGGTCGAAACGATTTCACGTGCCGACAAGTCCAGCGCGCGGTGATCGAAGGCTTTGAGCCTGATCCTGATGTTCTGTTTTTCCATCCTGCGATGTCCATTCAAAAATAAAACCACATACCAAGGCAGCATGAATGCTCAGCGCCCAGGCACACGGAAATTCAGTTGTTCGTTTCGGTTGCCAGCGTTTGCCTCAAAGACACGGCCTGACTTTCGAATTGCGGTCACTACGGGAATCAGATGCGCCAGTCAACAGCCCTGTGTGCAGTTTCTATGACAGGCACTGACTCTATGGCGCGGCTGACGTTTTCTCCCAAGCATCTTACGACAAAAATATACTCACGCTCAAAGCGGTAGCAATCGAAAACCAAGGCTTCAGTCGCGATATAACAGTCGTCTAGACTCAAACATAGCTGCGATAATTATATCCCGTCAAAACTGGCCCGATTTCATCCATGAACTTATTGCCTTGCGAGCCGTTCGTCATAATGATGAGACCTTTTCGCTGGGCTGTATCGCCAAGCGCACTCGAGATATGCTGTCTGGCATTGAACCCCCAATGGTCGAAAGCAACGCCCCCATCAACAACCTCCAGAGACCATGACAGGCCGACAGGTCGATTAGGTCCAGCCTCCGCAACATCCGTCTGTATGCTCAGCATGCTTTGCATGAGAGAAGCTGAAATGGCTGCTGGGCCTTTATTGCGCATCACCAGCGCCACGAACCGGGCGTAATCCGCAGGCGTGGTGCGCAAGCTCGAGGCGCTGTTAATGATGCCCGAGCCAGGTCGATTAATCCGCCAAAGAGGATAATCAGCAATGCGTGGATGGGTATGAGGTCGTATCTCGGCATGCGCTGCTGTCAAATCCTGAGAGCGCCAAGTCCTCATCGGGCGATCCCAGCGCTTGGCAACTTCATGCAAACGCTGTCCATGCTCATGCGCGAATTGAAGATCAGCAAGCTCAGCTTTATCATCATCTCCTACGATATGGCCATAAACCTCGCGGTCAGCACGATCCCCAAGCCAAAGCATTGACATATCTGTCAAACCCGCCGGGACGAAGAGGTATTGGTCGACAAGATCATGGAGACCAAGTCCGGTTTTCATCTCACACACCTGCTGGAGCCAGTAAAAAGCCTCTCCCGAATAGGAGTAAGCTGTCCCAGGCTCGAATGCAGGCTTTAAAAGCGATGTCTGATCGTCTGCAGGGCGCCAGTTCGGAAGCCCTGTTTGGTGCGCCAGTACATGTCGAACGGTGATTGCTTCATTCCACTTGGTTTCTGCTAAATCACTTGGTCGAAATGTATCAACCAACCTCTCCTCCAGATCAATTTTACCAGCATCGACCAACCTCAATACAACATAGGCAAAGAGAGGTTTCGTTAGAGAGGCAGCTTGGAACAAGGTCTCATCATCGATGGGGCTACCCGTCTTGATATTCTCAACCCCGTAATTGCCCTGCCAGACAAATTCTCCGTCTTCGATAACAGCGATCCCAACACCGGGGACACGGTATTTCAGCATCGCCTCACGGATCATTGAATCTCTTTGCGCGTCAGGAACCCATGACTTTAGTTCCTGTGGGGTAGAAGCTGTTTGTGTCTGCACACAAGCAGCGACCATGAGGCCGCCCCCAAGCGTAAGAGCATGTCGCCGACTAAACTGCATGACCATAGAGCAATTCCTTCACAATTATTCCTGTCGGGAAGTAGGTGTGCGCGCAGAAACAGCAAGACTAATTCTTCCCGATAGTTCTCAGATAGTGTGAGCGCTCTAAACTCGCTTCTTTTGAGGTGCCTCACTGACGTACCCTATAGTCAATAAAGACTATTAATCCCCGGCATTACCATCCAAACCCCAACCCTTTCAGACACTTAGTATTTCTCAGTCCGCCCCCTGCACGACCTGAGCTATAGTGCGGCGCATGCGTCTGTGTAGCGAGCCCCAATATTATCGAGGCGTCCCAGTCCTGTTTTGGCCTTGGGTGTTTTGGCAATTGTTGCAAATTGATCTCTGGGTCGAGGACACAGGCCGCGCGGTTTATGGCGCTGTCTGCCGCAAGACCGGGCGCGTCTATATTGACCACTGGGCCGATGATCCAAACGCGGTGAAGCTCTGGACGGCGAGCGACCTGAAACCATTTCTTCCTGGCCACCTCTCCCGCGCCCTCAGAACACAAACAGCCTTGAGCATAATTCATGCGCTGGGCGAAGCCCAGTCGCGGAACCCGCTTCGACCCCCGTGCGCGAAGCGCTTACGCTGTGCCCAGCTCGACTGGGTAGCGGG
>CAZGVG010000120.1:0-6843 GCA_964528975.1 uncultured Hyphomonas sp.
GAGCGGCGCGAAACTGAATATGCCAACCCAAGCCTGCATCTGCATCGCGCTGATCGGCGGCATCTTTTTCATCAAGATGCCTGCGGCTGAGGCAACCGCCGCTGCCACGACCACATAGAGCAAGCCATAACTGAACGTGAAGGTCGTAGGATCGACAGCGATCAGAACCGCACCCGCAAACGCCATCATGATCCCAAGCCCGCGGCGCCAGCCGACGACTTCCCCCAGAAAGGCCATGCTCATCAAGGTTGAAAACGGCACGCCAAGCTGTCCGACAACCGAAACCGAACTGGCCTCTGCATTGGCCAAACCCATAAAGAGCAGTGCGAAATGTACAGCGCCCATGCCCATGGCGATCAGAAAGAGCGTGCGAAGGTTTTTCGGCACGGGCCGCAGAAACCAGAACAAGACCAATGCAATCCCAGCAAACCGCATTCCGGCAAAGAAGAGCGGTGGCACCCCGGCTTCGGCAATCACCCAGCGCGTCACGACCAGATTAAGGCCCCAGACGAAGCAAACGGCGGCCAGAAGGAGAAAATCACGAAAACTCATGGCCGCGCCCTAACAGGCTTTGATCGATAACGCATCAGGCATTCTCGGGCAGCAGGGCTTCGAGATTTTCAAGCCGGTCGGCCTCGGCGCTTGGCTTGTCCCAGCGGATGCGGTTGATGCGTGGGAAGCGCATCGCAATGCCAGACTTGTGGCGGGGTGAGCGCTGCAAGCCCTCAAATGCGACCTCAAGGACAAGACCGATCTCCTTACTGGCTGTTACAGAACGAACAGGCCCAAACCGATCAATCGTGTTTTCGCGCACGAACTTATCGAGCTGTTTCAACTCTTGATCGGTAAAACCAAAATAGGCCTTACCAACAGGTGTGATCTGGTCTTCGCCGTCCACGTCGCGCCAGACCCCGAACGTAAAATCGGAATAGAAGCTGGAACGTTTGCCATGCCCGCGCTGGGCATACATCATCACAGCATCAATCAGGAACGGATCGCGTTTCCACTTGAACCATGGGCCTTTTGGGCGTCCAGCAACATAGACACTGTCCCAGCGTTTGAGCATCAGGCCTTCAATTTCAGGCGCTGGCGGCGTATTGCGCGCCTGCTCAAGCGCTTCAATCGTGGTAACTGGAACAATTGGCGAAAGATCAATGCGATCTGTTTCAAGCCCGCCAACGAAGACTTCAAGGCGCCCGCGGCGGTCCCGAAAGCTCAGGCCGCGCAAGTCCTCATCGCCTTCAGCCATGATATCATAAGCGCGGATAAAGGCCGGGCGGGCATCCATCTGTTTCTTGCTGACCGTCTTACGGTTGAGGCGTTGCTGCAGCTCGTTAAACGGGGCGACCTCGCCATCAGGATTACGGACCAACAGCTCTCCATCAATCGCCGCGTCGAAATCCATCGCTGCCAGAACGTCTGGAAAAGTGTGGCTGATATCATCGCCAGTGCGGGTATAAATGCGCCGCACTCCTTTTTCAGCCACGGCTTGCACACGGATGCCATCATACTTCCACTCAGCCGCAAATGTTTCAGATGTAATCAGCTCAGGATCAATCGCATCCGGGTTATCCCGATCCTTCTTGGCGACAAGAGGATGAGCCAGCATGACCGGACGAAACGGTGCAGCAATATCAGGCTCGGGTTTGGCAGCCTTGCCTTCCAGCCAAGCAAACAAGCTGAGATATGGGGCTTCAAGGCCATGCCAGATTTCTTCAACCTCGCTCGGCTCGACATCCCCAAATTGCGCCGCTGCGACTTTCGCAAGCCGCGCCGAAACGCCAATCCGCAAGCCCCCGGTTACCAGTTTCAACAATGCCCAGCGCCCGCGAGCATCCAGGGCGTTCAGCCACCCCTCAATCAACCGTTCGCCTTGCGGCTTGGTTGCATCGCTTAGCTGTTCAATAATCTCGCTTAAAGACGGGACGTAATTGGCACCGTGGCTGGACGGCCAGATCAAGCTCACCGTATCGGCCAGATCGCCAACAAAATCGTAAGACAGCCGGAACAGCTCATGGTCGACCTTGCGTTCGACCAAACGTCTCACCAATCCGGCTTTGACCCCAGGCAGGTCAATCTCACCCGTAATCGCTGCCAGCGCCCAGCCGCGTTCGGGGTCTGGCTGGTCTCTGAAATAGGCCACCATCAAGGCCAGCTTGCCATTTCGCGACGGCGTCAGAAGCAAGCGCTCGAGAAGATTTGAAAAAGCTTCCATTGCATCCGGATATGGCGCGCAGCAGGCAACTCGTCCAGTTGCATAAAATTTCGGTAAGTTGCCGTTACGTCAACTTTGTGAGACGAATACTGGACGGAAACTCTATGCCAGTCCGCGCGCAGGCTTTCAAAGCCAAAGCCGTAAATTGACAAAATAAAGACTGGCCGCGGACTGGCCACTTTTCGCCCCCTGAAATCGCCTGAACCTCATCCCTTGCCCGATCCTACAGTGCAGCTTAGGAATCCGCTTGATTTATGAGGGAGCGCAGCATGGGCGACAGTATCTTTATTGGCGGTGCAGACACAGACGGCACAGGCCAGCCAAATGGCGCGCAACGGCTCTTGCTGAACCGGGCGAACCGCCACGGCATTGTTGCGGGCGCAACCGGAACCGGAAAAACGGTGACGCTGCAAATCCTGGCCGAGGGATTTTCAAATGAAGGCGTTCCTGTCTTTTGCGCAGATGTAAAAGGCGATTTGTCTGGTATTTGTGTCTCAGGCAGCCCCGACCATAAGTTGCATGACAAGCTGATCTCGCGCGCCGACAAGATTGGCTTCGAAGATTATGGATACAATGATACGCCGACCGTCTTCTGGGATGTGTTCGGCGAAAAGGGTCACCCGGTTCGTACGACGATTAGCGACATGGGCCCGCTCCTGCTCTCACGCTTGATGGACCTGTCTGAGGCTCAAGAAGGCGTTCTGACCGTTGCATTCGAATATGCCGATGATGAAGGCATGCTGCTCCTCGACCTGAAGGACCTGCGCAAATTGCTCAATCATATGGGCGATAAAGAGGTGCGAGACGCCCTCAGCCGTGAATATGGCAATGTGGCCCCGGCGAGCCTTGGCGCCATTCAACGCCGTCTTCTGGTGCTACAACGCGAAGGCGCTGATGAGTTCTTTGGTGAGCCGGCGCTGAACCTGAAAGACTTTATGCGCACGACGCGCGATGGCCGAGGCGTCGTCAACGTCCTGGACTCAACGACCCTCATCAACTCCCCTCGTCTTTACTCAACATTCTTGCTCTGGCTGCTCAGCCAGCTGTTTGAAGACCTGCCTGAAGTTGGCGATCCGGATAAGCCGATAATGGTCTTCTTTTTTGATGAGGCGCACTTGCTGTTCAATGATGCGCCCCGCGCGCTCTTGGAAAAGATCGAACAAGTTGTGCGCTTGATCCGTTCCAAAGGCGTCGGCATTTTCTTCGTCACACAAAATCCGCGCGATTTGCCGGACAGTGTTCTCGCCCAGCTCGGTAATCGTATTCAACATGCGTTGCGCGCCTACACCCCGTCAGAGCGCAAAGGCGTAAAAGCGGCCGCTCAATCCTTCCGCGAGAACCCTACTTTCGATAGCGAAGAGGTGATCACCGATCTCGGCGTTGGAGAGGCACTGGTTTCAACTCTGGACGAAAAAGGCGCGCCGGGCATTGTCCAGCGCACGCTCATCCGCCCACCAAGTTCGCGCCTGGGCCCGGCCACCGAAGCTGAGCGCAAAGAGGAAATGAAGAACAGCCCGGTCGCTGGCCTGTATGAAGAGGCGATTGACCGCGAAAGCGCCTATGAAATCCTGCTCAAACGCGAAGAAGAGGCTGCAGACGCAGCTGAAAGGCTCGCTAAGGAAGAGGAAAAGGCCGCCAAAGAGCTGGAGAAAAAGAAAGCCAAGGCCAAAACCAAGACCACGCGCCGCCGTTCCACCCGTATGACAACGACAGAGCGCTCTATCAACACAGCCACCCGGACGATAGCGAGGGATGTCACCAAATATGTCCTGCGCGGTATCTTTGGGGGCCGCAAGCGCTGATGGATCATTATGATCCAGTCAAACCTCATATTCTGGTCGATGCGGATGCTTGCCCAGTCAAAGACGAAATTTACAAAGTGGCCCTGCGCAAACAGGTCCCGGTCACGTTGGTCAGTAATAGCTTTCTGCGCGTGCCGCCACATCCGTTATTGAAGCACATTACCGTCAGCGATGGCTTCGATGCTGCAGATGACTGGATCGCAGAGCGCTCAAACCCAAAATCTGTGGTGATCACAGCGGATATATTGCTGGCCGAGCGCACGCTCAAAGCGGGCGCCATAACACTTGGATCCAATGGCAAGGCGTTTACGGAAAACTCGATCGGGTCTGCGATAGCGACCCGCGCGATCATGGCTGACCTTAGAGCGGGCGCGACGCAGCAAAATATTGGCGGTCCGGCACCATTCAGCAAAACGGATAGATCACGCTTCCTCTCGGCGCTCGACGAAGCATTGGTCAAGCTCGCGAAATCGTAAAACGCAGATTCCGCTAGGGCAGGACTCGCATGCCAGCCTCCCCGGCCCTATACTGAGACAAGAACAAAATCATACGGGAGGCGCGAGCCATGAAAGAGTATCTCCAATTCTACATTAACGGCGAATGGGTCGACCCGGTTGAACCGCGCGCCCTGGATATTGAAAACCCAGCGACAGAAGAGCCCTTTGCCCGCATCTCGCTTGGTTCAGAAGCAGATGTGAACAAAGCGGTAGCGGCTGCAAAAGCCGCCTTCCCAAGCTTCTCTGAAACCAGTGTCGAATACCGCGCTGACCTGCTCGACAAGATCACCGCAGGTATTCAGGCCCGCATGGGCGACATGGCCGAAGCGATCTCTGATGAGATGGGCGCGCCAATGTGGCTCGCCAAAGCCGCGCAAGTTCCGGCAGGCATGGGGCATTTTGCAACTATGAGCCAGATTCTGCGCAATTATGAGTTTGAAGAACAGCGCGGAACCACCCTGCTGCGCAAAGAAGCCATCGGCGTTTGCGGGTTCATCACACCGTGGAATTGGCCGCTGAACCAGATTGCCTGTAAAGTCGCTCCAGCGATTGCAGCGGGCTGCACAATGGTGCTGAAGCCCTCTGAAATTTCACCGCTCAATGCGTTATTGATCACTGAAATCATGCATGAAGCGGGCGTTCCAGCGGGCGTCTTCAACCTCGTCAACGGCGATGGACCAAGCGTCGGCGCAAAACTCTCCGCCCACCCGGATGTCGATATGATGAGCTTTACCGGCTCGACCCGCGCAGGAATTCTGGTCGCGCAGGCAGCAGCCCCAACCGTGAAGCGCGTTGCTCAGGAACTGGGCGGTAAGTCGCCAAATATCGTGCTGCCAAGCGCAGACTTGGCTAAAGCTGTCGGCGGCGGCGTCATGCAGATGATGACCAATTCTGGCCAATCCTGTAATGCGCCGAGCCGGATGTTTGTCCCGAAAGACAAGAATGACGAAGCGATGGCAATCGCCAAGGCAGCGGCCGAAAAAGTCAAAGTTCAGATGCCGCGCGAAGCCGACAAAGGCGCGATTGGTCCGATTTCAAACGGCAACCAATATGCCAAGGTTCAGGACCTCATCCAAAAAGGCATCGACGAAGGCGCAACCCTGCTTGCTGGCGGCACCGGACGTCCTGAAGGCCTTAACCGTGGTTATTTCGCCCGCCCAACCGTGTTCGGAAATGTCACCAATGAGATGACGATTGCGCGCGAGGAAATCTTTGGCCCCGTGATGGTCATGATCCCTTATGACAGCGTGGATGAAGCCGTCGAAATGGCAAACGACACTGAATATGGCCTCGCAGGCTACGTTCAGGGCGCGCCAGAAGAAGCCCTGAAAGTCGCCAACCGCATCCGCGCAGGCCAAATTCAAGTCAACGGCCAGGGGCCAGACTTCAGCGCGCCCTTTGGCGGCTATAAACAGTCCGGAAATGGCCGCGAATGGGGTGAGCACGGCTTCGAGGAATTCCTCGAAGTTAAAGCCGTCATGGGCGCCGCAGCCGCTTAATAAGGCCTATCTATGGTCTAAATAGCTATCAATGGCGGTCGAAAGGCCGCCATTTTTATTTATTACAGTTAATTCTGAGCATCAGCCCTACGGTCATGTGACAAAATCGGGTAAAAATTAAACGCAACATAATCAAAGGGGGTTGCTCATCGTGGAAAACTTTATGGACACATATGGCTCAATGGCCGTCAGCTGGGGGACAAACCTCCTGATAGCCATCTTGATACTGATCGTCGGCTATTGGATTGCTGGCAAAGTCGGCAACGCCGTTAAAGGTCTGGGCAAACGCTACGAGAATCTGGATGCGACTCTGTTTAACTTCCTCGGGAGCTTGGCGCGCTATCTCGTTCTGGCCTTCGTCTTCATCGCTGTGCTCGGGCGCTTCGGTGTTGAGACAACCTCAATCATCGCCCTTCTCGGTGCCGCCGGCCTTGCCGTTGGTCTTGCTTTACAAGGCGCGATGTCAAACCTAGCTGCAGGCGTCATGCTGATGGTCTTCCGCCCTTATAAAACGGGCGATTTTATCGATGCGGCCGGGAATTTCGGGAATGTCGAGGAGATCAATCTTTTCACAACAATCCTGCGGACTTTCGATCACCAACAAATCATTGTTCCAAATGGAAAAATCTGGGGTGAGCAGATCGTCAATCATAGCCACCACGAAGTGCGCGGCGTCGAGCTGACCTTTGGTGTGTCCTATGACAGTGACATCGACAAGACCCGCGAGGTGATCCAGAAAGTCTTCGCCGATCACCCGCTGATCCTGAAAGACCCTGAGCCAGTTGTTGTGGTCTCAACGCTGAATGATAGCTCAGTCGACTTTGCGGTCC
>CAZGVG010000121.1:0-6791 GCA_964528975.1 uncultured Hyphomonas sp.
CCCCAAGGCATAGAGTCGCCAGTCTCATCTTTGATTCTCCTCCAAGTATTCTTTTTGAATGGAGAATGTCTGCTGCTATAGCCGCTGTCTAGGCCTACCGCCGGGCAAGAGCGTTCTAGATCAAACCCTGGCTTTTGAAACTTGTGACGCCTTGCTTTGCTGCAATCAGGTGATCATGAACACTAATTTCGAGTGGGCCAAGTGCATCAATTATCTCGCGGGTCATGTCGATGTCAGCGCGCGAGGGCGTGGGGTCCCCTGAGGGATGATTATGGACCAGAATAAGCGAGGAGGCGGCTAGTTCCAAAGCTTTCCTCGCAATCTCGCGCGGATAAACAGTCGCATGATCCACTGTGCCATGTGACATCAACTCATCCGAGATGAGCTGATTTTTGCGATCCAGAAAGAGAACCCGGAATTGTTCTCGCGTTTCGTGTTGTAACTGGCTGCGCACATAAGCGAGCAGGGCGCTCCAGCTTGAGATCACTGGACGTGTCTGGATCGCTTCACGTGCCGCTCGGGCACTAATTTCTTGGGTTGCTTTGAGATAGGCTGCAACCGTTTCGCCTATACCGCTAACGGTTGTGAGGTCTTTGCTTTCAGCAGCAAAAATTGCCGATAATGAACCGAACCTCGCTAAAAGAGCCTTCGAGACGGGCTTTACGTCTCTTCTGGGGATGAACGCAAAAAGCAATGCTTCAAGAAGCTCATAGTCTTCAAGCGCGGTCGCGCCTCGTTTCAGCAGTTTGCTTCGCAAGCGATCCCTATGGCCTTGCCAGTGTGGTTTTATATCCTTGTCACTCAAGTGCTGGCCGTGTGCGGCGTTTGCAGGCCTTTCTGTGAGGCTGTGAAAATCTCGCAGCCATCTTTTGTAACGCCAACAGAGTGCTCAAATTGCGCAGACAGCTTGCGGTCGCGCGTCACAGCGGTCCAGCCGTCATTAAGTATGGCGGCATCCTTGCGACCTACATTCAGCATCGGTTCGATCGTAAAGAACATGCCTTCTTTCAGGACCGGGCCTGTGCCAGCTCTTGAACTGTGGACGACATTCGGTTCGTCATGAAAAAGACGGCCAAGCCCGTGACCGCAGAAATCTTCAACGACAGAATAGCGGTTCTTGCGGGCAATGTCAGAGATTGCAGCGCCTATATCGCCAAACTTGTTTCCCGGCTTCACCGCGGCGATCCCTGCCATCAGGGCCTCGTAGGTGACATCCATAAGGCGCGTTGCGAGACGTTTGGGCTCGCCAGCCGAATACATGCGGGAATGATCGCCATGCCAGCCATCAACGATCACGGTGACATCAATATTCGCGATATCACCATCCTTGAATGCGCGGTCGCCCGGAATGCCGTGACAGATTACATGGTTAAGGGAAATGCAGGACGCATGCCGATAGCCGCGATAGCCAATGGTCGCGGATTGCGCGCCATGATCGTAGACGAATTCCTGGATCAGCTTGTCAATATGGGCCGTCGTGACGCCGGGTTTGACCTCTCCCACAAGCATATCAAGGCAGTCCGCGACAAGGCGTCCAGCCTTTCGCATTCCCTCAAAGCCTGCTTCATCATGAATCCGGATTTCGCCGGTGCGCATTGGCATCAATACATCAGCTTCAGAGACGGTCATGGCTTTCGCCTTTCTTCAGGACTGCTTTACACTTTTATATATGACAGTGATTGTTTGAAACTTCCACTCCCCTTTTCCTGCACGCGTCGAGCGCTCTTTCAGGAGTCGGGCAACACGCACGGCTTGTATACGGTTGTAACATGTTGAAGCTATTCTATGGCAAATGCGGGAGTTTATCGTGTATCGTCTTGTTTATGTCAGTGCCGCCGCAAAAGACCTGAGTGATCAGGATATAAAAGCGATTCTAGATACATCGCAGTCAAACAATTATGAGCGCTATATCACGGGATTTCTGGCGCACAATAATAACAGCTTTATGCAGGCGCTCGAAGGTAAGGCCGAAGAGGTCAAAGAAACCTATCGACGGATCCTTAAAGATGATCGCCACCACGGTGTTGTGCAAATTGTCGGTGAGACAATCACGGAACGCGCGTTTCCAGATTGGTCGATGAATTACTTCCGGGTCGATAGCGCAAAAGGCGTATCCATGATCGCTCGGCGAGATGATCCAGTCGACAGTTTACTACCAAAAGACATGCCGCGTGATCTGATGCGTTTGTTTACCAGTTTCCTGCAGATCGAATCTGTATCCGTGTAAACACCTTGGAAATAGCTTGCTGTCACTATGGTGCCAACAAGTTCTACGAGGCGATTTATGGATCAAGAGTTACAGGTCATTATGGCACGTGTCGCGAAGCTGGGCGAAGCTTCTGAGACCGAAGCCCGACGTATCGTAAATGAAGTTTATCAAGATGGTATCGTTAGCCGCGGCGAGGCAGAGGCCTTGTTCCGGCTACACGACACGCTGTCATCATCCGATCCTCAATGGACAAGCCGCTTTCGAGAGGCGGTTAAAGACTATCTTCTGACCCGTGAGCCACCCGAAGGTTGGGTTACCGATGAAGAGTCTGAGTGGTTGATCGGGCAGGTAGAGTATAGCGGCGGCGTTCCATCTCTTGATGAGATTGACCTCTTGATGGCTGTCTTGCGTCAAGCTGAGGGCGCGCCTGAGAGTTTGTCACGTTATACGCTCGATGCGATCTCTAACCGGATTAAGGCGGACGGAGTGGCTAAGCCGTTCATGGTTGAACGCATGCGGTATGCAATTTATGCCGCCAGCGGCGAGGCAGGGATATGGGTCAGCCGCCGTGAGGCAACGGTTCTCTTCCAAACGAATGATGCGATCGCGAAAGCCAAAAACCACGCCTCCTGGAATGACCTTTTCGCACGTGCGATTGGCAATCATCTCATGGCTCGTGCTCATCCTGCGCCACAGAGTGTTGAAGGTGCGCTGGCACGCGAGGCCTGGCTTGGCGATACTAAGACCAGTGTCGGAGGCTTCTTTGGTCGGATGGGAGGATCAATTTCGTCTGGCGGGTGGTTTGAAAGTATCACGTCTGATTCAAAGAAAGCGGCTAAAGCACGGGCTATTGCCGAAGAGGCGGCGCGGGTTGAGGCTGAAAAAGTCACAAGCGATGAGAGCAACTGGTTCTTGAAACGCTTAGGTTGGGATGCTGAGATCAGTCCTGCCGAACGCGCCCTGATCGAATTTCTGAAGGCTGAAGCCCCTGGATTTGCTCAAGGTCTAACAATCGCGGCTTGACCTTCACCTCTCTCAGCTAGAAGCTCTGACCGGTGATTAGCGTGTGGGGAAGAAATGATTTTCAATTTTAAGTATCTGGCCGGCATCGCACTGTTGGCTGTGGCATCGTGTGGGTAAGGGGGCGACCCGAAACCGCAGAGTGAAGTCGACATCAAATACAATCAGACGGCTTACATGTCGCTAGAGGGTGAGGGGCAATATTCATCTAGCTTCTTCGATATGAACATAGAAGTCCCTGATAGTTGGGCTTACGCAAGTGAAACTGTCGCTGAAGGCGTTTTCAATCTTGGGACAGATATTGCGGCGGGTAGTGATGAGCTTATGAAGCGTCAGCTAAGCGCGACTATGCGAAAGTCTCTCCCGATATTCGTGATTTCAAAGTATGAGATTGGTACGCCGCGAGCAGACAATCCGAGCCTTATGAGCATAGCGGAGAACGTAAGCTATGCCCCAGGCGTCAAGAACGGCGACGATTACTTCGACAATATGAAGCTTCTTACGGCCCGAACTGGAATGGGTATCAATTATGATGATCAATATACAGCACGCCAGATTGGTGGGCGAACATTCTCAAAAATGGGAGCGACCGTACAAGGCGCTGGTGTTAGCGTTCAGCAGAGCTACCACGCGCTAAGAGACAGCGATTATGTGATTGTTATCATTGGTACATTTTCAAACGAGGCTGAGGAGTTGGAGCTTAACTCCCTGTTGGACAGCGTCACGTTCAATTAGGAGCTTCGTCCACTCTCATTTTTTTAATACGAGACGACAGAAAGCCTATATTTTATAGCGGAATAAGTTTGCTCAGCTTATCTGTGAGGTGTGATAATTATAAAAACGTATGGTTTTGCGTATGACAGCGCCGACATTTGCGTTTTGACCGCCAGGCAATCTCGACAAGGGCTTTGGGTCGCCTTAAGTCCGAAAGTTGATAATAAACAATGACGGGTACAGGGCTGATACATGTTCAAAAAAATACTGATCGCTAACCGAGGCGAGATTGCGGTTCGCGTTATCAAGACATGTCGCCGTTTGGGCGTTAAAACCGTCATTGTCTATTCCGACGCTGATGCAGGCTCAATGGCCGTGGAAATGGCTGATGAAGCGGTTCACATTGGTGGGTCACCCGCAGCAGAATCCTACCTCGTCATGGATAAGATCGTAGATGCTGTGAAGCAGACCGGCGCCGAAGCGGTTCATCCGGGCTTTGGCTTCCTGTCTGAGAATGCTGCGTTTGCAAAACGTCTGGAAAAAGAAAAGATTGTCTTCATTGGCCCCAATCCGCACGCGATTGAGGCGATGGGCGACAAGATCAGCTCCAAGAAACTCGCAGCCGAGGCTGGCGTTTCAACCGTTCCCGGTCATATGGGGTTGATCAATAGCACTGAGGAAGCGGTTAAAATTTCCAAGGAAATTGGCTATCCTGTTATGATCAAAGCCTCAGCTGGCGGCGGCGGTAAAGGCATTCGGATTGCACACAACGATAAAGATGCTGAGGAAGGCTATCCAGCCGTAAAAGCTGAGGCCAAGGCCTCATTTGGTGATGATCGCATCTTCATCGAAAAGTTTATTCTGGAGCCACGTCACGTCGAGATCCAGGTGATGGGCGACAAGCATGGAAACTGCGTCTACCTGTTTGAACGCGAATGCTCGATCCAACGACGTAACCAGAAAGTGCTGGAAGAAGCGCCGTCTCCGCTATTAGATGCGGCAACCCGAAAGAAGATGGGAGAGCAAGCCGTCGCGCTTGCGAAAGCCGTTGACTACGATAGCGCCGGAACCGTGGAGTTTGTGGCTTCGGGTAAGGATAAAAGCTTCTACTTCCTTGAAATGAATACGAGACTTCAGGTCGAACACCCGGTCACCGAGATGATCACGGGCGTTGATCTGGTCGAACAGATGCTACGCTCCGCCTATGGCGAGAAGCTCGGCCTCAAGCAGGATAAGCTCAAGATTAATGGCTGGGCGATTGAAAGCCGGGTCTATGCTGAAGACCCTTATCGTAACTTTCTGCCCTCAATTGGTCGTTTGAAGCGCTTTTTACCGCCGCAAGAAGGTCCGCTAAAGGGTGGAACAGTGCGGATGGATAGCGGAGTACGTGAGGGCGACGAAATCTCGATGTTCTATGATCCGATGATTGCGAAACTCATTACACATGGAAAGACGAGAGACGAAGCGTTGAGCATCCAAGCCGAGGCTTTGGACCGCTTTCACATTGAAGGTATTCAGGACAATATGCCGTTCTGTGCTGCTGTGATGGATGAGAAGAGGTTCCGGTCGGGTAATATCACCACAGCCTATATCAAGGATGAGTTCCCTGACGGCTTTAATGGGACTGAGCCGACCGCAGAGCAATCTGTAATGCTGACAGTCGCTGCCGCCTATGTGCACGGTGTCTATACGCGCCGCGCGGCGCAGATTTCCGGACGGATGGCGCCTCTGGATGCCGCTCGCAGGGATTGGGTTGTCATTCTGGGCGAGAAGCATGTTCCGATTGAACTTGATCTTGGAGATGGTGAGGCCACAATCACAGTTGATGGCAAGGCTCACGCCTTTGTCAGTGATTGGGTGCCGGGCAATCCTCTTTTGGAGGGGGCGCTTGATGGCCGGGCAATTGCGGTCAAGGTTGCAGATCGAACCGAGGGCTATGTTGTGCGTCATCGCGGCGTACGCTTGCGCGCTCTTGTTTGCACGCCGATGGCTGCTGAGCTGCACCAGCGCCTGCCAGAGAAAGAAAAGCCCGACTTGTCCAAGCTGATTATTTCGCCGATGCCAGGGCTCGTCGTCTCGGTTGACGTTGAGCTTGGTCAGGAGGTTCAGGAGGGCGAGGCTGTTTGTATCGTTGAGGCCATGAAGATGCAGAATATTATCCGGGCTGAGGCGAACGGAACAGTTAAGGCGATCAATGTTGCCGGCGGCGACAGCGTTGCGGCCGACGAGATTATGGTCGAGTTTGAGTAGGAGCGGCAATTTACATTGCTTCCCTGTCGAATGCCGTTAGTTTCTCCCGCGAGATAAGGAGGCCATGATGGGAAATCTGCTATTCAATCCTAATGGACGTATCGTCCGCAATCGATTCTGGCAGGGCATGGTGATCCTGACAGTTGCCAGTGTTTTGGTTGCTGCTGGAAGTGTTAAACTTGGGTTTCTATTCAGTCTTCTAACCTATGTGCTGATATTCCCCTATATTTGCGTCTACGGAAAACGCCTTCATGATGCCGGTTTCACTGCCTGGTGGGTTCTTGTTGTCTGGGTTGGGGCATTCATTCTGAATATGATTCTGAGTTTGATTTTGACGCCGTTCTTTACAACAGAGCAGCAGCGTAAAGATCAGGAAGAAATGTCAGAGCGCTTATTACAAGGAGATTGGGCTGGTTTTGCAGAGGGCGCTCAAATAGTGGCGGCTGAAATGTTGCCATTCACACTATTCTTGACGGTTCTGGTCAATCTCATTGTGGCGCTTGTTCTTGGCCTGCTTCCAACTGAACCGCGCGAAAACAAACATGGCCCTGTCCCTGGAATGCCAAGCGACGATATCTTCGGCTAATTCCGCATCTCG
>CAZGVG010000122.1:0-6693 GCA_964528975.1 uncultured Hyphomonas sp.
CCGGATCCGTCGAGATGCCAACGGTGAGGCCGCGCGCCGCGTCCAGCATGCGCTCGACAAATTCGTCGCCAGTCTTCTGTCCAACTGTCACCGCAACAGGCAAGGCCATGCAGCGTTCACCCGCTGAGCCATAGGCCGCGCCGACAATATCCTTGACGGCTTGCTCCATATTGCAATCCGGCATGATGATGCCATGGTTCTTCGCCCCGCCCATCGCCTGAACGCGTTTGCCGTGGGCGGTTCCAGTTGCGTAGACATATTGGGCAATATCTGAGGAGCCAACAAAGCTCAGCGCCTTGACGTCCGGATGCGTCAGCAGGGCATCGACAGCCACCTTGTCCCCATTGACCATGTTGAGCACACCCTCCGGCGCGCCGGCCTCATGGAACAGCTCAGCCAGCCGCAGCGGGACAGAAGGATCTTTCTCAGATGGCTTCAGGATGAACGTATTGCCACACGCGATCGCTACAGCGAACATCCAGCACGGGATCATTGCCGGGAAGTTGAAGGGTGTAATGCCTGCCACCACGCCAAGCGGCTGACGCATCGAGTAGACATCGATGCCCGGCCCGGCGCCTTCTGTGTACTCGCCCTTCTGAAGGTGCGGGATACCGCAAGCAAACTCGACCACGTCGATGCCGCGCTGAACATCGCCGCGACTATCGGCAACCACTTTGCCATGCTCAGACGAGAGCAGCTCTGCAAGCTCATCCATGTTGGTTTCAAGCAAGCGCTTGAACTCGAACATCACACGGGCGCGGCGCTGCGGATTGGTATTCGCCCAAGCCGGGAAGGCAGCTTGCGCATTGTCGATCGCAGCGGCGACCTCAGCTTCAGCGGCGAGCTGAACGCGGGCTTGGACTTCACCTGTGTTGGGATTGTAGATGTCACTGAAACGCCCGGATGTTCCCGCAGCAGCTTTACCGCCGATGAAATGATTGACCTCACGCATGCCGATCTCCCGTCTTGTCTTGATTATGTTTTATATGCCTGTAGCCCTGTGTTCGCAGAGATAAATCATCCTGACTAGCCCTTTGCGTGAAGACTTGAAAATGATCAGACACTTAATTGTTATCATGGGCGTTTCCGGGGTCGGCAAGTCGACGGTTGGGTGCAAGCTGTCACAGCGCTTCGGTCTTCCATTTCTTGAGGGTGATGAGTTTCATAGTGCTGAAAACATCGCGAAGATGAAACGCGGTGAGCCGCTAACCGATGCTGACCGTGCGCCTTGGACGGGCCGGATTGTTTCAACGGTGGATGATATGCGCGACGAAAGGATTGTCCTTGCCTGTTCGGCGCTCACCCCTTCCGTTCGCGCGTCGCTCAGCAAGGTCAACGCGCGGCACGTCTCATGGGTATTGCTCACAGCTTCGGCGCAGGTCATTCAGGCGCGCATGATGGAGCGGGACCACTTCATGCCAGAAAGCTTACTGGATAGCCAGTTTGCCGCGCTTACCCTGTCGGATGATCTGTTTGAAGTGGATGCCGCGCGTACGCTCAGCGATATTCTTCAAACCATCACGGAGTATTGCGATTTAGCTGAAGCCTAAGTCAGGACCGCAACGGTTGTATCAGACTGGAAGCCGTTGAAATCGGTAGCCATGGCTTGTCCATAAGCGCCCAAGTGACAGATCTCAATCCAATCCCCTTCGCCTGCATCGCTTGGCAATTCGAACGGACCATTCATAGTGTCCAGGCTATCGCATGTCGGACCAAAGAACCGGTACCCAGTGACGTTGGATGAGACATCTTCTTCGCGGTGAAGCTTTACCGGATACTTCCAGGCACAGTTCGCTGCATCGAACAGCGAACCATAGCTGCCTTCATTGAGATAAAGGTCGCGGCCTTTGCGAAGCTCAATGCGGGCGAGGGTCGAGCCGCCTTCACCGCAGAGGGCCCGGCCTGGTTCGCCGATAATTTCAAGATCGCTGAAGCCGTAAATCTTTAGACCCTTTTCGATGCGGTCAAAATAATCTGTGATCGCTGGTGGTGTCATACCGGGATAGGCCACTGGGAAGCCGCCGCCGCAGTCGAGGCTATCAATCTGAACCGCAGCTTGCTCACAAACTGCGTGGGCATGCGAGAGTGCGCGAATATAATCAGCTGGGTCCATGCACTGGCTGCCAACGTGGAAGCAGATGCCGAGCTTGTTAGCGACCGCACTGGCGGCATTCAAAAGTTGAACGGAGGTATCATAATCAGCGCCATACTTGCCTTCCAGTGGCATGCTGGCAGACCCGCCCTTTGGTAGGGCAAGGCGCAAGTGAAGGTGAAGGTCTTGAGCGTCATTGGTCTCGATCAAAATCTTACCCAGCTCAGCGGCGCAATCGAAGGCGAAGTGACGAACACCCTCAGCATAGGCATGACGAATGGTTTGACGCGATTTGACCGGGTGCATCAGATAAAGCTCAGCATCCGGGCAGACAGTGCGCACCAGATCAATCTCACGAATAGAGGCGACGTCGAAAGCGCGCAGACCCGCTGCCCAGAGAATTTTCAAAACCGCTGGATGCGGATTGGCCTTTACCGCGTAGAGAACTTTCCCAGGGAAGCCTTCGAGGAATGTTCTCGCGGCGGCTTCTATAACTTTCGGGTAGAGAACGTAAATCGCATCATCGCCCGTATAGGCATCGATAACAGCCTCAATCGAATTGAAGACGGGCAGACCAAACGGGCGGTCAAAATCAGGAAGAATGGCGGGTTGCGCAAGGCGCGAGCTTGACGAATTGAACATGGCAGAAAATCCGAGATGGGCGAGAGATCGCTCAAAGGGTAGGGGCAGACGCGCCTGTTAGGCGTCCAGCGTATTCGGAAGTTACGGGCGCTATAAAGGCCCGCTCGGCCTTATAAGTTCAGCCACGGCCGCCATATAGTCGGCGTCCTTGGCAAAAGTCCTGTGTACAGTGGTTGTGTCGAAAGCGACATCAATCTTCTTGATCATTGTCGCAGAAACAACAGGTATCGAAAGGTTCTGGGCAAAATGCCCCTTGGGATGAGTCATCCAAGTATCCTCGCAAAGCAAGACCGACAGAGCCGGCATTGAAAGTGAAGACAGTTGGGCTCCCCCGTACTGACAGCCAAAATTTAAGGTCGGCTCGTCGTGGTTCGCTTACTTGTCAAATGCGCACATAGGAAAAGGTATCCACAGGGTCAAGGTCTTTTGTGACCCTGTGGGATAAGGTCTGCAGCAGAATCTATCTCGACCACCAACCGCGCCGTTTCTTTTTCGGCGCTGCGCTCGTTTCCAAGACAGGTTCTGTCGTTACCGGCTCGGCAGGCGCTGGCGTAGGTTCTGCTTCGGGTTCTTGCTCTACCGCTTCAGCTTTTGGGGCTCGCTTTTTCTTAGCTGGCAGTTTAGGCGCCGCTTCGACTTTATCAGCTTCAGCCTCGACAGGTTCTGGCTGAGGCTCGGCCACGGTTTCGGCCTCTTTCGCGTCAGACGTCTCAGCCGGTTGTTCCTGCTGGGTATCCTCTGAAGAGGTTTCCGCGTTGGCTGGATTTTCTTCGCTACGACGACGACGCCTGCGGCGGCGGCGCTTCTTGCCATCTTCGCGTGGGGCGTCATCGCTATCGGCTTTGGTTTCTTCAGATGATGGCGCGCGCTCGGAAGGCGTATCAGGCTTGCGAGCCTCTGGCATAGCGACAGGTGTTGCCGCAAGGCCGCCTTCGCTGGCCTCAGGCAAGTCATCAGGCAGATCACCGAGGAGGTTTGAGATGCTCATGGCAAGTCCATCCAGCAAGGCCCCACCATCGGCAGGCGGTGCACCCGGATCAATGCTCTCGCCATCCTTGCGTCTGCGGCGACCGCCGCGGCGACCCCGGCGACGTCTCTTGCGACGGCTGCCGTCTTCAGAGTCGTCAGCGGTGGTTTCACCATCACCTTCATCAGCGCTGCTTGCGGCCGCATCGTCTTCGTCATCATCATCCTGACTTGGCAGGAGGTGATCATCAGCATCGCCTTCGAGGAAATCACTGCGATTAAACTTCTTGCGGCGTCTACGCCCACTCGTTTCCTTGTCCGCGTCGATTTGGAAATCACCTGGGATCATTTCCGAAGAGGACTTGATGGCGATCGTGAAGCCCGCTTCTTCTTCGATAGCAGAAATGCCGTCGCGTTTTGAATTGAGCAGATAAAGCGCAACATCGGTTGGCGCGGTGACGGTGATGCCGCGCAATCCGCCGCCAGCAGCGCGCGCTTCTACGGCGCGGAGCAATTGCAGCGCCGAGGATGATATTGAGCGGCGACGTCCAGTGCCATCACAGGCTTCACATTTGTCAGAGGTTGCCTGTAGCACACCTGCACGGCGGCGCTGACGCGAGATTTCCATCAGACCGAACTGAGAGATGCGATTGTTTTGAACGCGCGCCCGATCAAGCTTCAGGCACTCCTTCATTTTCTTTTCGACGGCCCGGTTATTCTTGTTCTCGTCCATATCGATAAAGTCGATCACGACGAGGCCGGCAAGGTCGCGCAGTCGCATCTGGCGGCAAGCTTCTTCAGCCGCTTCGAGGTTGGTGCGCAGCGCGGTTTGCTCAATGCTGCGTTCCTTGGTGGACTTGCCTGAGTTCACGTCAATCGCGACGAGCGCTTCGGTCTGGTTGATGACCAGGTAACCGCCGGACTTCATCTGTACGGTTGGGGAGAAGATCGAGTCGAGTTGTTCCTCCATCCCCTCTTTCACAAATAGTGGGGCAGGGGAGGTCCAGCGCTTCACCTTGCGAGCCTGGGTTGGCATCAGCGTCTTGGCGAGGTCTTTCGCTTCACGATAAGCCTGATCGCCTTGGACGACGACTTCATCAATCTCACGGTCGAACATGTCGCGCATGGCGCGGTGCACAAGGCCGCCCTCCTCGTGGATCAGTTGTGGTGCAACCGATTCCAGAGTCGTATTACGGATCTTGGCCCACAGCTTTTGCAGATAGTCATAATCGCGCCGGATTTCAGACTTGGTACGCTTGGCGCCAGCGGTACGAACAATCAGGCCCATGCCTTTCGGCACGCTGAGATCGTCCATGACAGACTTCAGGCGCTTGCGGTCATTGCCGTTGGGGATTTTGCGGGAGATGCCGCCGCCGCGTGGTGTGTTCGGCATCAGGACAGAGTAGCGACCAGCAAGTGACAGATAGGTTGTGAGCGCCGCGCCCTTATTACCGCGCTCTTCTTTGACGACCTGAACAAGCAGGACTTGACGGCGGCGAATAACTTCCTGGATTTTGTAGCGCTTCGTTGCCGATGCCCCGCGGCTCTTGCGCGGTGATTTCCGGCGGCGCTCTGGCTTGGCTTTCGCTTTTACCTCGTCATCAGAAGTCTCTTCGTCTGAAGCGTCATCGCTCTCATCATCAGCTTCATCAATGACGTCTAGTTCACTGCTGGTCTCGTCATCATCATCTGAGGCTTCAGCAGATACGTCTTCATCCTGATCGGAGACTTCATCATCCTGATCATCTTCTTCAGGGTCTTCGTCTGCTGCTTCGGCAGCTTCGCGTGCTGCTTCTTCCAGGATCGCTTCGCGGTCAGCTTGCGGAAGCTGGTAATAATCGGGGTGTATTTCGCTAAAGGCGAGGAACCCGTGACGGTTGCCGCCATACTCAACGAAGCAGGCTTGCAAAGATGGCTCTACCCGCGTGACTTTCGCCAGGTAAATATTGCCTCTTAATTGTTCACTGCCGGTAGTTTCAAAATCAAAGTCCTGGACGCGTCCATCATTGACCAGGGCGACACGGGTCTCTTCCGGGTGGACCGCGTCGATCAGCATAAGTTTGTTCATTATAAAGTGCCTTAAAGGATGGCGGCGCTAAGGTCCTAAGATTTGTAGGACCATGGCGAAGCACGCCAGAAAATGTGTTGTTAGGGACAGGTGGCACACAAAGTCGGCCTGCTCTTTGGTAAGAGCGGCGCGCAGATATAATTGTGTTAGCCTGTAAGCTCATATCTATCCGTTCCGGTGTTGACTGAGTGCAGGGGATTAGGCCTGTTCACCCGCCATTCGGGGATTCTGTTTCGTCCCTGTCATAGGGATGTTTTATACATGCATCTTCCTGGTGCGAATTAAAAGACCCAATTTGCCGGGACACGGATGAATATTCGCCGCACCTTGATAAATCTGTGATTAAGATTGGGTCGACTAAAGAAGAAAGGTGAGTACAGATAGCTGGTGCCGGGGCGGTATCGTAAGTCATGGAACAGGCAATGACATTTCTCAGGGCGCTTTTAGCTTTAACTGCAATTGCTTACAGCGCAGTGTTCGCAGAGGCACAAGTCCACACGATCGGGGTTGCAGGTGACGGTGAGTTCACGCGAATCACTTTGACATCCGAAACAGCCTTCAGCCCTGAAATCTTTCTACGTGAGACCGATACTGGCTTCGTGATCGAAATGGTCCCCGATGCTTTTTCCATCAGTCATGCCCCCTTCTTTGGGCAACCAACCGGAGGGATTGCCGCTTATACCCTCGACACCGACCGGATCGTCTTTGAACTGGATCAGCCAATGATGATTATGCGGGAACTGGAATTGCCGCCAACCGGAAGTGAGCGTCTGCATCGGTTTGTGCTCGATCTGACGGGCGTTTCCGATGCGCGTTTCAAATCTGCCGCACGCCGCGATGTGCGCCGATATGAGCGGTTTCAGACAGCGCAGGCGAATACTGATCTCGAGCTGTTAGAGCCGAAAGCCCCGGTCATGGCTGAAGC
>CAZGVG010000123.1:0-1591 GCA_964528975.1 uncultured Hyphomonas sp.
AGCTTTTTGAACAAGAGATGGCCCCACTTCTCATGAGCCCGAGTGATCCCATAGATCGCCGTTGAGTGATCTGCGCGCCCAACCGTCTCAATGATTTTGGGGTAACTCCAAAGCGTCGGATTACTGGCCCGCAGGTACGCCATCACGAAGTTGCGCGGCTCAACATACATCTTTTTCTTGCTGTCCCGGCGTATCGTATCGCGCGTGATCTTGGGATTCTCGAAAAATATCTGCGCGGCCTCTATGGCTGCATCCAGTGTGGTTCTCATGCCCCAGCTCCTTCTTTCGTCAGTGATAAAATTACCCGGTCAACCGTCCCAGCATGGCGCTGCACTGAAACGCGGAAGTCGCCCAATGAGGGTGCCCACTGGCCCGGCATGCGAATGTGCTTCTCATAGGCCGCCCAAACAGACGCCAGCGGCTCCTCGCTAAGAACACGAACCCAATCCTCAGCAACGCTGTCCTTGCGGTCCCGTGCAGGCCAAATGGCAAGCAAGCGCTGCACGATGGCCAGAACGTCCATAGGCTGCCCCCGCTTCCTAAGCTGCCGTAGCATCGATAACGACGCCCTCACCTGCTCCGTAGTCTTGGCGTCGGCTAGGCTCTTGCCCGGTGCCAGGGACTGCCAGTCTTTGAGCAAGTCGTTCAAATGCGTCAGGTTGACCTTGGCCTCCTCCATTACGCTGAGAACGTTGGCTGGCTGGTGATACTGTGCTGGTGCGGTTGTCATAATTGCCTTCCAATACTTTCAGGAGATTGCTGGGCTTAAGGAGCCAATCGAGTGTCAAGGTGAACGGTTTGTCTGTGCGGCCACTCAGGAAATCGCTTTCAGAGGCCTTGCGGAGCGCATCACCCCAACCCTCAAGCTTGTTTTCCTTGATGCGCTTCTTGAGCGCGGCTTGCCGGGTGCGGGTCATGTCCCTTGGGACAGCCCAGCTTCGCTTTCTGGCCATCGTGCAATAGCCATCAAAAGCAATTTTTGTTTCGTCCTCGCGCCCGGACTCATCTTCGATAGAAGATGGTTTATTATCTGGTTTTCTATCTGGTAATGGTTTGCCCTTTTGGGCAATTGGGCTTGCCCTTTTGGGCAACTGCATTTGCCCTTTTGGGCAACTGGTTGCTTTAACTACAGCTTCAGGCACGAACGAGTACCATTTTGTCTGGTCTCGACCATGCTTATTATAGTTGCCTGAAACCAAGATTCCAGCAGCTTCCAGTTTATCCAGAGCTGTTCGGATCTGCTTCTTTGTAAGGTAGGGGAAAAGCTCCTCGAACGCGGTAACAGTGTTATACGTCCAATAACGATCATCATGGAAATGCAGATCATTGGCCGCGTTCTTCTCGCACCAATGCTGTATGTTGTAAGCTATAGTCGCAGCAGTGGTGCCAACCATATCCGCAACATCTGTGTCAAAGCTGTGAACGCTCATGCCGCACCATCCTTACGCTCAGAGCGCTTTAGCTTGGCAACCCTCAGCAAAGACTTGAGCGCGCCTTTAGGATCACGCGGAAGGCGCAGATTATCACTCTTGCGAACAGCTTCAGCGATGCCTTGAGCATCCGCCATCATGTCCCAATCGAAATCAGGGTT
>CAZGVG010000123.1:1691-6638 GCA_964528975.1 uncultured Hyphomonas sp.
CAGCTTCAGCGATGCCTTGAGCATCCGCCATCATGTCCCAATCGAAATCAGGGTTACGGGTCATGCTGTGCGGCTCCCGTATTTGGAAAGGGTGCGAGATACCGCTGTTCGACTTATGCCGAGCCTTTGCGCCGCCTCGTATTGAGTATTACAACTATCAATAATAGCTAACCGGCGCGCAATTTGATGATCTGTGAGAAGCGCTCTGGTTCCCGTCTTGTAGCCTGCGCGATAGCAAGCACCAGCAACCGCGTTTCGACTGACGCCACACGCCGCCGCAGCTTGTGCGTAAGTTTTACCCTGCTGAACCATAGCCACGGCTTTCTGAAGTTGCGGTTTCATCCCTTGCCTCGCTTCTTTGTTTTGGGTTTACGGGCGTCCTGCGCCTCAAGCGCGCGCTTGAACGCCTCTGTGGGGTCAGTGCCCTCACGGATGAGCTTGCGGCGCTCCTGGTGGCCTTGTGCGTCTAGGGTCATGTGGCGCACAGCGCTTTGCGCCCTCTGTATTTTGTGGGCAGAGGGTAGACTGTGACAAGAGTTTGCCCGCGTAGCGCAAAGACATACTCTCGATAGATGACCGCGCGATCAGCGACACCATTATTGTGCTGGAAATGATCAAGATAGCGCCTGAGAGAACCGGATACTTGAACCTGCCTGATCCCCTTTGCTTGCGCATCCCGTACAAGAGTCTCCGCTGATTTCTTTGGAAGACCTAGCCGCTTGCGAACGCGTTTAAAGGCATGCTTTGAAATGACCCAGGAATCGCTCATGCCGCCGCCCCCTGCTCAAACCAGCTTCGGCCTGCATCTGTCAGTTGATAGACATGCGCAGGATTGTCGCGCTTGGTCCTGGCTGTGCGCGGGCCTTTTTCAAGAAGCTTACCATAGGCTTCCCGTGTCAGCTCTGACAGGCGTGGCGAGACATTGTCTTCATCAGCATCCAGAATAAAGGCGAGCCGATCTGCGCCAAGCGGCCCCTCCTCCGCAATCGTTTGCAAGCATTGAAGCCGCAAGCGCCCGGCCTTGGTCTTCATCGCCTCAGCGGCGTCAAAGCTCGCCCCACCGCCCTTGCTGCCAATCCGGCCAGCATATGGCCCGCCAAGTGAAAGCTCTGCACGCATCGCAGCTTTGTATTTGTTGATGCACTCACGGCAGATCGAACGGAAGCCGCCCACGTTCGGGCGAGGGTCCAGACCCTTCGGTATGTCATCGTAAGGCCCGGACTTGTGGCAGTCCTTGCAGGTGAATATCGCCCCAGCCATTATACCTAGAACCCCGCTTTTGAGGAATTAATTCCTAGGAAGCTATTCCCATCGAAGCCATAACCTGTTAACCGAAATGAACTAGAACAAAAATGGAACGAGGTGGGATAATGGCTTTCAGTAACGCATTGCCGCGCGGGGAAATTCAGGGAAATGTCGCCGTCATCGAATACAGGCGACAAGGTCTTGATGGGCATAGCAGCGTCGTTGAGGCGACGATTGCCCACACACGTCACAGCCTGATCGCACAAGCTAAACTCTGTCTCAGGCTGGCTGAGGAGATGGAGCGCGTTGAAAGCGAGGTGATCGAACTCAAGCGACATGGCTAGGCGGCCTGCACGTGCGCTTCATTAAGCGCCTCATGAGTAATTCCCTCAATATCTTTTTGGCGCGCCAGCTCAACAATCGAATGCCAGTAACGGCCAGGAATGCCCCTGCCCTCCAAGCGCCACGCCCGAACAGCTCGGTCCGTGATCTGGCGTCCGGTTTTTTCGCTAACAAAATCAGCGATCTCTTGCGAAGATGGCAGGGCTTCGAATATGTCTGGCAGTGTCGTCATGACCTTACGCTACAAAATGTATCGCAAATGTCAACACGAAATGTAGCGTGATGTAGTGTAAGGTTTGCTGATGGAAGTTTTTGAACGCTTAAAGCAAGCCCGGATCGACGCGGGTTACGAACATGCCCAAGACGCCGCAGAGGCGTTTGGGTGGAACCCTGTCACTTACAGGGCGCATGAGGCGGGCGACCGTGGCATCAGAAAGCCAGTAGCCGAAAAATACGCACGCGCCCTCCGCGTCCCTTTTGAGTGGCTATTCCTTGGCCGTGGCACAAAAAACAAAGAAGCATCTGATATAATAGATATATGGGATCGCATACCAGACCCCCAGCGTGACGCGGCTCGGCGCATGCTGGAAGGTTTGGCCGAACCAAAGAAAACGGGATTTCAGCATGAATAGTCTGCGGGCAGTGATTAAGTGGTGTTACGCCAGATGGGGGCAGGTCTTCTGCTTCGCGGTCGCTACCCTGCTAACTATTGGAGAAGTCACTGATACCTTTGCGGGTCCAGATTGGCGAATGATCCTACTCTCTATTGCTTGGCTTTATGCTGGCCTGACGCTCCGCTGGCAGTCGATAATCAGAAAATAACGACGCGCTACATTTTGTGTTGACACGCTACATTATGTAGTGCAATGTCTCTTCATCAACTGATGGAGAGACACTTGGCATACGCAGACTTACTCGAAGCAACTGGCATTGAAGCCGCGCACGTTCGCGAAGACGCTTCCTACCTGTTTCAGATGGCTCAAACCTTCGATGCACACATGGCGCTTTGTAAGGATGAAGACGCCCAGCAGTCCTGCATGGATTGGTTCTCTGAGGAGTATGATCTCAACTGGCGTGATGATCAGACCCGCGACATGTTCCGCGAAAATAGCGAGCACTTCTCACGCTTGATGCTTGGGAGGGTGCTTTAATGACCTTCCATCAAGAAACAACGCCGCCATGGCTGGAGCAGTCCGACCGTAGAGACCTGTCAGACTTTGAACTGATCTTGGTTGAGCAGAATATCGCGTTACGCCGACAGCTGAGAGAAGCCCGCAAAGCGCTTCAGATTCCCGACAGTCCAGCAGTCGAAGTGGTTGAGGGTGATCCCCTGTATCACGCCTCATTGGCGGGCGTCCTGAAGTGCCGGATGCAGACCGCGATCAATGCACTTGATTGTCCCGTGCGCGCAATAGGAGAGACGTGATGCTAACACTGGAAAAGAAAAAAGAAAAAGTCGCTCTGGCCAAGGCGCACGTTGAGGCAGAGCGATTAATTGCGGGCTTTTACACTGAAAGCAAAAGCGACAAGGGCTGCTCTGTTGGTTGTGATGCCTATGATATACGCAACATCAAGGGTGATGACTGGGGCCTAGACGATGGGCCAGAAGTGGGAAATCACGCTTATGTAGCCGACTATTTTGGCACACCGGAATGGCTTGAACATTTACGTGACATTATCTTTGAGAGCCTCCCACGCGAAGATAGGGCTGAATGGCACATAGACCTAGCGGAAGCGCTTCCTGTGGGCATCGGTTTAGAGTCTGTTCGTCACCAAATACAGCGCGATATATTGCTTGAGGTTGCGGCAAAATCGATTGGCGAAGGTAAAGAGGATTGGCGCGAAAAGTGTAGAGCCTCGGTTCATGCCGTAGCTGCGCTGCACGGGCGGGCAATAACAGAAAAAGTTTCGGAAGGCGATTGGTCGGCGGCGTACTCGGCGGCGCGCTCGGCGGCGCGCTCGGCGGCGTACAGTCTGATGGCTAAAATTATACTGAAGCACCTGCGGGAGGCCACCGATGTTTAATCTCACTAACCACCTATACCGTGTCACCACTCTGCATGAAGTCAGAGAAGCCCACGCGGATCGCGCCAAGGAGGCGGAAGCCGTGCGCGCCAAGGCAGAGCTGCACGCAAAGATGAGCCATATCGAAGCTTGCGAAGGCGGGGAAGCCTATGCCGAGCGTTGGGGGTCCGCATGAGCGTACCAAGTGGTCATAATTTAAATCTACCTTGGCGGATCAAGGCTGGATCGCCGCGCGATATTGTTGATTGTAATGGTGTTCCTGTTTGTTTCGCCAGCAGCACAACCTCTGTTCGGGGTGAGGGGCGAGTTGAAAGTCAGGATGGCTCTTTCAAAGTCTTCGCAGATTATAACACCACCGAAACCGTGGGACCCATTCGCGCCGACCTTATCGTGGCTGCGGTTAACGCTCACTATGGAGCCAAGCATGAAGGAAATTAATTGGAAAAAGCGCAGCGCATATCATTGGCAAATTATGTTGAATGGCAAGGGCCTTGATTATTGGCCGTCAAAGCGGAAATGGCGTCACCGACAACAAACGATGACCCAGCAATCAACTGGAATGACGGTTGAAGAGTACGTCGCCGGCGAGTGCAATCCGCGTGAATGGCCTGCTGAAGAGTGCGCTGCCCAAGAAGATTCTCACTGGGGTTACGTGCGCATTGATGAAACGGTGCGTGTCTACATTGCGCACCCAAACATGACCAAATCCGAAGCGTCAAAAGAGGTTCTACGAGCGCTTCAGATGGCGCGTACTTCATATCAGGTATCCGCATGACCCTCGAACAGCAACTCACCAACAAGCAAACAATGAAAACGGACGCCGTGCGTAAGCGGATACGGGAAGAGAAGGAGAATAATGATGGCTGATGGAATGCAGCAAGAAATAGTTCCTGAAGGCTTGGCGCTATTGCGTCATCCCTTTCCTGAACATCAAATCTCGAAACTCCCGAAGGAAACGCGCGCTCAAATAGAGGAGCGCAAAAAAGACAAAAGCGTCATGATCTGGAACTGCCCCGAGTGCGGCGGCCATCATCACAGGAATGCTAGGCACTTGGATTATGTTGGGCATGCCGCGCTGACCGACCGCCTGCTGTCTGCTGACCCTCACTGGACTTGGGAGCCGGCTGTGGTGGAGGGGCTTCCTAATCCCGGTGCTGGAATGTGGATAAATCTAACCGTTTGTGGTGTTTCTAGGCTGGGCTATGGCAGCGCAGACGGAAAGTCTGGCGGTGATGCAATCAAGGAAATTATTGGTGATGCTCTTCGCAATGCCGCGATGCGCTTTGGCGCAGCTCTCGACCTTTGGCACAAAGGTGACTTGCATCTCGAGGTTGA
>CAZGVG010000124.1:0-6530 GCA_964528975.1 uncultured Hyphomonas sp.
AAACCGTACAAGCCATACACGGTCGATCACGTGCTGACACAATTGCAATTGCTGATGTTTGCCGTGCTCGCCTTCATCCTGCTCAAGCGGTTCGGATTGTACCCGCCGGAGAAACCAGGAACGATCCTCGATACCGATTGGCTGTATCGCAAGCCAGGTTATGGCGCCTTCATGTGGGCGGGTCGTGTTTGGGGCAAAGCAGGTCCGGCAATCACCAGCGCATTCGCGGGTATTGGTGCGCGAACGTTTGAGAAGATTGAGACCACTTTCAGTCCTAGGGGTGCGTTAGCGCGGGGCCCTCTCACCGTAAGTATGGCGATGTGGTCTGCAGTTCTGCTGGGTATTGTTATGCTGGTAGTCCTGCTCGCGCGATAAGCGAATAGGCAGTTCAATTTGAGCAACTTTCTCAGCTGTGAAAGTCATTACAGACTTACACACAGCTGAGTTCATGCAATTTTGTCTGAAACTGCAGAATAGATATGTAATTTCTCATTTACTACCCGCAAGTTGAAACCATATATATTTCCCAACTCAAAGGGGAACGTTAATGAGTGAAGAAATCGATCGCATAGATCCGGCGTCAGTAACAACTATCGAATATGCATCTGACATTGTTTCAGCATATGTCAGCAACAATCCGATTCAGAGTACTGAACTGCCTGACCTTATTCGCGAAGTGCACTCGACACTGCAAGACTTGAAGAATTCAGCAGGCGAAGCTGCTGCGCCTGAGCCAGCCATCGCGATTAAAAAATCGATCACGGATGACTTTTTGATCTGCCTGGAAGACGGCAAGAAGTTTAAATCTCTAAAGCGCCATTTGCGGTCTAAGTACGGGATGAGCCCGGAGGAGTACCGTGAGAAGTGGGGCTTGCCCTATGACTATCCAATGGTCGCGCCAAGCTATGCTCGCAAGCGTTCAGCATTGGCCAAAGAGATGGGCCTAGGAAAGCTCGAAAAATAAATCGTTTTCGAAACAAATACTTTCATTTCGTTTTCGGAATGAAAGTATTTGGTAATAATGGTTAAAATTTTACTGCGCTTACTCTTGCACGGTGATTCGAACTGATTCATGAACGAATCAACGAATCACCACGGGGGTGGCTATGGCTTTTGAGTCAACAGGTTTTAAAGGGCGTACCCAAGCGCAATCGGAATTGATTGAGCATTGGCAGGCGCGCGGCGTAGGCATGCGTCCGCCGGCGCGTGAGCAGCTTGATCCAGGGGCGATCCGCGCGCATTTGTCCGCGATTTCAATTGTTGAGATCGGGGTGCATGGCCGCGCGAAATTTCGACTGGTGGGATCGGCTCTGCGTACGATCTTCGGGCGGGAGATGCGTGGGAGATTTCTAACGGATCTAGATCGAGACATGTTCGAAATGTGGTCGCTCGGTTTGTCCAGCGTGTTGGATCAAAGACGCCCCGTCGGTGGGCTAATTGAGCGAGACACGGACGTGCACGCCTGGTTGCGGTTGCCGCTTCAAAGTGGCGAGCAGGGCGCCGTGATCTTGTGTCATGACAGTCTGATCCCCAGCGCGCGTTTAGGGCGCGAATACGACGCTGTGTCCCACAAAAATCAATTATTCGTAAATAATATAGCTGCCTGAATTCATTTAAATACTGTATTCATGCGTAGGAAAATAGTCCTACACTTGATCCTCCGTGGTAAGTTCTTCGTTCGTTGAGGCGAAGGAGAATGAGCGTGGGAAGCCAACAGAGGATCGACAAGAATAGCGCCTATTTGGCGGTGAGTCTGGTGGCGTACGCCCTTGAAATGAAGGCGGAAGAAATACTTTTGCCAGATCGAGGGCCGCGAGAGCTCGTCAGGGCGCGCCAGGTTGCGATGTATTTAACGCATGTGGGCTTGGGCAAAAGCCTATCGCGAGTGGCAATTGCTTTTGAGCGTGATCGATCCACCGTCGCGCATGCTTGCCATCGAATTGAGGAAATGCGCGACGATACCGCCTTTGATGCCTGGTTGGAGGCGCTTGAAGAGGGGTTGAGTACGGTTGCGCCTTTGCTTGCGAAAGCAGCATGAAACCACGTTTAGTGCGGGCAATACAGCGAGGCGGCGTCGCAGCTCTGATACGCGCCGACACTTGGGGTGTTTGGAGGACGAGGGATCGCCGCGGGCGTATGATCGGAACGATAACCGGTGCTGATATCGACATCATGCGCTTGCGCGATCAACTGAAGCCGATTGGAGGCGATGGCGAAAAGACACTGGCTTGGGGAGGTGAGGAAGGCCCGGAGCCGCAGGTCACAGCCCGCTTGCCTGATCTTGAAAAGGGAGATGCGCTCCAGAATAGATCGTTGCTCGAATCCCTAATAGTCAGCAGTCACGATCCCGCGTTCCGACGGGACCTGCGCGCGGCCTGTCAAAACTATATCGCGGATGTGGAGCGCGCCAGCGCCAGCAGTGATCGCGTGACCATGAATTGGAACGCTTTCGACGCGGGTGACCGCGTACAGTCGGGGTTTGTGCGGGATCCTTTGCAAGGGGCTCGGGAGGCGTTGAAAGCGAATGCGCGCTTAACCAAACTTCACGCCGAACTTTCATCCGACGACGCCAGATTTCTACGCAAGATGGTTCTCTTCGAGGCGACGCGGGCTTCCTTGGCGAAGACGTTTGCGATGCGTCCTGCGCTGACGGAGCGGCACGGTTTAGCTGTGTTGAGAACGCTCGTTGAGCACGACCGATCGCGTGCTAAGTCTGAGCGCTAGTCGCAGAAGCTGTATCCTGAATTCGGACAAGCATTGATGCCAACCCATTGGAACGCTGCGCGCTCAATGCCCCTTTGACGCCGATTTTGGTGAGGAATGCATCGGCATCGAAATCGCGGATCTCCTGCCGCTTGGAGCCCGAGTAGAGCCTGATCAACAGAGCAATCAAACCCGACACAATCATCGCATCGCTTTCAGCTCGGATGGTCAAATGGTCGTCTTCTTCTGGCGTCAGAACGATCCAGACTTGCGAGGCACACCCCCTCACTTTGGTCTCTTCGTTACGCTCTTCAGGCAATAAAGGTGGGTTCGCTTTGCCCAGGTCAATAATATGAGCATAGCGATCTTCCCAGTCATCCAGGAAGCTAAACTCGTCTTCGATCTCGGCGGCGCGTTCAGTAATGTTCATGGCATGCATTTGGGGCGAAAGGGTCCAAAAGAAAACCCCTGGCACTGAGGCCAGGGGCTTAAAGCTGTATAGAGATATTTATCTAGTTGGAGACTTTGCCGATGCACTTGCCGATATCGGAAAGGGCATGCTCGCCAATGCAGAACGGGACTTCGTAATGCTTGTGAGCAGCGGCAACACATTGCTGCAGGTTGAGGTTGGCCATGTTCAGGCAACCTTGCGTCTCACGCTCGCTCATTGCCTGACGCATAGAACTCGCAACGCTTGGGTCAGCGTTGAGGATGCGATAGGCGGCCAGCGTTGTAATGCGATCGGCAATTGGCTCTTTACCGCGAGCGATGCGTTGTGATTGGCTCAAGCTTGAGACAACTGATGGCACGCGGATTGTGTTTGCCGCGCCCGAGACGCTTTCCCAAACCGAAGGAGCACCCGAGCGGCCAGCTTGCTGAAGCACGGTGTTGATGTTTGGTGACTGCATCGCCGTCAGCATCGCGCCGCGGGCAGGGATGCCTGATTGGGTGGATGCGAAAAGATTAGTTGCCGTTGTTTGCGAGTTGCCGACACGGCCTTTGGCCCAGCCAGCGCCTTGCAGGCTATAGGCTTGCTCTTTCACGTATGCGGCTGCGCCTGCCAGTCGGCGGCTATCCGCGTTTACAGCGGTCAAAGCTTGGTTCACCGCCGCGTTTCCGCCGCCAAGTGTCCGTGCATACCGGACATCGTTCTGCATGCCGGTCATCAGCATGTCACGGCCATAATAGCCTTCGATGTCGCGAACCGCAGCTCGGAATTCTGGGTTTTGAGCGGCGACCAATGCTGAATAAGCCATCCAGCCTTGCGTTAGTTGCGCAGGATTGTGACCGCCGAGATTGTTAAGTGAGTCTTCAATGTCACTCGCGGACGCGAAGCCATTGCTTTTGACGTCTGTCACTTCGCCTTGATAAGTCGCATAGAGTGCGGCGGCGTTTGCGAGAGGATCGTGTTTCTGTGCTGTTGCAGAGACAGGCTGAGGTGCTGGTGTTACAAGCTGCGCAGTGGCTTGAAGTGTCAAACCAGCGACAGCCGCCAAGGCAGAGATTACGGTTTTTATGGTCATGAATAGCTCCCTCACTCTACGACCTCGACACTGGCCTATCTTTTGCGTCCCGCAAAGGCTAGCATCTGCTGAAAATTGGATTCTGACCGATAATTTAATGAATCCGTGATACGAAAAATGCCTAACAGAGCTGACCATACCGTTAACGCGCCCCGACGAGTTCCAGTAACTCGGATTAACAGGTACGTCTTGTTTTTGGGTTCGGTTGTGGCGGGGGTCATGGCTGTCACTGTAGTGTTAACTGGTGAGACACTCGGAATATGGACCGGGGCGACGGTCTTAACCTTACTTGCTTTTTTACAAATTTTTTTGTTGCTCCGAAGGACCCAATCCCGAAAAGCAGTGCGGATCGAGGCGGAGAAAAGCGTTCTCCCTAAAGAAACAGTCAATGTGTTCGACAATGAACCATTTCTAGCCGTGAGTGTTTCGCAGCATGGACGGGTCCGAGCTTTTTCGGGACGTAAGGCTTACCTTCCCGGTCTGAGAGCGGGTGTGATTCTCGACGATCTGCTGCGTTTGCAGCGTTCAGATTTAACCGCGAGACTGTCTGTTCGCCGTTTTCCATCAATCGATGGCGAGTTGATTGTGATGTTGCCAGCCGCCGCCGAGGATGATGTCCAAGACGCGTTGCAAGAGCGAACGAACTTCTTCGCGAGTTTAGGACATGACCTCAAGAGCCCACTGAATGGCATAATTGGCTTTGCAGATATTATGGACGCCGAGCTGCGAGGACCCATTCCGGAGGCTTATCGAGACTACCCAACCCTTATCCGAGAAAGCGGCGAGACGCTGCTCCGTCTGGTCGAAGACTTGCTTGGCTATGCGAAAGCAGAGGCGGGCACTTATGAGCTAGATACGGCTGAACTCGACATCGCAGCCAGTGGGGAAAGTGTCTTGCGTCAATCCCAAGCCCTCGCCGAATTGTCTGGCGTCACGTTGCGGATGAGAACAACTGGCGAAGTGCTGGCGCTTGCAGATGCCGGTGCTGTCCGACGTATCTGGGACAACCTTGTTTCCAACGCGATCAAATATTCGGCCAAAGGCGACACCGTTACATTGTCCGCATTTGAGCGCGGTGGGATATCTTTTCTGAGTGTGCGAGATACGGGCGCCGGAATGAGCGCAGACGATCTCTCCATGATCGCGCAACCATTTGCTCAAGGTAAGAATGCCAAAGGCCGCGCGGGAACAGGCTTGGGGCTGGCAATGGTTCAGAAGCTTGCTGAATTGCAGGGCGGACAAGTCAAAATTGAAACCGCCTTGGGCGAGGGGACAACTGTTACCGTTAAGCTGCCCACCGCCTCGCAGGTCGAGAAGCGGGCGGCCGAGTAATTCTGCTAGGGGAGTTTTTCGGCCCTGATCTCTATCAAGACAGCGATCGTCGCCGAAACCAGCGCCAAGGTCAGTGTGCCCAGAACCGGCAATGTAAAAAGTGACACCAAACTATCGGGTAGAATATCTAAGGGGCCAAGAGTTTGTGCCGCGGTTTGACCTTGCATTCCGACGAAAGATAAAAGCAGCAATGACGTCAGAGAATGCATTTCGAAACGGGGTCACTATGGTAAAGGCAGGGTTAATGCCTTCCTTCAATGCAAACACGATGCCGAAACGGGTGAATATCCATGTTTGAAGAGCGATTGCCCACCAAGACTTGGGTCGATGCGCTGGTGCGCCGTGCGCAAATTGAGGGCGCGTCCGCCTTTATTATTCAGCGCGGCGATGCCTCCCGCGGTGATGTGCTGATCAAAGTTGCCAATTTGCGCGGCGAGGCCCGCGCTTATGTTCCCCGGACATCGATGGAAGGCGTGCGGGTTTTCGTCGATCTGGCAAGCCAGGAGATCGGCCCAGATGAAGCCAGCGTAGACGCCTATCTGCGCCGCGCGGGTGACCGTGATTCCGACTTATGGATCGTGGAAATTGAAGACCGGGACGCCCGTCACTTTCTGACCGAACCTGTAGAATAAGTGTCATATAACAGAGCTGTAACGCTTCATTAACTGCAAATGGTCGACATGGGTTCCAAGTTTAGGGGTTTCCCATGTTATTTTTGTTGAATGACAAGGTGATTGAGATCAACGCACCAGAGGCACACTTGATGCAACGCTGGCGCACGATCGGCTGCGGCGACCCCAGAACTTTGCGCGCTCAGGATGCGGTTGAAGCTGCCATGCAAACTTATCGCGCCCTGCCGGGGCCGATCAATGAGGCAGACCCTGAAGCTCTTAAAGACATAGCCGGATTGATTATCGCCAAGACTGGCGCGAATTGCCTGATCCTAAAGCCAACGGCTGCGGGCGGGTATGA
>CAZGVG010000125.1:0-6524 GCA_964528975.1 uncultured Hyphomonas sp.
GAACCACCGACACGCGGATTTTCAATCCGCTGCTCTACCCCTGAGCTACCCGGGCGGGCCAGATGGGGAAGCGGTGTATTAGCGCCGCTTCGAGGGCTTGTCCAATAGGGAAACTCAGTTTTTGCAGATACTTGCCATTTCACAGATCAAACGGCTTTCACCACCTGCTCTATGGCACCAAAAATAGACTGCCCGGCACCGTCCATCATTTCAATGCGCACCGTATCTCCGGCCTTCATAAAAGGGGTTTTGAAGTCGCCTGTGGCGATTTTTTCAATCATTCGAATCTCAGCAATGCATGAATATCCAAGCCCGCCTTCGATGACCGGCTGACCGGGACCGCCATCTCTCCCTTTATTTGAAACCGTCCCCGATCCGATGACCGTCCCAGCACTCAAGGGGCGTGTCTTGGCAGCGTGAGAGACCAGACGCGCAAGTGAGAAAGTGGCATCTATTCCGGCTTCCGCCCGCCCAAATGCCTCACCATTATAATCAACCCTGAGCGGCAGGTGGACGAGACCATCCTGCCAGGCAGCGCCGAGCGTCTCAGGTGTAATCGCGACGGGACTGAAAGCGCTAGGCGGCTTTGATTGGAAGAACCCAAACCCTTTGGCCAGTTCTCCAGGGATCAGTCCGCGCAAGGACACGTCGTTACAAAGCATGATAAGCTTGATGTGAGCGCCAGCCTCTGCCTCGGTAACGCCCATGGGCACATCATCGGTGATCACCGCAATCTCCCCCTCCATGTCACATCCCCAAGCTGGATCTCCGAGCGGAATTGGATCGCGAGGGCCAATGAAAGCATCACTGCCGCCCTGATACATTAGCGGGTCGTCGTAAAAGCTTTTCGGCACTTCAGCGCCGCGGGCTTTTCGAACCAGTTCGACATGATTGATATAGGCGCTGCCATCTGCCCATTGATAGGCGCGCGGTAACGGGCTTTCGCATTCACTTTCATGGAAACGCTGGGTTGGTACAGAGCCAAGCTCAACTTGCTCAGAAAGGCTCTCAAGCTTTGAAGAGGACGTGTGCCAATCATCCAAAGCAGCCTGTAGGGTTGGGGCGATACGGGCAGCGTCAGTATAGCGTGTAAGGTCTTTGCTCACGACGACCAAACGGCCATCCCTTGCTCCATTCTTAAGGGTCGCAAGCTTCATGAAAGTCTCCTCTTTGCCTTGGCATAGACCAAGTCTGTTGCAAATGAAACCATCACTTAGCTTGGCGAGAAGGCGCCGCAAAAAAGCGCCTTCTCCGATTTTGCCTAGCTTACTTTTGCTTGCTTGTAAGCGGCCATCAAGACGGGTGCGTCCAAAGACGAAACAGCCTTATATGTCGCGCTGGTCATACACGCCTTAACAATAATGCGCTCGCGAATTGTATCCTTTGCAGCCGGAGTCCGACATGTTCTGTCGGCGGCGCGTGTGATTTTCTGAAGAACAATTTGCGCGTCTTGGGCATCGCTGAGATCGTAGCCTTTTAGATCAACCTCTAACGACTTTACTGCCGAAGCAGCGGATGCGGTCGCCGGGACCATAGCGAATAGAGTTGTCGCCGCGGCGATGAGGGTCAGAGTTTTGGGAAGTGCCATTGTTAAGTCTCCTGCTTGTGTTGTTTTGTTGCTCACTCTTCCCTGAGTGAGACTCACTTAGCAGACAATTTATCGAAAAACAATATATTTTATTGAATAACAATATGAACTTTTTGTCACTACATATGTAACAACAGATATGATCTTTCTCTTCCAGACGTACCCCGCTATCGAGTTTACATGGCGAAATCTCAATTTATTTGTCAGGCTTGCGGCGCGGCTCATTCGAAATGGTCAGGGCGATGCGATGCGTGCGGCGAATGGAACACGCTTGTTGAAGAAGCAACGTCTGGTCCACCTGGCGGACTTAAAGCTCCAAAATCAAACGCGAAGAAAGCAGGCAAAGCTGAATTTTCAGCGCTGAATGGCGAAACGGAGCCGCCTGAGCGCATCGTGCTTGGCGTCGACGAGCTTGACCGCGTCTTCGGCGGCGGCATTACACCATCAAGCGCAACGCTGATTGGTGGTGATCCCGGCATTGGTAAGTCCACCCTGCTCCTGCAAGTGGCCGCCCGTTTGGCGCGGAATGGCCTGAAGACAGTGTATGTTTCTGGCGAGGAAGCGACGGCTCAGATTCAAGACCGCGCCCGGCGCCTGAAAGTCGCCGATAGCCCTGTTCAGCTTGCGACTGAAACAGACCTTAGAAAGGTGCTCTCGGCGCTGAAGTCTGCGAAGCCTGACTTCGTGGTCATCGATTCCATTCAGACCATGTGGTCAGATAGTCTTGATGCTGCCCCTGGAAGCGTAAGCCAGGTTCGCGCCTGCGGGCAAGAATTAACCCGCTGGGCCAAGCGCTCAGGCGCTGCGCTCGTGCTTGTGGGACATGTCACCAAAGAGGGCCAGATCGCAGGCCCACGCGTCGTTGAGCATATGGTCGACACGGTCTTCTATTTTGAAGGGGAGCGCGGACACCAGTTTCGCATCCTGCGCGCCGTTAAAAACCGCTTTGGCCCAACCGATGAGATCGGCATTTTTGAAATGCACCAATATGGCCTTGCCCCGGCAAAGGAACCGTCAGCGCTGTTTCTTTCAACAGAGGATGATGGCACAGGCGGCGCAGCCGTCTTCGCAGCCATGGAAGGCTCACGCCCAGTGCTGGCAGAGGTTCAGGCTCTGGTCGCGCCAAGTTCCTACGGTACGCCGAGGCGGTCTATTGTCGGATGGGACAGTAACAGATTAGCCATGCTGCTTGCGGTTCTGGAAGCGCGATGCGGCCTCTCATTAGGAGGTAGAGACGTCTACCTCTCCGTCGCGGGGGGATACCGAATCGCCGAACCTGCAGGAGATCTCGCTGCTGCAGCTGCTTTGCTAACCTCAGCAGCGGCAAATCCAGGCCCCTCAAAAGCAATTTACTTTGGCGAGGTCGCGCTTTCAGGCGCTATCCGGCCCGTTGCTCGCATGGAGCAACGCCTTAAAGAGGCCGCGCGGCTCGGGTTTGAGCAAGCATATGTGCCAGATGGCAGTCCAACAGCTATCGAAGGCTTGACGATCACCCCCTTGAAGCGCCTATCTGATCTTGTAGAGTTGATTGCGCCGGAAGCCGCCCAATGATGGAAGCCCTCACAGCCTTTGATGCCGTTGCGATCGTTATTGTGATCGTTTCGACGCTCATGGCTTTGGCACGCGGATTTATGCGTGAGCTGGCAACTCTAGGGGCTTTCATAGCGGCCATTGCAGCCGCTTTTTTTGCTAGAAAGTTCTTTGTTGCCCCCCTTGGTGATCTATTGCCTGAAGGTTCGCCGGCCTGGCTGCCTGATGCCATTATCTTTGTTGGCGTCTTTCTGATTGTTTATGTGATTGTCGCCTGGTTTGGTGCGAGCTTGTCGAAGAGCATTCAAGGCGTTGATGGAATCGGTTTGCTGGATCGCATCGCTGGAGGCTTGTTTGGCTTTGCGCGCGGCGGCGTTGTTCTGGTATTTTTTGTGTATCTGGTAAACCTCGCCATGGATCAGGATCAAATCCCGGCATTCGTAACGCAAGCAAGGACATATCCGATCATCACATCGGGTGCTGACTATCTGAAAACGCGTGCGCCGGAACTTGCCGAACGCTCTATACAGCCACAAATACTTGACGAAGAAGTGCCGGACGAATAATCCGCCCACAGACAGACCGAAAGGGCTTGAAGTCGATGATGTTTGACCATGATGACGATAAGCCCCGCGAAGAATGCGGTATAGTTGGTGTCTTTGGCCACCCCGAAGCGTCCCACCTCGTTGCCCTTGGTCTGCACGCCCTACAACATCGCGGACAAGAAGCTTGCGGCATCACAACTTTTGATACCGAGCGCTTTCATAATGAACGCCATATGGGCCTTGTCGGTGAAGCTTTTTCCGGTGATTTGAGCAAGGTCCTGCCGGGCGCATCCGGAATTGGGCACAACCGCTATTCAACGCAAGGCAAGCCCGCCTTGCGCAATATCCAACCGATTTATGCGGACCTTGATAGTGGCGGCTTCGCCATCGCCCACAATGGCAACCTCACGAACTCCAGAGCTCTTCGCCGCAAGCTCGTCAGCCGTGGGTCAATCTTCCAATCCACAATGGACACAGAGGTCATCCTCCACCTGCTCGCCCGTAGTGACCAAGAAACTGTTTCGGACCGTTTCCTGGATGCGATACGTCAGATTGAAGGCGGTTTTGCTCTGGTTGGCCTCACCAATAAGAAACTTATCGGAGCGCGTGATCCTTCGGGTCTTCGCCCACTCATCCTGGGCAAGATCGGCACGGCCTTTGTGTTGGCTTCAGAGACCTGCGCACTCGACCTCATGGGCGCTGATGTCATTCGTGAAATTGAACCGGGTGAAGTGGTCATCATCACCGAAGAGGGTATTCGCACCTATAACCCGTTCCCGTCCCGTCCTGTGCGTCCATGTTTGTTTGAGTATGTCTATTTCGCGCGCCCTGACAGTATTGTTCAGGGCCGCTCAGTCTATGAAGTCCGACGCAAGATGGGCCACCAACTGGCAATCGAGCACCCCGCTGATATTGACGTCGTTGTTCCTGTTCCAGATTCTGGTGTCCCCGCAGCAGTCGGATTTTCAGAGCACTCTGGTGTGCCCTTCCAGCTCGGCATCATCCGCAGCCACTATGTTGGCCGGACGTTTATTCAGCCCACACAGACAGGCCGGCAACGGGCAGTCTCGCGAAAGCACTCGCCTAACAAGGCTGTTCTACGCGGCAAAAAAGTCCTGCTCGTAGACGACTCGATTGTCCGCGGGAACACATCGCGCAAGATCGTTGAAATGGTCCGAGAAGCTGGCGCCAAAGAGATACACTTCCGGTCCGCCAGTCCGCCGATCACGCACCAAGACTTTTACGGCATTGATATGGCCGATAGTTCAGAACTTCTGGCCGCCAATAACAGCCTTGAGGAAATGCGAGAGTTTTTGCAGGTTGAGAGTTTGGGCTTCTTGTCTGTACCAGGTCTCTACCGCGCCATCGGTCTAGACTATGATCCAGAAACGCCCGCCTTCGCTGATCACTGCTTCACAGGTGACTACCCTACCCGCCTGATTGACCACGATCAGAATGAAAGCGGCAAAGAAAGGCAGCTATCGCTGCTGGACTAGGGCACCGGGCCACGATAAGTGCCCGCCATGGAAAAACGAATTACGCTTGTCACTGGCGCCTCTCAAGGCATTGGCCGCGCCGCTTGCCTGGCGCTTGCTAAGGCTGGGCACCATGTGATCGGACTGGCACGCTCAAAGAAAGCGCTTGAGGCTTTGGATGATGAAATCCGGTCCTCTGGTGGCTCAATGACGCTCATCCCCTTTGATCTGAAAGATGCAGCTGCGTTTGAACCTTTGGGGCAAGCCATTGCGGAAAAGTTTGGTCGTCTGGACGGGCTTTTAGGCAATGCGGGTGTGCTTGGGACGATCGGACCATTGCAGGCCGGAGGGGAACGAAAGTTCAACGAGACGATTGACGTAAACCTCAGCGCGAACTGGCGGCTGATACGCGTTATGGATCCACTGCTGCGCCGCTCAGAGACACCGCGCGCGGTATTTGTAACATCTGGCGTCGTGCCGCGCCCAAGAGCGTTCTGGGGCCCTTATCAAGCGTCCAAGGCTGGTCTTGAAGCGCTGGTCTACGCATGGGCTGATGAGAATGAGAGCACCAACCTCAAAGTCAATCTATTCGACCCTGGCGCCACCCGTACGGATATGCGCGCAGACGCCATGCCCGGTGAAGACCCGATGACTTTACCCACGCCGGAAAGCGTCGCAGCGCATATTTTGCCTATGCTTGAAGACACTGAGAGCCGGAATAATGTCCGCGTTGATGTTCGCCAGCTTATTAAGGGCTAGTGCTTGCGGCGCGCCTTATCCGCATAAGGGTTCGCGCCTTGCTTAACATGCAACCGGATTGGAACACCGGGCAGCTCAAAAGCTTCCCGTAAACCATTCACCAGATAACGCTTGTATTGCTCGGGCATCTGATCCCCGCGCGACGCAATCAGGACAAAAGTCGGTGGGCGTGATTTGATTTGCGCCATATAACGGGGCTTGATGCGCTTGCCGTTAACGCTGGGGGGCGGATTGCGTTCAATCATGTATCGGAGCCAGCGATTGAGGTCTCCGGTTTTCACGCGCGCGCACCAGTCATCATAGGCCTTTGCCACAGCGGGCATTAACCGCTCAACTCGTTTGCCAGTCAGGCCGGATAGCGTGACCAAGCCTGCCCCGCGCGCTTGCGGCAGGTGTTCTTTGAGGCGGCGCTCAAGCTCTTTCATCGCCATCCCGTGATTTGTGATAGTATCCCATTTGGACACCACGAAGACGACAGCCCGCCCTTCCCTGAGCGCCAGATCTGCGATTTGCAGGTCTTGCTTCTCGAAGGCATCTTCTGGTTCCATCACCAGCGCAATGACATCGGCGTATTTCAGGGACCGAACAGTTTCCCCGGTCGACATGCGCTCCAGACGTTCCTGCACT
>CAZGVG010000126.1:0-6489 GCA_964528975.1 uncultured Hyphomonas sp.
GAAGCGGCGCGGCGGTATTAGGCTCCGGGGCTATGGTTTCTGGCACGTTTGCCGGTTCGGGCGGCGCCGCGTCAGGGGCCGGATCGAGCAAAGGGGCTGATGCGACGGGCTGCTCAGGTTCAGGCGCTGGCGCCAACTCTACCATATCCGCCAATTCGATAATCAGTTGCGGCGTCGACGGAGCGCTGTCTATGGAAATTGGCATCAAGAGGGCCGCGCCAAGCAGCACAGCATGGCCAAGCGCAATGCCCGCTGCGATCCACGCCATGCGGTATTTTAATAAAGTGCCAGCCCAATCCATACCTGACATAAGCAGAGGGCGCGCCGCGCGGGAGTTAAACTTGTGTCATGCAGAAACGGGTAGGCCAACGGTTGTGAGCGCCTCGACCTGAGCCGCCGCAAGCTTGGTCTCATCAAAACCCTCAAGGCTTTCCTCAAACAGACGGTGATAGTTCAGCTCCGCCTTGAGACGCAGATAGGCCGCACCGAGGCCGATGGCGGCGCGGTCCATAAAGACGAACTCACGCGGGATGGTCACCGGACCTTTTTCTTTCAGCAATTTGCGCACCGCAAACGCTTCCTTACGGCCATATTCGCCGGGCTTTACGCCGTCCGCCACAGAGCGTACCCGGTCGTCCAGAAGCGGGCCGTAAATGAACTTTGCCCAGATATTGAGAACCTCCGCCAGCTCACGGGTGAGGCCCTTAAAGCCCCATTTCTCATAAGCGGCATAGGCGGCGTCAAAGTCTTGCGTCAGCGTGGCGCGGTAGAGGTCAACCACGCCCGCAACAAAGCTCGGCGGGAAGATGCGGATACAGCCAAAGTCCAAGAGGTTCAGGCCCTGACCGTCTTGCGTTACCTGATAGTTGCCAAGATGGGGATCGCCATGGATGACAGCGCGGGAATTGAACGGATGCCACCACGTCCAGAACAGATTGGTCGCGATGCCATTGCGAACCTCGGGGGCAGCATCCTCGTAAGCATCGAGGCGATCGCCTTCGACCCAACTCATGGTCAAAAGACGGTCGGTGCAAAGCTCGTGAATAGGTTGCGGCACTTCAACGAAATCTTTGTCGGCGAGGACATGCGCGTAGAGCGCCATGTGTTTCGCCTCGCGGGCATAGTCGAGCTCTTCGCGCAGGCGCTCTGTGATCTCTTCGATCATCTCGCTGGGGTCGATACTGCCATCAAGTCGCTTGAACAGGCCCAGCATGGTTTTCAGCTGGCCCACATCGCTCTCCACGGCGCTCGACATATCCGGGTATTGCAGCTTGCAAGCGACCGCGCGGCCATCGGGCAGCGTTGCCTTATGGACTTGCCCAAGGCTGGCAGCATGCGCGGCTTCTTTCCCAAAGTCTGCGAATTTTGACTGCCAGTCGGCGCCAAGCTCCGCCCGCATCCGGCGTTTGACGAAGGGCCAGCCCATCGCCGGGGCCTGAGCCTGAAGCTGGCTCAGCTCTTCGGCATATTCAGGCGGCAGAAAGTCAGGAATGGTCGAGACCATCTGCGCGACTTTCATCAGCGGGCCTTTAGACTTACCCAGCGCCGCGGCGAGCGCTTTGGCGATACGTTCGTCGCCTTTGTCACCGCCAAACAGCGAATTGGCAGCAAAGCTCAGGCCTGCGCCAGAGAGGTTAGTGCCGACTTTAACAGTGCGCCCCAAACGGGCGGTCAGGCGATTGCGCTCTGGGTCTTGGTTTTGGTCTGACATGTCGCCTCCGGGGTCTCTTCAAACAGGTAGGCGCTGGGCGGGGAATGTCGAGCTGCGCGGATCGTCGCGTCTCGGCTTAAGCCCCCTCGTCTGGGACGCCGCGGCTGAGATCCTGCACCTTGCGCAGACTTGGGAAAAGCGCGGCCCAGGCGGCGGTGATCCCGATCGCAGCATAGCCGCCAGCAACGACGGTAAACACCGCGCCCCACCGCGCGGCCATGAACCCGGCCCGCGCCTCACCGACTTGATTGGACGCGCCAATAAAGATCGAGTTCACCGCGTTGACGCGCCCACGCACCTCGTCAGGCGTCCAAAGCTGCACCAAAGTCTCGCGCACATAGACCGAAATCATGTCGAACGCGCCGATCAGGACGAGCGCCAGAACCGACAGCCAGACAAGCTCTGAATAGCCAAACACGATATGCATGGCCCCGAACAAAGCGGTAAAGACAAACAGGATCAGCCCGGCATTCTTTTTAAGCTCAAACGAGGTGATCACCCCGACCATAAGCAACGCGCCTATCCCCGGCGCCGCGCGCAGCATGCCATAACCAAACTCGCCAATTTCCAGAACGTCCTTGGCATAGACAGGCAACAGCGCCACCGCACCGCCGAGCAGCACCGCGAAAAGGTCAAGCGACATGGCGCCAAGTACGATCTTTGTGCGCCAGATATAACTGAACCCGCCGAGCAGGGTCGAAAGCGTCGTTCGCGCTGTGCTGCGGACTTGTTCAGGCTTCGGGATTGAGAAGATCAGAAGCGCCGTGAGGAGCGAGACAATCGCGGCTGTGCCATACGCGACATTGATCGAGATGGCGGTCAGCGCGCCGCCAAGCGCGGGACCGAGTATGGTCGCCATCTGCCAGGATGAGGCGTTCCAGCTGACGGCATTGGGAAAATCCTCCCGCGGCACGATATTGACCACGAGCGAGTTGACCGAAGGCGAATAGAACGCCCGCGCAATCCCCTGAACCGTAAGAATCGCCAGAACGAGCACGACATTGAACGCCCCAAGCACCGTGATCGCCAAAAGGGTCAGCCCGCAGGCCATTTGCAGGCACGTCGCCAGCCCCATGATCACACGGCGTCCAAGCTTGTCAGCCGCGAGGCCCGTAATCAGCACCAAGACAAGCGATGGCAGGAACTGCACCAGCCCGATCCAACCCAGATAAAGTGGGTTTTCTGTCTCAACATAGATCTGCCAAGCGACTGTGACGGAAAGAATATTCCCCGCCAACGACCCACCAAATCGCGAGATGAAATAGCGCCGATAAGAGCTGTGCCGGAATGCGGCGAAGCGATCTGTCATGTCACTGGCTCCATTGCGGCAAAAGACTGGCCCTATGCCTCAAATGCGTCTGCGTCCAGTCCCAACAAAAGCGCGGCTGACCCGTCTGCGCTGATTTGCACGCCTCTATAAGTAAGCCCCCATGGAGGACCATATGACATTCGCAAAAAGACTAGTGATCGCAGCAAGCGCAGCCTTTCTTTGCCTTAGCCCGTCCGTAGCCGCCGATCAGGTTCGGATGAAGGTCACACAAATCATGGACAATAGCGGCTTTGAAAAACCCATTTCATCCGGGTCTTCCGTGATCCCAGCCGATTGGACGACAAAAGGCGGAATCGTCTGGAACATACAGGGTGAATGCACGCGCGGGTATCAACCAAACTGGTCTGCCACGTCGCCGGACGGGAAAACCACGATCGAGATGCTGCCCATCTTTGGCTGGCGCACAACAAATATCGGTATGCAAATGCCGGCTGATTGCATTCAGCAGCCGATCGGATCCGCCAATGAATTTGTTGGGTATCTTGTTACCCAACTGGACAAGGGCAAAGTTCTGGAAGTCGAAAGTGATCCCGCAACCCAGAGGATGTTGGCCCCGTTCGCGAGCGAGTTTCAGGGCGATCCCTACACACGCACATGGGCGGACTATACCAGTGCGCTCGTCTCTTATGAGTATGAAGGCACCAAAATGCGCGCCGTTGCGATCATCATGACACTGCACAACTATATGCGGAGCGGCCACAGCTATGGCATGGGGCAGGTCATGGAAACGATGAGCGGCTCAGCCTTCTCCATCACAGTCTTCTCAGCCCCCGAAGAAGCGTTTGAAGACGCGCTTGAGACCTTCCAGACCTTTTCCGGCAACTATCGCCCTAATCCCGAATGGCAGCAGCGGATCGCAAAGCATAATAAGCGCAGCGGCGAAATCGCCCTTAAAGGCGCGCGGGAGCGGGCAAAAGCAGCGGCGAAAGCCTACTCTGACACGTCAAGCGACTCCATGTCGAGTTGGCGCAAACGCCAAGCGTCCGAAGACAGAATGAACCGCGAAATGTCTGAAGCCATTTTTGAAACGGAAACCTATGATGCAGATACATCCACAGGCCAGGTCGAGTTGCCCTATGGCTATGATGATGTCTGGCAAATGCCAGACGATACGTTCGTACTGAGTAATGATCCATTCTTTGAACCTGCGGACGGAAGACGCCTGACGATCACAAAGTAAACGGAGCAAAGGCACTCCATCGAAAGAAGGGCAGCTTAACCCCTGCCCTTTCGTGTGCGTTCCCCCTATATTCACGCTCATGTCAGATACGAATCGCCCAGATGGTCCCGGCCAAGATGCCCCTAGACTGAGTATTAGCCAGATGGCGGCGGCGCAGGCGCCTGCGCCAAATGCGAATGCCGACTATCTTGAAGGGCTGAACCCGGAACAGCGAGACGCGGTGATGACGACCGAAGGCCCGCTGCTGGTTCTAGCCGGAGCGGGCACCGGAAAGACGCGCGTACTAACGACGCGGCTGGCGCATATTATCGGCACGGGTCTGGCCTATCCAAGCCAGACGCTAACCGTGACCTTTACCAATAAAGCGGCGCGCGAGATGCGCGAACGGGCACTGAAACTGACGGGCGAAGCGGGGGAAGGTCTGCGTTGGCTTGGCACATTCCACTCGATCAGCGCACAAATCCTGCGCAAACATGCGGAACTGGTCGGCCTGAAAACCAGCTTCACGATTATCGACACCGATGATGCGATCCGGCTGTGTAAGCAGATTATTGAAGCGGAAAATATTGACCCGAAACGCTGGACGCCGCGCTTTCTGGCAGGCCTGATTGATGGCTGGAAGAACCGCGCCCTGTTGCCTGACAAAGTGCCGGGTGATGAGGCCTATCAGTTTGCCGATGGCAAAGGCATCAAATGCTATGAGACCTATCAGGCGCGGCTAAAAGTGCTCAATGCCTGCGATTTTGGCGACCTCTTGATCCACAATATCCCCCTGTTTCAAGCCAATCCGGACCTGCTGTCTGAGTTCCACCGCAAGTTCAAATACATCCTGGTCGATGAGTATCAGGATACCAATGTCGCCCAATATTTGTGGCTGCGCCTGCTCGCCCAAGGTAGCAGCAATATTTGCTGTGTTGGGGATGATGACCAGTCCATCTATGGCTGGCGCGGGGCAGAGGTGGACAATATCCTGCGCTTTGAGAAGGACTTTCCCGGCGCGAAAACGGTCCGGCTGGAACGCAATTACCGCTCAACCGAGCCAATCCTCGCCTGCGCCTCTTCTGTGATCGCCAACAATAAGGGCCGTCTTGGCAAGACTTTGTTTGTCGGCGGGGACTGGGCGGGTGACCCAGACGCCAAAAAGGTCCAGGTGCGCGGACTTTGGGATGGCGAAGCAGAAGCGCGCATGGTCTGCGACGAAATCGAGGCGCATGTCGGGCGCGGCGGTAAAGCGTCTTATGAAGACTGCGCTATTCTGGTGCGGGCGTCCTGGCAGATGCGACTGTTTGAAGAACGGCTGATCATCCTTGGCATTCCCTACCGCGTGATTGGCGGGCCGCGCTTTTTTGAACGGGCCGAAATTCGCGACGCGATGGCGTACTTGCGGCTGATCCGGTCTACCGATGATGATCTGGCGTTTGAGCGCGTGGTGAACCAGCCAAAGCGCGGCGTGGGAAACACGACGCTGCAAAAGCTGCAACGCTATGCCCGCGCCGATGGGCGCAGCTTGTTCACACTGACGCCAATGGTGCTGCAAACGGATGAGATTAAAGGCCCCGGCAAACGCGGGCTGACGCGGTTTATCGACCAGATCAATCTCTGGCGCGACCGCCATAATAACGGCATGAGCCATACCGAGCTGGCGCAGGTCATCCTCGATGAAAGCGGCTATACGGACATGCTGCAAAAGGATCGTAGCCCGCAGGCGCAGACCCGGCTCGATAACCTGAAAGAGCTAATCAATGCGATGGGTGAGTTCGATAATCTGACTGGATTTCTGGAGCATGTTGAGTTGGTCATGGATGTCAGCGGCGCGTCCTCTGGCGAAGAGGTGCAAATCCTGACCCTGCACGGCGCGAAGGGGCTGGAATGGCCTCTGGTTTTCCTGCCGGGTTGGGAGGAAGAAGTGTTTCCAAGCCGCCGCAGCATGGATGAAAGCGGCATGAAGGGGCTCGAGGAAGAGCGCAGGCTCGCCTATGTTGGCATTACGCGCGCCCGTGAAGTCTGCCGGATTTCATTTGTCGCCAACCGCCAGATATTCGGGCGCTGGCAGTCAGTTTTACCATCGCGCTTTGTCGATGAGTTGGACCCGAAACAGGTCGAGGCGAGCAGCGAGACCGGCTATTCCACCCTGCCCGGCAGCGAAGATGGTTTTGTCGGCACAGTTGAGGATTTAGGTGAGCGCTCCAGCTATACTTCGCCCGGCTGGAAGCGGCTGAAAGAAAACGCGGGAAAGTTTGATAGCGGCCCGGTGATTGACGGCAAAGC
>CAZGVG010000127.1:0-6486 GCA_964528975.1 uncultured Hyphomonas sp.
GTTTGTGACACGCCCTGAGGCGCTGCGCGCCAGCGTGTCGAAGCAGGTTCCGTATCGCGCCCAAGGGCGCTCACATGAACCGGGCTGAAGGCTGAGCCCCAAGCCACCAAACTTCCCTTCTATACCGCTCGCCCTCACCGAGGCGCGGGCCGCACGTGCTGGACCAAACCACAAAGCCTGACTATTCAGCCTGAATGACCCTAAAATGGCTTCCCAACACTCTGACCTTGGCGCGGTGTCTGCTTGCCGTCTTTGTTGGACTGGTCATTTATAGCGGTGCAAAGAGCGCTTCTGCATCGGTTTGGCCACTTATTTTCTTCACGCTCATTGCTTTAACCGACTTTCTCGACGGGTTTGCCGCGCGGAAGCTGAATGCTGTCAGTCCACTCGGAGCCTTTCTTGACCCGGTTGCAGACAAATTATTGGTCGGAGCCAGCTTGCTTGCGCTCAGCGCCGCGTCGGGATGGTCGTTACTCCTTACCATCCCAACCGTTATCATTGTCACGCGGGACGTTTTTGTAACGGTCTTGCGGCTTTTTCCGCGCATCGAACTGCCCGTTAGTCAGCTGGCAAAGTGGAAAACAGCGCTTGAAATGCTTGGGATTGGCAGCATTTTGCTCGGCGCAGTGTTTGGGCGCACCTGGCTTGGCGACGGGGTTGCGGCTCTTGCCCTAACGCTCACCTGGCTTGCAGCGGCGCTATCAGCATACACGATGGGGCTATATGTTGGCAGTCTTATGCCTGAACCAAAACGGCCACGCTAAAGGGGAGAAGCGTGACCGCCTTGTTCCGGTCCGCGCGCGCTATCGTGGGGGGGAAGGAGATAAACGCTGGGAGCCTGCTTGTCGCATGACGGAAAGGGGACCCCGCCACACTTAGACAGATATACACGCTGGGGGCTTAATGCCCACTTAACCTGCACGCCTAAATTGTGCCCTTGTCTCATCCGTATTCGCGCCACTTTTGCGCGATGAATTGGAAGCATGAGACAGATACGCCCTCAAAGGATCGGAACGCTCCTGCTGCTTGTCGCAGCCTTGGTCTTTATGGCGCTTCCGGCTTTTGTTGCGCTGGCCGAAGGTTAGGCCTTACCAATAAGCTTGCCGGGCTTGATGAGCGTATGCTTCCTGTAACCGCCGGCGATTACCAGGCGTGATATCTTCAGGCGGCGCTTTGGGATTAATCCAGACTGTTTCAGAAATCTCACCACGGCTGGTCGCGGGACATGTCTGCCAGCCCGGAGCCGTTACTTTGTATAGGAGGACATGGTCATTGCGGAAAGTTTGATGGTTTGAGTAAATGCCGATCAACTCTGGCATCCCGGTGAGCTTGACGCCGCCTTCTTCCTCAAGCTCACGCCGTAATGCCTCAAGTGCGGGTTCCCCCCGCTCAACCCCGCCGCCCGGCAAGAACAGGCCTTTGGTATAGGTATGGCGCACAAGGAGAACCTGACCGGCCTCGTTCTCAACAATCGCGCGGACCCCCAAAGTCATTGGACGCGCAAGGCGAAACCAGATTCGAAACAGCTGCGCGCGAAGATCAAACATGGCACGTCGGTCCTTCTGGCAAAAACGCTCGCCAAACTGGCAAACACAGTCTAACAACGCGCTAAACACTTTATGGGGCTATAGCCATGATCCATGCATCTGTCTGGGCAATTTTTGCAACTGTCGGTTTGTTTGCGCTTTTGAACATTATCGACTTCCGTCGCATAGACTAATCTGGCGGGGGACGCGGTGAGCGACCTGAGCCTCTGGGCCGCACTGATAGGTGGCTTTATTATCCTCGCTCTGGCGGGGGATTTCCTTGTTAGCGGCGCACTTGCAATCTCCGAGAAAATCGGGGTGCAGCCCTTGCTTGCCGGGATCCTGATCGTCGGCTTCGGAACCTCCGCGCCGGAACTTTTTGTCAGTCTGACGGCAGCCCTTGATGGCAGCCCCGGGATCGCACTGGGCAATATTGTCGGCTCAAATATTGCCAATGTCTGGCTCGTGCTTGCCATCCCGGCCTTGCTCGTCCCGCTTGCGACCAATACAAAAGGCCTGACCCAAGCGGTTCTGATGTTGCTCGTTACGACCGCAGTATTCATTGCGGTAACGATTTATAGTCCGCTCACTTTACCAATTGGCTTGGGCTTTCTCTTTGCCTTGCTGGTCTATGTTGTGATCGCGATCCGTAATGCGCATGCCGCAGGCATCCCAGAAGGTGAAGCTGTTCCTCAGAAGAAGGGCACGATGAATGCTGCTGCACTCATCCTTGTCGGGATGATTGGCCTGCCGATTGGCGCGCATTTAATGGTTGAGGGCGGCGTCGGGATTGCGCGGCAGTTCAATGTCTCAGAGTACCTGATCGGTCTGACACTTCTGGCTGTGGGAACATCCTTGCCAGAGCTTGGTGCAGCTTTTGCCGCAGCAATGCGCCGCCGAGCGGATATGGTCGTTGGCAATGTCATCGGATCAAACATGTTCAACTTGCTCGGGGCAGGCGGCATCATAGCGCTGTTTGGCCCTGTAAATATTGCGCAGACCTTCCCGAACTATGACTATTGGGCGATGGGCCTCGCGGTGATCACACTGGCTTTGTTCATTATCCCCAAGTCGAAAATCTCAAGGCTGGCCGCAATGGCCATGATCCTTTTGTACGCGGTTTACATTTATGGCTTGATCAGTGGTTGGAATATTCTCGGCGGCGTAAGAGGCCTCCTTGGCTAAGCGGGTTGCAGACGGTCCCCGCCGCGCTCTGGTGACGGGCGCGGGTGCAAGGCTTGGTCAGGCAATGGCTGAGGCGCTTGGCGCGATGGGTTGGTCAGTTGCTGTTCACTATCGCAGCTCCAGCGCCGGGGCTGAAAAGACCGCCCAGACCATTCGCGCCGCTGGCGGACATGCAGAGCTTGTTCAGGCTGACCTTTCAAATGAAGAGCAGACCGCAACCTTGGTCCGCGCTGCGCAAGAAGCGCTTGGCGGACCTCTAAGCTTGCTGATCAATAGCGCCTCAACCTTTGAGGATGACACCGCTCTGGATCATACGCGCCAGAACTGGGACTTTCATATGGGCCCGAACCTGCGGGCGCCTGTAACCCTCAGCCAGCATTTCGCCCGGGCGTTGCCTGAAGGTGAGAAGGGCCTGATCATAAACATGATCGATATGCGGGTCCTGAAACTCAACCCACTTTTCTTTAGCTATACCCTATCTAAGTCTGCTTTATGGACGGCGACGCGGACGATGGCGCAGGCCTTCGCGCCGAACATTCGGGTCAATGCCATAGGCCCCGGACCAACCTTGGAAAATGTTCACCAAAAGCCCGGTGAGTTTGCGGCTGAAGCTAAAGCTACTTTGACTGAAGAAGGATCTAATCCCGCTGAAATTATCAAAGCGATGCAGTTTCTGATCGAGGCTGACGCCATCACCGGTCAAATGTTTGCCAGTGATGGCGGCCAGCACCTGATGTGGCAAACGCCGGATGTGATGCTTTAGTCCATGGATTTTTCATCGGATACATCTGCGCCCGCCCACCCCGCAGTTATTAAGGCCATTGCTGCCGCAAATGCAGGCAACGCCGCGAGCTATGGCGGCGACGAAATCACAGCGCGGCTGCGCAAACAGCTCGCTGACCTATTCGAAACTCAGGATTTTGACTTCTGGCTCTGCGCCAGTGGAACAGCGTCAAATGCTTTAGCTCTCTCGGTCATGTGCTCTTCCGTTGGGGCCATTCTTTGCCATGAAGAAGCTCATATCGAGCGTGACGAACGCGGCGCGCCTGAGTTTTTTACAGGCGGGGCGAAACTGCGACTGCTTCAAGGCGCAGGCGCTAAGATTAGCGAAGAGGCTTTTCGGGAGGCCCTTACCGCAAATGATCCGGGATTTGTTCATGAGACCCCGCTTGAAGTTTTGTCGCTCACCAATCTGACCGAGTGCGGCACGACCTATACCGCTGAAGAGGTCGCTCACTTTGCTCATTTGGCGAGAGCACAAAGTCTGAAAGTCCATCTGGATGGCGCTAGATTGGCGAATGCTTTAGTCAGCACTGGCGCCTCACCTGCTCAGATGAGTTGGAAAGCCGGGGTAGATGTCTTGACCCTTGGCCTGACGAAGACCGGCGCAATTGGGTGCGAGATTATTCTCTTGTTCGGCAATATGCGCGCACGGTTTGCAGAGCTTCGAGCCAGAGCAAAACGCTCCGGGCATATGCCGCCCAAGATGCGCTTCCTTGCCGCTCAAGCTGAAGCGCTGCTTAGGGACGGCTTATGGCTAGATTTAGCGGCGCAAGCCAATGCAAGGGCTAATGAGCTGGCTAATTTTCTCTGCGCCTATCCAGATGTGCGGCTCGCCTATCCGACCGGGGGGAATGAAGTCTTTGCGCACTTACCGCCGATATTGGAGCAAAAAATCTCTGGCGCCGAGGTGAAATTCTATCCGTGGCCCGGTGGGTCGCATCGCTTTGTCTGTAGTTGGGCAACGCCAAGCTCTTCGCTTGAAAAGCTGCGATCAGTCTTGAACGCTTAAGCCGCTGGCCAGCCATCCCTGAATCAGTTTCAGGAAGCCATCTGTGTCAATCGGCGATGCGTCACTGCCGCCAAGGAGCTGTTGGTGCAGGGTCATCACTAGAATTGGCGAGAGCATCATAAAGGCGGCTGCCTGACGTTCCGCCTTGGTGGATGGCTTTCCGGGTGTCGCCTCAAGCTTTCGCAGGACAGCGTCCAAAGCCGGGTCGAGCAAGGTCTCCAGATACGCCCGGCCAACGGTTTCATCCGCCATACCTTCGATAAGGCCAAAGGCGTGGGCCCTTGCAAACCCGCCATGGGTGAGGCCGGCCTCGGTGACGCGAAAGTATTCCTCCACAGCTGTCGCAGTATCAGCTGCGCCTGTCGCGATCACATCCCATAGGGGTAGAGCGCGCTGATTGATGTGCTGCAAGATCGCAATCACCAGTCCCTGACGATCACTGAAATAATGGCGCAGGGTTGGCTCTGAAGCTTTCGCGGCGATCGCGAACTGGCGCAAAGAAGGACGGCGCAGATCATCGCGCAACGCAAACTGCGTTAGCGTATCGAGCAAAGCATTACGCTTGGCTTCAAAGTCATGATTGCGAACGCCTGCCGGTCTGGGCATTGAAAGTCCCTAAAGCCTCTATGTTTCCTCTGATCGGCTTTCTAGCGACTAAAATGACGATTTTGCAACATGTTACGGCAGAATTGTAATCGTAATCACAGTTCTGAGGGTTCAGCCTTTGGCTTTATGCTATCGAACGCGTCGAGGACCGGGCCCAACACTCTGCTACCAGCTTGCCCCAGCTTCATCGCCATTGAGAGCCGTTTATCAATATAGGCTGAGAGTCTTTCCTCACTTGGCCCATCTAGCCAGTAGAGGACGATGGCTGGTATGACTGAGCTCAGTAGCGAGCGCTTTGTCTGGCGATTATAGTCGGTGGCGGTGTCACCAGCGACATCCCAAACGGCATCGGCGATTGCCCAAACCCGGCGCACTGCCGCCCCCGCGCTCCTGGGCAGGAAGCTTTGGCCCGCGGCCTTGCGAACGGCTTCGCGGTTAGGCTCAAGCGCTTTGAGCCAAGCCAACATCCCCTCTCTAACTCGCTCGTGCGTGCGCAACTGGGCATGCGATCCATCGGCAAGACTTGCTCGCATCGCCTTTGTGGCGCACTCAAAAAAATGATCCAGCAGATCAGTAGCCCCATTTGGGGCAGCTAAAACCTGTTCGCCTTCGCTTAGCTCTGCCGCGTGCGCCGCCATGCGGATTGCGGCTATGCTCCAACCCTCGCTTGGAACCAGAGGCAGAAGCTGCTCCAGCCAGCGATCACGTATTTTTTCTGACGGTGTGGTCATATCTGCTCCCGGGGATAGGCAAGCGCTTATCCACATGTTATAGGCGCGCTTTGATCAAGGCCCGATAGGCTATAACCGCACACGCAGGCTCGCTCTGCATTATAACATTCAATGGAGAGTTCACCATTATTCAGATCACCGTCCGCGATAACAATGTCGAACAAGCCCTACGCGCGCTTAAGAAAAAGATGCAGCGCGAAGGCCTGTTCCGTGAAATGAAGTCTCGCACTTATTTCGAAAAGCCATCTGAAAAGAAAGCGCGCCAAAAGGCTGAAGCTGTCCGCCGCGCCCGCAAACTGGCACGTAAGCGCGCACAGCGTGAGGGTCTGGTTTAGATCTCGACTTCCAATTGAAGTGATTGAAACCCCCGTGCCTTTGGCCCGGGGGTTTTTATTTGGTCCAGCAGGTGCGGCCCGCGCCTCGGTGAGGGCGAGCGGTATAGAAGGGAAGTTTGGTGACTTGGGGTGAGTGCTCAGCTTGGTTCATGCGCGAAGCGCCTCAGATTGTGCCCAGCTTGACTGAGTAGGGCGTGTCACAAATACAGAGGTTCGAGGCATGTGTGGCGCGACCGGGATCGGGATGGCGAGCGGGAGGCCCAGAGGCAAGAGGTCTTCACAAGCTGAGGTTTTGGTTGTGCAAAGCGCTA
>CAZGVG010000128.1:0-6471 GCA_964528975.1 uncultured Hyphomonas sp.
GGGCTGTCTTGTACAGTCGCGGATGCGCGGTTTGCGAAACCCATTGATGCTGATCTCACTGAACGACTGGCAAAAGACCATGAGGTTCTGATCACTATCGAAGAAGGTGCCCGCGGCGGCTTTGGCGCTTTTGTCCTCCACCATCTCTCAGATGTCGGCGCTTTGGACGCAGGCGTGAAAGTCCGTACGATGCATTTACCAGATGTGTTCCAGGATCAGGACAAGCCTGAGGTTATGTATGACGAGGCGGGCCTTACCGCTCGGCATATCGCCGCCCGCGCAATTGAAGCGCTTGGTCGGGGCAATGTTGCTGCGATTGAGCGTTTTGCTCGCGCCTAAATCTATTCAGTCCAGCTTAAGGGTCCGTCTGGAACGAAGTTGATATAAAATGGTTTGACCTGTCTACGATCAAAAATGTTGATGCGATACCCTCCGCCCAAATCTATACCTTCATCAATCGGTTCTTGCGTTATAAAGGCGAACTTCTTTCCGTCCGGACTGTAAGCGCTGTATTTGATTTCGTGGCTATGCGCGAGTAGCCGCTTTGGCTCGCCGGTTTTCAAGTTCATTTCCCAAAGCTGACCATTATAGACAAATGCGACACGCGTACCCTCGGGGTGAACGGTCAGGCTTGAGACTTGGTTATTCAAGCGTCCATCATCAATACGTTTTGTATTCTTCAGCGATTTGTCGGCTTTGTAGATGCCATGGCCAAGCTCTTTGTCCCTGCCTGTACCAACCATGAGAAGCTCGCCCTTTGGTGTCCATACTGGAGCTGCGCCGCCAATGATCGTCCCGATCTCATCGCCGCCTGTTTTGTAAATGCGGATGCCAGAATTACTGAGGGTCAAGAACCCGGTTGAGTCTTTCCCTGTTGCAATGTCTGGGTCATGCACAGCGATCCTCTTACCGTCATGACTGATATCCGTACTGCGAAAGGCTGACGAAAATCCATATCCGCCACATGGGGAAGCTTTCGAGACAAATCCATCTTGATCGGCTACAGCAACCTGCAGATTTGCTCCATTATCGCCGCAGGTTTGAAGGAAAACAATATTCGTCCCGACCTTGCGTGGTCCATATCCATCAACTTCCACAGCGATCTTGTTTGATTTCAGGTTCACGCTCATAATTGCGTGTTCACCCATAGGGTCATCTTTTTCCAGGATGATTGTACCGGACAGCCCTTTTAGAGATTTAGCTGATGTCTTCGCTTTCTCTGCCTTTCTAGGTTTTTCTGCGATGGGCGTTTCATCAGGCCTTGTGACATCGCGTGTTATACCCGCTTTGCGGTCTGCCTCCGCCATCATCTCAGGGTCAGGTTCGCCGCAAGCGCTAAGCCCGATGGTTATAATGGCAATAAGTGTAAGGCGTAGAGGCATGGCTTTATTTCCTTCACGATAGAGTACTAGCTCGAAACTAAGCATCTCGTTCGACAGTTTCGTGACAATTCAATTAGGTACTGATGGATTAGCTTGCGCCAAAAGGGCAAATCCCACACTTTGCAGATATGTTTATACGATCTCTTCTACCCCTCACGTTTCTCGCCCTTGTGGCTTGTGAAACAACTCCGCCCCCGCCTGTTCAGATGGCGCAAGAAGGGTTTGAAACGATTTTTGCACGGGCACAGGCCAATCCTAGTCCTGCCTCTGTTGATCTTGCGCTGACCGAGCTGCTAGCGCGAGGTGATCTTTCGGCTGACCAACGCACGTCTGCCCAATTCTTGCGCGCTGAAAAGCGCTGGCAGGGTAAGTTTGATTTGCCCGGTGCCGTGCAGGATTATGATGCTTATCTATTGGCCAAGCCTGATTCGCCCGACGCCAGCACAGCGTCGCGTCATAAGGTCTTCGCGGCGACCGAGGTCGAAAACGCTGAGCGGCGTCTCGCTTGGCTGCAAAATCATCGCGAATGGTTCAATGACAAAGTCCTCATGGGCGATTTGGATGAAGCTGCAGCGCGTTACCGTAAATCTGGCCTGCAACCAACAGAGCGTCAGCTCTATACGCTGCGCGAGGCGGGTTATGTCTGCGCAGGTCAGCAAGAGCTCGTTTTCCGCTATGGAAGCGTTCCGTCTTATGGCGTTGGCGCAGCCTGGTGTAACCGAACAGACGTTTCCTGATTTCTGCCTTAGTCTCGCCATGTGGGCTGCCGAGTAAGACCTCAAACAAATTGAGGATTCTTTCATGCGTACACTTCTTGCCGTTTCGGTTCTCGCACTCGCTACCGCCTGTGCATCGACCACTACAGAACCGACAGAGCCTGTCATTGTCGATACGCCAGAGGTTGTTGATGTCATTCCGACCCCGTTTGAGCTGACGATGAAAACTGTTGATGATTTGCTGGTTGCTGGAAATGAGCAGGCTGCGATCCTTCGCCTAGAGCAGCTAATTGGTATGCAGGAAGCAACTGACGAAGAACGCGGGGCGGCATTGTTCCGCATGGGCAAGCTACAATATGGCGAGGGCAATGATCTCGCAGGGGCGATTGCTTCGTTTGACGAGCTGATGACAACTTACCCTGAAAGTGAGCTGGTCAGCGATGCTGCCGAACTCCGCACGCTGGCAAGTGGTGAGCAAACCAGCTTGAAGGCACTTCTGGACACCAGCGAAGATATGTCCCGTACCGAGCGCTTCGAGACACTGTTCCGTCTCGGTCAGCATCAGGATGCGGCTGACCTTATGCTCGACCAAAACCTTAGCCCAGATAATGCCTACATTCTCGACATGTACCAGATCGGCTATCTTTGCGATGATGAGACCCTGACAGGGCCAAGCTATGACCTGACAGAGCCGGACGGCACGGCGCGGACGCTGCATTTCTGTGAGTTTGGCAAGTAGTTACTGATACTCGACCGTCACTGTATAGGTGCCGGTATAGGATCCAACAGATTGGTTTAGCGGGACAGTTAAAAGCCCGCCAACCATAAACTCTGCATACCCATTCAACAGTGTCCCGGATGTATGGGTCGTAACAAGCCCGGTAACCGACAGGGCGTCATTTCCAGTATTGCGGATCGTAGCCGCGCTCTGCACGCTAATTGTATAGGCAGCGTCTGGCTCGCCGGTAATTCCGAATTTGGCCGGACTGAAGCGTGATCCGACACACGTCAATTCCGCTGCGCAGGTCCGCGCGCCGAGCGGGCTGATCACGACATTTGCCGTGACGCTATCGCTCGGTGCGATTATGCCGAAGTCGAGTTCTTCCCAGCCCTCAATCACAATCGGTTTGATAATATAAGCGCCAGCGTCTGCGTCCTCGGACGTTTGTGCTGCGCTTGTGAGTGTTAGCAAGCCTGCAAAGCCTGCGCATATATTCAGGGCCCATAAGTTCATGGTCATCCCAACCTGATTTACGCCCCAAGACTTAAGTGGGTTAAAGATATGTCGGTGATATTAAAACCAAAAGTTGAATTACATCTAATAAGCCAAATCCCTGCAATTCGTCACTCGCGCAGCAGGAGAAACTGGCATAGGTGATGCATGGGCTCGGGCGTGTAGAATACATGAGAGACACCCATGCGGTCCTTTTTATCAATCCTTCTTGCTGGTTCAGCGGCATTTCTTGCTGTCTTGATCCTTAGTCCATCAGCCGCCGCTCAAGATGGTATGTATGCTCTTGAGATTACGCTTGAAGAGAATGGCGAAGTGTTCAGCGCGCCAAGAGTCGTGGTTGAACCCGGTAAAGCCTATAGCGTTCAATTGATCGCTGGGGCTGACTATGATTTCAGCATTCAGATCCCGCCAAACACACGCCGTGCGGCGCTGCAGCAGTTTGAACGCGATCTTGGGCGCAGCGCGCGAGACTTTCTGTTGGTCAATACTGAGCTCTCTTTCCAGGCGAAAGCTGAGGCGCAGAAACTGCCTGAGTATGGAAAATTAGTCTCGTCCAACCTTTTGCTTCGCGTGGCACAGCCTGCTCGCGCCATTCGCTCTGACATTCCGGTTTCTGATCGCGGTTTGAAAACGAAGCGCGGTGAAGCGATTGAGACGCTCTCAATTACCATTCAAGGTGCGCCTTTCGCAGCAAAGTTCTAACAATTGTAAAGCTTGCCGCAGCGTCGCCCCTTTCGCTAGGGCAAGCCTTGCCGCATATCCGGATGTAAGAAAAATATATACCGGAGGAAAACCATGGCTGTAGCGGCATTGCCCGAGAATTGGCCCGTCATATCGATTGCTCAGGCCAATGCTGCCATAGCGGCGTCTGACACCCCCTTGAAACTGGCAGATGGCGAAGTGCGCGGTGTGCCGATGAAGATCTATGCGGAAGCGCCGCCAACGATCCGTGCGATCCTGCAACTCGGCGAGCAGCAATTCGGCCATCGTGATTTTATCGTCTACGAAGATGAGCGCGTGACCTATTCGGCCTTCTCAAGGGCCGTGGAACACTTTGCCGGCATCTTGATCGACAAGTATGGCATCCAGAAGGGGGATCGGATTGCCATCATCATGCGCAACTATCCCCAATGGCCTGTCCCATTCTTTGCCGCGCTGAGTATTGGCGCGATTGCAACTCCGATGAATTCCTGGTGGACGGGCGACGAGTTGGAATATGGGTTGAAGGATAGCGGTGCGAAGATCGCGGTTATTGATGGCCAGATTTACGAGCGTATCCGTCCGCACCTTGGCAATTTGCCTGAGCTTGAGGCAATGATTATTGCCCGCGATGCAGATGAGCACGCTGATCCGCGTGTCACTTCGATGGAAGCCCTTATCGGGCCAGCTACTCATTGGGCAGGCCTCGCCCAGATTGGCTTGCCGCCGGTTGAGCTTGGCCCGGAAGATGATGCGACGATCATGTATACGTCTGGAACGACAGGCAGGCCGAAAGGCGCGCTGGCAACGCACCGGGCGATCATTTCCAACATGTTGAACTCTCTGACCTGTCAGATGCGGATGTTGTTGCGGCGAGGGGAAACACCGCCTGAGCCTGATCCGAACGAGCAGGGCGCAACGCTTCTGGCGATCCCGTTCTTTCATGCCACCGGGGCGTTTGCGGTTCTGATCCCGACCATGCTGCGCGGGGACAAGATCGTATCGACTTACAAATGGGACGCTGGAAAGGCGCTGCCCATCATCGAAGCGGAGAAGATCACAGGCGTTGGCGGTGTGCCGGCAATTGCCTGGCAGCTGCTGGAACATCCGGACCGGGATAAGTATGATCTGTCCAGCATCAAGGCGGTCTCTTATGGCGGCGCGCCGTCTGCGCCAGAACTGGTCGCGACGATCAAGAAGCGTTTCCCGGAAGCTGCGCCCGGAAATGGCTGGGGCATGACCGAAACTTGCGCCACCGCAACGCTGAACATCGGCGAGGACTATGTGAACCGCCCTGACAGTGCGGGTGCTGCACCTGGCGCTGTTGAGATCAAGATTTGCGAACCAGGTAAGTTGAGCGGAGAGCCGCTTGCTCAAGGTGAAGTGGGTGAGTTGTGGTGCAAAGGCGCAATGAATTGCAAGCTCTACTGGAACCGCCCGGAGGCCACAGCGGAAACCTTCATTGATGGTTGGGTTGTGACAGGTGACCTTGCCCGGATTGATGAAGAGGGCTTCCTCTATCTGGTCGACCGCGCCAAAGACATGTTGATCCGCGGCGGCGAAAACATCTACTGCATTGAGGTTGAGAGCGCACTCTATGACCATCCAGCCGTTATGGATGCGTCCGTTGTTGGCATCGAGCACAAGATTCTCGGTCAGGAAGTTGGCGCCGTAGTTCAGCTGAAGCCGGGCATGAATGCCAACGAGGACGAGCTGCGCGCGCATGTCGCCAGCCAGATTGCCGCCTTCAAGGTTCCGGTTGAAATCCAGTTTCAGGATGAGCCACTGCCGCGTAATGCCAATGGTAAAATCCTGAAGCCTATCCTGCGTGAGCGGTTTGAAGCGCGCAGCTAGCTCGTCTGAGCACTGATACAAATAGCCCCGGCGAGCCAAAAGCTTGTCGGGGCTATATAGTTTTCAAAGCAAGGCGCTAATTCGGGAGGCTTCGCATGAAAGTTCTGATCTGCGGCGGCGGGATTGGCGGCCTGACGGCAGCGCTCTGCTTGCTGCATCACGGGCTCAACGTGACTGTACTTGAACAAAGCTCGGAGCTTGGCGAGGTTGGCGCTGGCATCCAGTTGCCGCCCAATGCGATGAAGGTCTTTAAGGCGCTCGGCCTGGAGCAGCAGATCACAAGGCAAGCCTTTCGGCCTGAGGCGCTCGAAGCCCGGATGGGCACGAGTGGCCTGCCGATCTTTCGCGTGCCGCTGAATGAGCGCACGCGTCAGCAATGGGGCGCCAGCTATTATCACATTCATAGAGCTGACTATATCGAGGTGTTGAAGCAAGCTCTGCTCGAGCGTGCGCCAGGCGCGCTGAAGCTTGATGCAAGTGTCAGCGGCTATGAGCAATCGCCAGAGACGGTCAGTGTTCATTTGCAGAATAGCGAGCAGATTGAAGCTGATGTTCTGATTGGGGCCGATGGCATTCACTCACTCAT
>CAZGVG010000129.1:0-6422 GCA_964528975.1 uncultured Hyphomonas sp.
CCGATACGGTTGCGGCGGGCGCAGGCCTGGTTGATCCAGCCATTGCACGCCTGATCGCTGAAGAAGGCCCGGCACGGGTTCGCGATCTTATAGAGCTCGGCGTACCGTTTGACCGCACGCCGCAAGGCAATCTGGCGCTCAGCCTGGAAGCGGCGCACTCTCATGCACGGGTGGCCCGTGTCGCCGGAGATTTAGCTGGTAAAGCGATTATGGGCGCGCTAACGGCCGCCGTACGCGCAGCCAGCCACATTCAACTGATCGAGCATGCCAAGGCGGTTGGCCTATTACAGGACCAGAATGGCCAGATTGGCGGCGCGATTCTGAAAGATCGGCGCGGACGGATCTCAACCTTTACCAGCCCTGAAACAGTGCTCTGCACAGGTGGATCAGGCGGTTTGTTCCGGGTCACCACCAATCCTCCACAAGCGCGCGGAGATGCGCTGGCCATGGCCTATGCCGGCGGCGCGGTCATCGCAGACCCTGAATTTGTTCAGTTCCACCCGACAGCTATGGATGTGGGGCTTGACCCCTCTCCTCTGGCGACCGAAGCTTTGCGCGGCGAAGGCGCTGTCCTGATCGGCGCAGATGGAGCTTCCTTTATGCGCCGCTATCACGCAAAGGCCGAGCTGGCCCCGCGTGATGAAGTGGCCCGAGCCATCCATACTGAAATCTCAGAAGGGCGCCCCACGTTTTTGGATACGCGAGATGCAATGGGCGCAGAGATCAAGGACCATTTCCCGACTGTGTTTGCGGCCTGTATGGCGGCGGGCATTGATCCGCGTGAAGCGCCGATCCCAGTGGCTCCAGCCATGCACTACCATATGGGCGGCATCCTATCCGATATCTGGGGGCGCTCCAGCCTGAACGGGCTAAGTGTCTGCGGAGAATGCGCCAGCACAGGCGCGCATGGGGCGAACCGCCTTGCGTCCAACTCATTGCTGGAAGCTGTGGTAATGGCGGCGCGGATTGCAGATCGTTTGCGCGAAGACACACTTGCGCCAGCCGGGACAAGCGCGGGGTCTGTTCCAGATGATCTGCCTGATGAAGCGCTGCAGGCTCTGCGTGAGGATATGGCGCAGAGATGCGGCGTGGTCCGCGATGCAACAGGTTTGTCAGCCGTTTTGCAGAACATTGAAGCGCTGGAAGAAACGCACGGTCCCGCCCGCGCTCTGGTGGCGGCGCGCTTGATTGCGAGCGCAGCACTGGAGCGAACCGAAAGCCGCGGCGGGCATTTCCGGTCCGATCATCCCGAAACAAGTGATACCCCAACCCGAACCTTTAGCCGCATTTCGACGCTTCAGCTGGACCCTATTGCATGACCTTTATCGCCCCGCCGCCGCTCTCTGGCATTATTCTGGACCCAATTGTTCGCCTTGCGCTTGCCGAAGACCTTGGCCGCGCTGGCGACTTGACGACAGACGCAACGATCAAGCCCGGCACCCAGCTGACCGCTCATATTCGCGCCCGCAAAGCCGGAACACTGGCTGGCATGGACGCCGCTGCCTATGCGCTGAAACTGGTGGATGATGGGGTAACCCTTGGCCAACACCTGCAGGATGGGGACCGGATGCAGCCCGGCGATATAATTGCGGTCATGTCCGGAGCGGCCCGCTCAATCCTGATCGCTGAGCGCACAATGCTGAATTTTCTTGGGCGCCTCTCAGGTATAGCAACACTGACAGCGCAATTTGCGGATGCGATCGCACATACCAAAGCCAAGATTGTCTGCACCCGCAAGACAACGCCTGGTCACCGCGCGGTTGAGAAACGCGCTGTGCGCTGCGGCGGCGGCACGTCCCATCGCTATGGCCTGGATGATGCAATCCTGATCAAAGACAATCATATTGCCGCCTGCGGTTCGATCCCTGAAGCGCTGCAGCGTGCCCACGCCTATGCCGGGCATTTGCGGATGATTGAGATTGAGGTGGATACGCTGGATCAGCTGGCTGAAGCCCTGCCCCACAAGCCCCATGCAGTACTACTTGATAATATGGAGCCAGCCCTCCTGCGTGAGGCCGTCGCGATGATTGGCGGGCAATGCCTCGCCGAAGCCAGCGGCGGGATTACGCTGGAAACTGTGGCAGGCAAAGCTGAAGCCGGGGTTGATTATATCTCATCCGGCGCGCTCACTCATTCTGCGTTAAATCTTGACGTGGGCCTCGATATACTCTGACCTGCCTCTGACAAGAGACGATCAGGAGGACATTATGGGCGCAGCCAATGGCCGCAAAAGCATTTTCATTACCGGTGCAGCCTCTGGCATTGGCGCGGAAACGGCAAGATTCTTCCAGGCCAAAGGCTGGTTTTGCGGACTTTACGATATTGATGAGACTGGGCTGAAAGCCGTTGAGGCAGAACTTGGCGCTGATAATTGCCACCTCGCACGTCTCGACGTGACCAAGCGCGATGACTGGGCAAGCGCGGTGGCCGGATTTGGCGAAGCGACGGGCGGCCAGATGAGCGTGCTGTTCAACAATGCCGGAATAGGTCGCCATGGCTGGCTCGAAGATATTCCCCAGGACGAATCTGACCTTGTCATCGACATTAATGTCAAAGGTGTCATCAATGGCGTCTATGCCGCCTTGCCTCTTCTGAAACAGACATCTGAGGCCCGCATCATCAACACCGCTTCAACGGCGGGCATTGTCGGCTCACCTCGGCTCGCGGTCTACTCAGCCTCTAAATTCGCTGTGCGGGGCCTGACTGAAGCGCTGGATGTGGAACTATCTGGGCTTGGCATTCGCTGCACGACGCTGATGCCCTGGTTTATCGACACACCAATCCTCGACATGGGTCTCACAGAGGGCGCGAATGTAAAAATGAGCGACCAGCTCAAAGAGGATGATATGGAAGTCTATCCGGTCTCTATTGCGGCCGAAGCGGCATGGGAGGCCGCTCATGGCAAGGAGGTCCACTATATGGCGGGCAAACGCGCGAAACAGGCAAGGTTTGCCGCGCGCTTCCTACCGGGACGTTTGAAGAAACAGGTTTTGGGAGGCTTGCCGCCACGCGGCGAATAGCAAAAGCCTTAGCCGCCCATTGCATCCAGCGAGGTGCCTGGAACTTCGCGCTCCTCCACGACTACACCGTTTACAACGCGGCGAACAATCCGGCGCGTAACAACAGGCTGAGCCGCTGGTTCTGCTTTTGCCGCATTAGCCTTGGTGGCTGCAAGCGACTGTGCGTTCAGGTCGGCAGCAGCGAGCGTGATCACTGGCATCTCTGCTTCAACAGCGGGCGCAGGTTTCAAAACTTTAGCCGTTTCAGCGATGACAGCCTTGGCAGGCGTGATGGCCTTCATGCCAGAGCGGCGCTGCGCCAAACGCTTGTTCTGACGCGCTGAGGCAACCGACCATTCGCTGCCACGTGGGAAGCGATAAAAAATGTGCGTACCGATTTTTTCGGTTTTCACCAGACCAGAATTCCAGACCGGGTCAACATAAGTCGCGTGGTAATGCGTTGCACCAGCGGTTTTGTCTTCATTCAGGCCCATGACAACGTGTGAGGCAATGCTTTGCGCCTTGTCCCAGCGTTTGCCGCGAGGCTTCTTGTCCATCGCGCCGTCACAAGTGAATGTGAACTGACACCCGGTTGTCCGCGTTGAGCCCTGAAAGACGACATCGCAGATGGTGTTTGGATAACGATGATCATTGGCGCGGTTCACAATCACTTCTGCGACTGCGAGCTGACCGGATGTCTTTTCGCTGCGCGCCTCATAGTAAATCGCGGTGGCGAGACATTGTGTCTGGCGCATCATGTCTTCGGCGTGGGTGCGCTTAGGAACTTCGAACGTGATCAAGCTACTGATCGCGGCATTGTCGCGCTCATAGGCGGTATAACGGCTCAACGCGGCCGCAGGATCGCGCTCTAGCGAGTATTCAACGGCTTTGAGCCACTCATGATGTAGAAGCGCGGGCGCTTGCTCAACTGCCTGAACGATCTCGCCATCATCCTGTGCGATCTCCGCCAGCTGCTCACTCCGCTCCCGGAACGTTTCGGCATCTTGACGCTCTGAGTTAATGTCCGCGAGAACCGGCATGCCAATCGCCAGGACACCAAAACATACAGCGCCCAGCGCGCAGCGGCTAAACAGCTGCTGGCGACGTTGAGCCGATTGCGTCTTCCACCAGCGCGAGAGACGCGCAGTCAGTGAAGCACCCGGCATAGGGCGGTTGTTAAAGTCAGTCATGGTTATTCTATTCCCACCACACTTGTTCAGGCTATTGCTTTTTCAGCTTATGCCTTGCAAGTTTCGAACCCTTTTTCTCGTTGCGACCTCTTTTGGGTCATAATGATTACAAGTCTTAGAGCCTGCATATTTGGTCAGACACTAGAAAAGCAATTCTACAAAAGCGTTATAATTGCACATTTATATTCAGTAAGATGACCTGAAAGTATGAACACTGAGGGCTTTGGCTGTTAAGTATCGCTGCAAATCGCAGGTTTTATTGCAGTTTCAAAACAGTCTTAAGGTTCGTTCATCAAACGACCTAGAAATGGACTGTTGCCAAGAAACAACACTCGTTTGACGCAGGATTCTCGCCTGACCTCTTAGTTAGAGCGCGAAATTGCGATTCTCACGCTTCTTTCAATACTGCATGCGCCGCTGCCAAACGGGCAATCGGTACGCGGTAAGGCGAGCAGGACACATAATCCAGGCCAAGCGAATGACAGAAGATGACTGATGCGGGATCGCCGCCATGCTCCCCGCAAATTCCGAGCTTAATGCCATCTCGGGTTGCGCGGCCCCGTGTTGCTGCCATACGCACCAATTCACCGACACCGGCCTGATCAATCGTTACGAACGGGTCCTTTTCATAAATGCCTTGATCTTCATAAGCGCCGAGGAACCGGCCCGCATCATCGCGCGAGATACCGAGCGTCGTTTGGGTCAGATCATTGGTTCCAAATGAGAAGAATTCAGCTGTCTGCGCGATCTCGCCCGCCTGTAGCGCGGCGCGGGGCAGTTCGATCATGGTTCCGACCAGATAATCTAGCGTCGTTCCGGTTTCTTCAAACACCGCTTTCGCTGCGCCATCGACGACGAGCTTCAGGATGTCCAACTCTTTCCGTGTCCCAACCAGCGGGATCATGACCTCTGGTATGGGCCGCGTTCCGGTCTCTTTGGCGACGGTGACGGCCGCTTCAAAGATCGCGCGGGCCTGCATTTCGTAGATTTCCGGATAGGTAATCCCAAGGCGGCAGCCCCGGTGGCCCAGCATCGGATTGCTTTCATGCAAGGCGTCAGCTTGGGCTTTCAGCGCTTTCAAATCCATTCCAGAAGAGGTAGCAACCTCCTGCATCTCTGCTTCGGTGTGCGGCATGAACTCATGCAGCGGCGGGTCGAGCAAACGAATCGGACTTGGCAGCTCGCCCATAATCCGGAAAATCTCGACAAAATCAGAGCGCTGCATTGGCAAGAGCTTGGCCAGCGCGTCTTCGCGCCCCTCTTTGGTGCCTGCCAGAATCATGCTGCGCACAACCGGGATACGATCGGCGTCAAAGAACATGTGCTCCGTGCGGCAAAGGCCAATGCCCTCAGCGCCAAACTCTTTGGCAACCGCAACATCAGCAGGCGTTTCAGCATTGGTGCGCACGTTCAGCTTGCGAACCTTATCGGCCCAGCTCATCAGTACGCCGAAATCACCAGACAGATCAGGTTGTTGCATCTCAACTTCGCCGAACAGGACCTCGCCCTCGGCGCCGTCGACAGTAATGATATCACCCTTTTTGATCTCTCGACTGCCGACCCGGAAGACGCCCGCTTCATGATCAATCTGCAAGCTGCCTGCGCCGCAAACGCAAGGCCGCCCCATCCCGCGGGCAACAACCGCCGCGTGAGAGGTCATACCGCCTCGCGCTGTTACAACCGCGCGCGCCGCATGCATGCCATGAATATCTTCCGGGCTGGTTTCAACCCGAACGAGGATGACCGCACGGCCCGCTTCAGCAAGATGCGCCGCTTCATCACTGTTAAACACGACCTGCCCAACCGCCGCGCCGGGGCTGGCCGGCAGGCCTTTGACGATGACATCGCGCGCAGCGTCAGGTGAAATGGTCGGATGGAGCAGTTGATCAAGCTGCGCGGGTTCCAGACGCAGGATCGCTTCTTTTTCAGTAATCAGGCCCTCTTTGGCCATATCAACCGCGATCTTGAGCGAGGCCGCAGCGGTTCGTTTCCCGTTACGAGTTTGCAGCATGTAGAGGACGTTATCCTCCACCGTGAACTCAATGTCCTGCATGTCCCGGTAGTGCGCTTCCAGCGTATCAGCGACTTCGGTGAGCTGTTTATAGACCGCAGGCATAACCTCTTCGAGTGGCAGCTCATCAGATTTCAGCTCATCGGCGCGGACCCGGCTGATCGGGGCTGGCGTGCGGATACCCGCCACCACATCTTCGCCCTGCGCATTGGTCAGGAACTC
>CAZGVG010000130.1:0-6305 GCA_964528975.1 uncultured Hyphomonas sp.
CGCGACAAGTCTTACAAATTTGAAAGGCGGCGTTAACCATTGGAATGCTATTGGGGGTTGAATCGTTAGGAGAAATCCATGCCGCTGAAACTGTCTTTGAAGCCGAAAGAGGCTGTCGTTGTAAACGGCGCCGTGCTTCGCAATGGCGATCGGCGCGGGACAATGCTTTTACAGAATCAGGCCCGTGTTCTGCGCCAGAAGGATGTTTTGCATCCCGAGGCAACGCGGACCCCGGCGCAACACCTCTATTTTGCCGTCATGCAAATGTATCTGACGGGTGAAACAGAGGGCGTGCTTTATGATCAATCGGTAACAGCGATTGCCGCAGCGATGGGGCAGGTGAGCTTTCCCGAAGAGCGCGCCAAACTGATCGAAATATCCTCAGCTTGCGCCGCAGGACAAATCTATCAAGCGCTTTCCTTGTGCCGTAAATTGATGAAATCGGAGGATGAGGCAGATGGCTGATACATCACGCATCGTCGAATTTCCGGACACGCAAATTGTGTTGTCACTTGAAGAAGGCATTGCTGCCATAGAAGACGGTATAGCCGCTGAAACGATAAATGTTGAAATCGGCGAAGACATTATTGTCTGCGCCGATGGCCCAAAGGGGCTGCAAGGCCTTTTGCAGCGCTTGCGCGGGCACCGGAAGATACTGGCTTTGTCGTCAGGTGAAATCGCCCCTAGCGTTGTTGCTATGCGTTCTGGCAAGCCCGACATGCATCCAGATGTGGCCATCATCCTCGACGCTTTGAAAGATCAGGGCTAAGGGCGCTTTTTTATAGTCACCCTTCAGGAGCCGTAGGTATGTCCGGCGAATTTATATCGGTTTTCGTTGCGTCCTTCGTTACATTTTTTGTCTTGATTGACGCGCTTGGCGTCGCGCCCGTGTTTGCCTCTTTGACAGTTCGTGGTCCGGCGACGTATCGCCGCTCGATGGCGGTGCGATCTGTGCTTGTCGGCACGATCATTATTTTCGGGTTTGCCTTCTTTGGCGCCTGGCTGCTCGATAAGTTGCATATCACGATTGATGCATTTCGGGCTGCAGGCGGCATTCTGCTGTTCATTATTGCACTCGATATGGTCTTTGAGAAACGGACAGAGCGCCGGGAAAACCGGGCGGAGAGTGTTCTTGCGGATGAAGAGGAAAGTGGCGCATTGGAAGACGTCTCTGTTTTCCCTTTGGGAATTCCAATGCTGGCGGGTCCAGGCTCGATCGCAACTGCGATGCTATACATGTCTGAGCATGCAAGTTGGGTTGGTAAGAGTGCGGTGCTCAGCGCGATTGGCGCCAATATGGTGATCTGTCTGATCATCTTCCTGGCTGCTGGGCCGCTGGTGAAGGCGATGGGGGAGAGTATTGCCGGGGCGATCACAAGGATCTTCGGTGTGATCCTGGCTGCGCTTTCCGTCCAGCTTTTGATCGACGGTATTAAAGGCGCGTTTGGTTTAGTAGGGGTTGCTTAAACCTGACCTCTAACTTCTGGTTCTGACAGTCTCGGCTTGTGTGAGTGCAGACATGGTTGTCCAGACAAGCGCCATACCCAGGGCCATGAGTGCCATGACCTGTAAGATTAAGGCGCGTGTCCATTTCGCTCCTAACTGAGCATGCTTGAGAACCTCTGATCCTTGCTCGCGTGCCAGGGCAACTGCGCGGTGACCACCAGCTTCCGCGACAAGCAAAGCCCGGCGCATATCCTCAGGCGTTGTGACCTGTTCCACCAGCGTCATGGCACCGGTTGAGCTGGACAGTTCAACCAGCCTTGCAATGATTTCCATGTCACGGGCGAGACGGGCGCGGGCATCGGCCTGCAAAGAGCCTTGATAGGCGGCCAGAACGGCGCTCGCTCTACGCTCTGTTGTCACAACTGGTTCAAAAGCCTCGACCAGCTTCACTCTGAGGGCTTCTTCAGGGAGCGCCTGTTCGATCCGGGTTTCCAGATAGCGCTCAAATCTTTCATTCAAACGGCCTGATCTATGCGCAGCACGCAGAACCGAAGCGGCCACGAAGAAATCCTGTGCCTCAGGTGTTGCCTCATTTTGTGTCATCAAGCCGAGGGCGCGTAGCCGCAATTGCATACTATCAACTTGCTCGCCAGCAATCCATCTCTGGCTACGCCGCGTCAGATCGGCCGGGTCTCCAAGCAAAAAGAAAGACCGCTTTCCGGCAAAAGGCTCATTCATCAGTGGCGCAGCTTCAGGAAGTGGTTGTACCTTTTCTGCAGCGATCGCCGCATCCTCTTCTAGAGCTTCATCAGAGGGGAGGGCTGCGGCTTCAGTCTCTGCGTCACTATTTGATGGTGTAGGCACGTCCGGCGGCGCTATTGAACGTTGATAGTTGGCCCTGACATCATCGGGCAGGAAAAATAGCGCTGCGCGTGCCAGGCGTTGATCTCTATTACCCGTATCTTCCGCATCGGCCGCGGCTAGGACGGCGGCTGCGTCTTGCTTGTTCAGCATCATAGGGGCGGCCAAAAGGTATCCGCGCGCCGCCGAGAAATCACGTTCTGTCAGCATTTGACTGATGCGCTCTGCCCAAAAAGCGCGTTCGCTGCCAACTGGGCCAGACAGGTCACGAAACTCAGCTTCGATTTCCTGGCGTGTTTCCTGACGCGCCTCGAGGCTCATTGGGTCGGTCGCAATATCAGACGTGTAGGCTCTTATAATGATCTGGGCGGCTAAAATGGGGAGTAACAAGATCAAACTGTTGAACAATAGCGATTGCCGCCACGTCGATGGGCGCTTCACTTCTTGTTGTCGCCAGCGCGAAGTCATGGAGGGTACAAATCCTGTCTCACGGCAACCGCAGGTGCCATGCTCCTTTAGCGCACAGACAGTGGTGCTTGATCAAGTGTTCGTTATCGTTGGAGCTGTAAAAGCCTTACGTCCGACACGTCGCGGCCGCAATTCAGGGTAGGTTCAGCGCGAATGTGGTCTAATTATTGCGTCTGATTATTACGATTGCGTATCTAATCAGGCCGCAGTATACGGCGCGCAAACTCGGTAAAGGATTTTGATTCCATGTCTGACCTTGAACTGAATGGTTATAAACCTTCTTCAGCGGAAGAGTTTATGAATCCACAGCAGAAAGCTTATTTTCGTCAAAAGCTTGAAGCCTGGAAAGATGAAATTCTGAACGGCGCTAAGGTGACGATTGGTAATTTGCGCGCTGAGTCTTCCAACCACCCTGATCTGGTGGATCGTGCTTCAGCTGAAAGTGATAAGGCCCTTGAACTGCGCACGCGCGATCGTCAGCGCAAACTGATTTCCAAGATTGAAGCGGCCATCCGCCGTATCGATGAAGGCACATATGGGTACTGTGATGATACAGGTGAGCCAATTGGCATACGTCGTCTTGAAGCCCGTCCCACGGCAACGCTAAGTTTGGAAGCTCAAGAGCGTCATGAGCGGAATGAGCGCGTCGTCCGAGACGACTAAAAATTAAACTGCTGATTCTGTCAGCGGACTCCAAAATACTAACACTTCATTAACCGTGTTAACGCATTGATAACCCATGTTTCAGTGAACAAGGCAGTGTCTTCAGGTGCAGAATGCGTGAACGACCATCTAATTCTGAGAAGTCTGACTGGCTCATGGATGCCGGTCCGCTGGCGGTTGAGCCAGACGAGGATAGACCTTTGCCAACTTCACGCGGTGTTCTAAGTGCTGCTGAGATTGAAGCGCTTCTTCGCCCCAAGAACCTTCCACAAACTCAGCCTGAACCAGAGACAATTCAGCCTAGAGCATCTGTGCAATTCGACACATATCAGGTCGATCCTGAAGATGCTGCTCGCCGAGAACAGGCAACTATTCTTGCTTCGCGGCTCTCAATCGCTCTCAGCAAAGGGGCGGGTCTCAAAACCGCTATTAGCCTGCAGGAGCTTGCCGAGGTGTCGCGCTCTGATCTGACCGGGCTAATGCAAGGTAAGTCCTGCGCAATCGCTTGTATCGGGCCTGATGAGACCGACATTCGAGTTTTGATCTGTATGCCGCCGCAACTCGTGGATGCGATCATTGCGCATGCCTGCGGTGCACGTGGCTCAACCGGGCGGATTGGCGACGGCTGGACGCTTAGTGCGATTGATTGCGCTTTATTGGAACAACTCTTGTCTGCTTTTGGGGCAGCTGTATCCCAGAATATGCACTTGCAAGCGATTGAAACGGACGTGCCTTACGTTGCGAGCCTGATCCCGGCCGATGCTGTGAATGTCATCGAGTATGCGATTGAGGCACCGGGCCTGCGCTCAGAACTTGCTGTGATCCAAAGCCCGCAAACCATAGAGACGCACAGTCAGAAGCCGGCTGATGTTTTAGCAACGTCATCGCCCGTGCAGGCAATCGTTACCGCGCGGGTCGCTCGTCTGTCCGTCCCATTAAGCCACCTTTCGGCGCTAAAGGCTGGCTCAACACTCTTGCTTGGGCTTCCGGGGGATCAACCGATTGAGGTCTTGTCTGGAGGCCGTGATGGCGCCGTCGCCTTTGAGGGGCAAATGGGCCGTAAGGGCAATAAAATGGCGGTCAAGATTACGTCCAAGAAACGCGGCGTTTTCAAGTAGCCTGCGATGGGCACTGTCTCCAGTGCCCAAATCCCATCATCCGATATTCCCATGCTTTTCAATGTGAGCGTCGACTGCCTTGATTGCATCATCGACCTTGTTGCCAGAGCTTCGCAGCTCGGCTTCTCGCTGAGCCCAGAGGCGTTTCTGGTAATTGGTTGAGATGATGTCGGTAATCACGAGCGTGCCGACGACCAGATAGAAGCTTGCTTTGCTCATAGCCTCGATTGGGAAGCCGAACAGTTTCAGGTGGGCTAAGTGCGCGCCTTCAGTGACCAAAAGGACGCCAACTAGGAACAGAATGAAGAGGCCGAGCACCTCATACATACGGTTCTTTTTCAGGAACTCAGCAACATAGTCAGCCAGCAGGATCATCACGATGCCCGAGGCAAGGATCGCAATTGTCATGATCCAAACCTGGTAATCCTTACCCGGTTCACAGCCAACCGCGCCTGCGACCGGATTATTGATCAGATAGGTCTTACACTCCTGAACTGTGCCCTCGAACGTACCGCTTTGGATCAGGCCTGCAGTGATGTCTTTCAGCGTATCACCAGCCGCATTGACGACGCTTGCCACCTCGACATTCGCAATCGCCATGGCTGAGAGTATGGAGTCAAATGAGAACACAAGGTTCATGATGACGATCATTGTGATCGCCTGTGTCACGGATTTCGTCTTCGAGCCCTCGGTATGTTCGATATGATCAACTGCAAGGAGGTGAGTGATTTCCTTGATCGCTGTATAAATAATGAAGGCCCCGCCAAATAAGGTAACCATGGCCTGGAGTGTAAACTCGCCCTCGAAGAATCCCTTCAGATGCACTCCAAAGAGTGGTTTTGCCAGTGCGCCAAACAAAGCGACGATGATGATTAGCAAGATGATCCTCAAGAGGACGGCAAGGCCGATCCCCCAGCGGCGAACCATAGAGGCTTTCTCTGGCCCAACGCGTTTCGATTCAATTGAGATATAAAGCAGGTTATCAAAGCCTAACACGGCTTGTAGCAAGAGCAGCATGAACAGCGTAAACAGGCCGCTGACGGAAAATACTTCGGCAAAAATCTCGGCCATCGTGAAAGCCCCTTTGTCAGGATGGTGGGTGGTTGAGGACTATCTTAGCCTGAGTCAGGTTTGAGGCCAGCCCCTTGATCAGAGCGCTTTGACAATCTCTTCGACCATCTTCTTGGCATCCGAGAGCAGCATCATCGTATTGTCCTTAAAGAACAGTTCATTCTGGATGCCAGCATAGCCAGAGCCCATGCTGCGCTTGATGAAGAGCACTGTGCCTGCGTCCTCTACGTTCAGAACAGGCATGCCGTAGATTGGGCTGGAACTATCTGTCTTGGCGGACGGGTTAGTGACATCATTCGCGCCGATCACGAAAGCGACCTCTGAGTTGCGGAAGTCTGAATTAATGTCTTCCAACTCGAACACTTCATCGTAAGGCACCTGCGCTTCGGCCAAAAGGACATTCATATGTCCCGGCATGCGTCCAGCGACCGGGTGGATAGCATACTTCACTTCGACGCCTTCGGCTTTCAGCTTGTCGACCATCTCTTTCAAGGCATGCTGGGCTTGTGCCACCGCCATCCCGTAGCCTGGTACGATAATGACCTTAGAGGCATTTTTCATGATAAAGGCGGCGTCTTCGGCGCTACCGCGCTTAAAGGGCCGATCATCTGCGCCCGCCGCGGCGCTGGCCCCATCGCCGTCCCCTGCGCCAAACCCGCCAAGGATCACCGAAAGGAA
>CAZGVG010000131.1:0-6267 GCA_964528975.1 uncultured Hyphomonas sp.
ACGGCGTTCAAAGGCATCGCGGAAGGCGTTGAGAACTCAAACTTCTACCTTGAGACAACGACAGGGCGGTTTATTCTGACGCTGTTTGAGAAACGCACTGATCCGGCTGATCTTCCCTACTTTATCAACCTCAAACAACATCTATCTGCCAACGGGTTCTCTTGCCCCCTTCCTGTCGCCGCCAAAGATGGCGAAGCTTTGCGCAAACTGGCTGGGCGGCCTGCAATCATTGTGACCTTCCTTCAAGGTCTCTCACCGCGCATTCCAAATGCACGGCAATGCAAGGCGCTCGGGCGAGGCTTGGCGAAAATGCATGCCGCCGCAGCTGACTATGATATGAAACGGGCAAACAGTCTTGGCCCGGCGAGTTGGGCAGAGCTTTGGCGTGGACGCGAGAAGTATGCCCAAGCGCTGCAACCTGGCCTTACGGACCTCATTGATGCTGACCTTGAATCTATCGAGACTTTGACCGGGTTAAGCGCCGACCTGCCTCACGGCACAATTCACGCTGATCTTTTCCCTGATAATGCTTTCTTTCTAGGCGACGACTTTACGGGCGCGATTGATTTCTATTTCGCCTGCACGGGCGCTCTAGCTTATGATCTTGCTATCTGCATCAATGCTTGGGCCTTTGAGCCGGACGGGGCCTTCAACTTCTCCAAGAGCGCAAACCTGATTGCTGGCTATGAAAGCATCCGCGCGCTTTCAGAGGCTGAAAAGGGCGTCCTGCCTCTCTTCTGCCGTGGTGCAGCCCTAAGATTTTTCCTGACCCGGCTTGTGGATTGGAGCGATACCCCCGCAGATGCTTTGGTCAAACCGAAAGACCCGCTTGATTATGCGGCCCGTTTAAGGTTTCACAGAACAGCCAAGAGTGCAGCTGACTACGGCGCCTGACGCTTCACCCTAAGTCAGCAATAGACACGCGGCGATCTCTAGCTAATCTAAATCCCAAGTCGATGGCACATAAGAAGCCACGCTGGAGGAAATTGCCATGCACCCAAGCCTGCACGCAGCATCTGATCCGAACAAAGCGGCCTATATCATGGCTGGAAACGGCGAGACCGTAACCTTCAAACAATTAGACGATCGGTCCAACCAGATCGCTCACACATTTCGCGAACTTACCCTCCAACCCGGCGATACAATTGCCTTATTTGCAGAAAACTCTGCACGCTTTTTCGAAATCTGTTGGGCGGCACAGCGCGCCGGCCTTTACTATGTCGCAATCTCCTCCAGGCTGACGGCCCCAGAAGTAGAGTATATTATCAAAGATAGTGGGGCTCGCCTTTTAATCGCCTCTGAAGGATTACGCAGCGTCGCTGAGACCGTCAAAGACCTTACCGATTGCGATGCCTATTGGTCGATTGATGGCCCAATCGAGGGATACGACCGGCTTGAAAACGTGCGCTCGGATAAGTCTGAAACCCCAATCTCAGATGAGCGTGCGGGCACAGACATGCTCTATTCTTCAGGCACAACAGGCCGCCCGAAAGGCATCCGGCCACCGCTTCCAGAGGATCCGGCGATTGATGCCAGTAATGCACTCATCACAATTGCGCAGGGCCTGTTTAAGACCAGTCCAGACGGCATCTACCTCTCACCCGCTCCGCTCTATCACGCGGCGCCGCTGCGCTGGTGTATGGCGATGACCAAGTTCGGTAACACGCTCGTCATTATGGAGAAGTTTGACGCCGAAACCTACCTTTCTCTGGTCGAGAAATACAAAGTCACGCATACACAGCTTGTCCCGACCATGTTCGTAAAGATGCTGAAATTGCCAGAAGTCGTTAGAGCCAAATATGATGTCTCAAGTCTAGTCGCTGCGGTGCATGCGGCAGCGCCCTGCCCAGTACCAGTCAAAGAACAAATGATTGAGTGGTGGGGACCTGTGATCGAGGAATACTATGCTGGCTCAGAAGGTAACGGCATGACCTGGGCAAACTCAGACCAATGGCTCGCGCACAAAGGCAGTGTCGGGTTTCCGATTTGGGGTGAATTACATATCTGCGATGAAAGCGGCGATGAAGTTCCGGTTGGCGAAGAAGGCCAGATCTATTTCGGCGGGACGCCCACACCAAACTATCACAATGCCCCAGATAAAACCCAAGGTGCCCTCAACCCAAAACATGCCGATTGGTCAAGCCTTGGCGATGTCGGAAAGGTCGATGCAGACGGCTTTCTTTACCTAACCGACCGCAAGGCCTTCATGATCATTTCCGGGGGCGTGAACATCTATCCTCAAGAAGCTGAAAATATCTTGATCACGCATCCAGCTGTTGCTGATGTCGCTGTTATTGGCGTACCGGACGAGGAGTTTGGAGAGCAGGTCAAAGCTGTTGTTCAAGTCATGGACGGTGTTGAGGAAACAGACGCGTTGAAAGACGAATTGCTCGAGTATTGCCGCGCGCGTCTCGCCAAGATCAAATGCCCTAAAAGCGTCGACTTCGACCCTGCTTTACCTCGCCATCCGACAGGCAAGCTTTACAAGCGCCTTGTAAGAGATCGCTATTGGGGCAAATCCGATAGCAGGATTGTTTGACGAAACACTTGCAGACTGCCCAGCTAACCGTCACTAATCATAGCAGAAAAACAAACCGGGAGAATTCTAGAAATGGCCGATCCAAAAACCATTCAATATGCCGATCTTGAGAGCCTTATTGGCCAGACCCTCGCGCCATCAGACTGGTTCGAGGTTGATCAGGACCGCATCAACATGTTTGCCGAGGCAACAGGTGACCATCAATGGATTCATGTCGACATTGAAAAAGCAACTGCGATGTTTGGGTCAACCATCGCGCATGGATATCTAACACTTTCACTCATCCCAATGTTTGGCCCGCAAATCCTGCGCGTTGAAGGGGTTAGCCGCGGTATCAATTACGGTGCAAATAAAGTCCGCTTTACAAACTTTGTCCCGAGCGGGTCGAAGCTGCGCATGCACCAGACCGTAAAAGAAGTGAATGAAAAAGCCGGCGGCAAGCAGATGATCTCTGAGTGCACGATCGAAATTGAAGGTATGGATAAGCCAGCCTGCATCGCTGAAACAATCAGCGTCCTTTATGGATAGGCCAAGACCTTAAGTCACAGGAAGCCCGTCAGACCGACTTGGTTTGGCGGGCTTTATATTGGGCGGGATAGGCTCACCGCCCTATATGCAAATCCAGATACGGAGTTCAGATATGACGATCACCAAAATCAAACGCACAAATGCGGAGTGGCGCGCATTGCTGACCGAAGAGCAGTTCCGCGTTGGCATCAAAGACGGAACGGAACGGGCTTTCTCACCCGGAAATTTCGAGAGCGAAAAACGCAGCGGTACTTATCATTGCGTCGGTTGCGATACCCCGCTTTGGTCATCTGAACACAAGTTTGATAGCGGGACCGGCTGGCCAAGTTATTGGCAACCGATTGATGACGCGGTTGTTGAGACCAAAACGGACTTCAAGCTTGTTTATCCGCGCACCGAATGCCACTGCGCAACATGTGGAATGCACATGGGACATGTCTTCAAAGATGGCCCGCCACCAACAGGCCTGCGCTGGTGCATAAATGGGGTCGTTTTGAACTTTGTCCCAAGTAAAGACTAAAACTTACTGGACACATCGGGCCGTATAGTTAATTTGCCGCTATTCGATAAATAGCGGAGCTTTTCAATGCGCTTTCCCATCCTTTTCTCCAGCGTCGCAAGTCTGGCTTTGATAACCGGTTGCGCAACAAATAATGTCGCTGATGAGGCTCTACCGCCTGTCATCGCCGACGCGCCTCCCCCGATTGCTGACAAGAAAGTAGACATAGTGAAATTAACGCCCCCCGTTGCCAAACGAGAGCCAAAGACAATTGAACAAGTCGGCCGCACGCGCATCGATCCCTACAATTGGATGAAGGACGATAACTGGCAGCAAGTTATGCAAGACCCAAGTGTCCTACGCGCCGACATCCGCGAGTATCTTGAGGCTGAGAACGCCTATACAAAGGCTACCCTCGAAGAGCCGCTAGAGACGCTCAAGACCGAACTCTTCGAAGAAATGCGCGGACGCATTAAGGAGGATGACAGCTCGCTGCCCTCTATTGATGGACCCTACGCCTATCTGACGAAATTCAGGACAGGCGGCGAATACCCTATTATCGCGCGCAAACCTGCGGCTGAAATTTACAATACAGACGCCGAAGATGAAATCATGCTGGACGGCGATGAGATGGGAGACGGTAAAGCCTATTTCAGCTTTAACGATGTCGAACACAGCCCCAACCACAAGATCGTCGCCTATGCTGTCGATGAGCAAGGCAGTGAATTCTATACAATCCGTTTCAAGAACCTAGAAACCGGCGAAACACTTCCAGACGTGATCGAAAAAACCTATGGGTCTTTCGTATGGGGTGGCAACTCAGACCGTATATTCTGGGTTGAGCGCAATGCTGAAGGGCGGCCTGCGGCTGTTCATATGTATAAGCTTGGCAGCGATGGCTCGACTGAGATTTACCGCGAGCAGGACCCTGGCTTCTTCACCAATATCGGAACCTCGCAGTCCGGCGACTATATCTTCATTGCCTCAGGCAGTCACACAACCTCCGAAGTTCGTTATTTCGAGGCTCACGCCGATACGCCTGCTCTGAAAGTCATCGCCCCGCGAGAGACCGATCTAGAATACAGTGTTGATCATTGGGGCGACAGTTTTGTTATCACAACAAATGCTGACGGCGCCGTCGATTTCAAAGTCATGACAGCCTCCATTGATGCCCCGCAGCGTGAGAATTGGGCCGAGTTAGTGCCGCATCAACCCGGCACTCTGATCCTGGGCGTGGATGCCTTGAAAGACCACCTCCTTCGACTGGAACGCCATGAGGGTCTGCCGCGTATTATCGTTCGCGAACGTGCCTCTGGCAAAGAGCACACGATTGCCTTTGAAGAAGAGGCCTACAATCTTGGCCTTTCAACCGGGTATGAGTTTGATACGACACAAATCCGCATCAGCTATTCATCCCCCTCCACGCCGTCTCAGGTCTATGACTATGATCTGGTGACAAAGGACCGCATCCTGCGCAAAGAGCAGGAAGTTCCATCCGGTCATAATGCAGACGATTACCGCGTTAAGCGCATCATGGCCCCTGCCCGTGATGGCGAAACGGTTCCAGTGACCATCTTGTACCATAAGGATACCAAGATTGATGGCACCGCGCCGATGCTGCTATACGGCTATGGCTCTTATGGCGTGACGATCTCAGCCAGCTTCCGGACCACCCCGCTGGCGCTTGCCAGCAGAGGTATGGTCTATGCGACCGTGCATCCGCGCGGCTCGATGGCCAAAGGCTACCAGTGGTATCTTGATGGTAAGCTGAAGAAGAAGGTCAACACGTTCAACGATTATGTCGATGCCGGGAACTTCCTGATCCAAGAAGGCTATTCCACACGCGGAAACGTTGTCGGCATGGGTGGATCGGCTGGTGGCCTACTCATGGGCGCCGTCGCAAATCAGGACCCGGAAATGTTCGCTGGCATTATCGCAGCTGTCCCATTCGTAGACGTGATCAATACGATGTCAGACGATACGCTGCCGCTGACCCCACCAGAATGGCCGGAATGGGGTAACCCGATCACTAGCGCAGAAGACTATGACACAATGATCGCCTACAGCCCGTATGATCAGGTCAGCAACCAAAACTATCCCTCCATGCTGATCACTGGCGGCCTCAGTGATCCGCGTGTGACCTATTGGGAACCAAGCAAGTGGGCGGCACTGCTGCGCCATGAGGCCCCAAATGGCGGGCCTTACTTCTTGCGGATTAATATGGAAGCCGGACATGGCGGCGCATCTGGCCGGTTTGAGGGCCTTAAGGAGACCGCGCTTGAATTTGCTTACGCGCTCGCCGCTGTCGGCAAAGCGGGCGATGTCGAACTGGATTAGGTAAGACTATAAGGACCTAAAAATAAGCCCCGGATCATATGATCCGGGGCTTTTAATTTGTGGGATATAGAGAGGGCTCCTAGAGGAACTCAAACAGACCCGCAGCGCCCATACCACCGCCAATACACATTGTAACAACGCCGTACTTAGCCTTGCGGCGACGGCCTTCAAGCAGGATAGAGCCTGTGCAGCGTGCGCCGGTCATGCCGAACGGGTGCCCGATAGAGATAGAGCCGCCATTGACGTTATACTTCTCTGGATCAATGCCGAGGCGGTCACGTGAATAGAGACACTGCGACGCGAAAGCCTCGTTCAGCTCCCAAAGATCAATATCGTCAACTTTCAGGCCATGACGCTCAAGCAA
>CAZGVG010000132.1:0-6095 GCA_964528975.1 uncultured Hyphomonas sp.
AGATGCACCGCACGCCCGACCAGAGCCTGCGTGATAGACTTCGCCATCGACCAGCTGACTTGCTTGGTACTTGCGTTAAACTCATCCTTATAGGCTTCAGCCACCAGCTTGCCGCGATGGATCACCACAACCGCCCGCGTTTGCCCCATCACATCATCCCGCTCACCCAGCATGGCTTTGACGATCAGATTGCCAACCGTCTCTTCAATCTCAGGCGGCAGGGTTCCCACCTGCCACTCCATAGTCGGCCAAGCCGTTTCAGCTGGATGCGGCTGCAACGGAAACAGGTCTTGGGCGCTGGCCGCACCACCCGCGCACCAAAGCGCTGCCGCGAAACAAAGCGCTATCATCTTGCCCATTGCGAAAACCCTTAATAACATCTTCGACACAACCTTAGAGGCAGCTCATGAAAGTCGTCAAAGTTCTTCTCATCATACTCGCCTCCGGTGCTGTAGGCTTTGCTGCCTTCTGGCACTTCTATTTCAAGGAACAAGTGGCCTTTGCGCGCGTCGCCACCGCTTATGGGGCTAAAATGGTCTGCTCCTGCCGGTTTGTTGCCAATCGCGAGATGGAAAGCTGCCGAGGTGACTTCACAGCCGACATTAGCGCCATCAGCTTCAGTGTCGATCGAGAAATCATAATGACCAAAGACGATGCAACGATAACCAAAGCCTCCGTTACGGCCAGCGTCCTTGGCGGCCTGATCAAAAATACCGCCCGCTTCGAACCCGGCCTCGGCTGCACTCTGGTAAAACCATGATCCGCTATCTCATTCCGTTCGTCCTCCTCGCCTCTTGCGCCAGCGCACCAACTAGCCCTCCCCCGAGTGGCCCAAGCGCTGGGTTCCCCTGGATGGATGGCTGCTGGCAAACGGCTGACGCGCAATTCAAAGAGGTCTGGGCCACCGCTGATACAGGCCTCACCGCAGGGGTCGCGATGGTCCAGAGCGATGGCCAGACCCTCACCTATGAAACGACGGTCGCGCAGTCTTCGCCCCTATTTTACCTCGAAGTCACCCCCTCCAAACAAGACTCGGTGCGGTTTGGCGGAACCTCAAAAACAGAAACCAGTGCGGTCTTTGAAAATAGCGCTAACGACTATCCCCAGCGCATTACCTATGTGCGGGAGGCTGAGACGCTAACGGCCACCATCGCCCTAAACGATGGCAGCCGTGAAAAGGTCTTCGCCTTTAAAGCCTGCCCTAAAGACTAAGCAATTCAGGGTCACCGCCCTGTGCAGTGATGTTCACCGTCACTGTCCGCTCACTGGCAAAGCGATGCAAATAATGCGGCCCACCCGCTTTCGGCCCAGTCCCTGACAGGCCCTCACCGCCAAACGGCTGCACTCCAACCACAGCGCCAATCATTGTCCGGTTCACATATGTGTTCCCAACCGGGCAAGCCGCTTTAACTTTGCTGGCAAACCTTTCAAGCCGCGAATGAATGCCCAGCGTCAGGCCATACCCCTTGGCGTGCAGCGCGGTCGCTACCGCCTCTATATCATCCGGATCATAGCGCAGGATGTGCAGCACCGGACCAAACATCTCATGATTGATCTGATCCAGCGAAGACAGCTCAACCAGAGCCGGGCCAAAGAAATGCCCGCCTGCAGGTGTCTCCAATTGTTTCAAAACGCTCGCTTCAGCCTTCATTTGCATCATATAGGCTGACAATTGCGCATGCGCCTCTGCATCGATCACTGGGCCAATATCCGTGTCAGGCAGGCCGGGATCGCTGAGCTTGAGCTCATCCATTGCGCCTTTTAGGCCGTCGATCAGCATATCGGCTGTATCTTCTGGCAGGAAAGCGAGCCTCAGCGCCGAACAGCGCTGCCCTGCTGAGCCAAAGGCAGAGACGATCATGTCGTCAATCACCTGCTCGCGCAGCGCTGTCGTGTCGACAAACATGGCGTTCAGCCCGCCCGTCTCAGCGATCAGCGGAATGATCGGCCCGTCTCGCTCAGCTAAGGTCCGGTTGATGATCCGCGCTGTATCGGTGCCGCCTGTAAAGCAGACGCCAGACACACGGCGGTCTTTACAGAGCGTTGCACCAACTGTCTCGCCGCGCCCTGGCAACAGGTGCAAAGCCTCGCCGGGCAAGCCTGCGCCGAGGAACAAGTTTACTGCCTCAAAGGCCACGAGCGGGGTCTGTTCAGCCGGTTTTGCAACAACCGTATTGCCCGCCGCCAAAGCCGCTGCGATCTGCCCCGTAAAGATCGCCAGGGGAAAGTTCCACGGGCTGATGCAGGCAAACACGCCTCGGCCATGCAGGCTAAGATGATTGGTCTCTCCGGCAGGGCCCGGCAAGCGCACCGCCGCCTCAAACTCTTCCTCAGCCTGGCCAGCATAATACCGGCAGAAATCCACCGCTTCGCGGACCTCTGCAACGCCGTCTGCTAGTGTCTTTCCGGCCTCACGCGCCATCAGTGCAATCAGGCGATCTGCGCCATCTTCCAGAGCATCTCCCATCGCCCGAATGATTTGCGCGCGTTTCGCCCCGCCTGACTTGTCCCATTCCGGCTGAAAAGCACTTGCGGTGTGGAGCGCTTGCTCAATCTCATCAGCGCTGGCTTCGCGCGCCGCTCCGAGAACTGTGCTCGTCTCAAACGGCACCCGGATCAGCTCGCCACCGCCAACACTCGCATCCCCAGACAAGATCGGTCCGGCAGCAATTGACGGGCTATCGCGCATCGCTTTCATCGCATTTGCAATACCATCGCGTTCTGCCTTTTGGGACAGATCAAGTCCGACAGAGTTCCGGCGCGTTGCACCATAAAGGCGCGGCGGCGTCGGAATCCGCGCATGACGGCGCGGCCCGATCTCAACTTTGGCAATTGGATCTTCCACGACCTGCTCAACCGGAATGTCCGGATCAAGGAAGGAGTGGACAAAACTGGTATTGGCACCGTTCTCTAACAGACGCCGCACCAGATAAGGCAGCAAATCCTGATGCGCGCCGACCGGGGCATAAATGCGAACCCGCCCGCCAGCCTCAGCGGCGTCATACAGCGCCTCGCCCATGCCATGCAGGCGCTGAAACTCATATGCTTCAACCCCTTCATCGGCGGCGATCAGATCCACCGCAGAAACCGAGTGCGCATTATGTGTCGCAAATTGCGGATAGATGCGGGGGCTGGCGCGCAGCATCGCCCTTGCGCACGCGATGTAGTTAAAGTCTGTTCCATGCTTGGTCGTGAAGACCGGAAAGTTCGGATAGCCTTCAACCTGAGCATGTTTGATCTCACTGTCCCAATACGCCCCTTTGACCAGTCGGACCATCAAGCGCGTGCCCGTCTCACCTGCCAGTGCCGCCAGCCGCTCTATCACATCCAAAGCGCGCTTCTGGTAAGCCTGAACCGCCAAACCTAAACCGTTCCAGCCTTTAAGGCCCGGTTCGCGCATCAGCTTTTCGAGTAACTTTAGCGAAATAACGAGGCGATCTGCCTCCTCAGCGTCCAGACAGAGATTGATATTCGCCTTCGCCGCTTGCTCACACAGGGTCAGAACACGCGGATAAAGCTCATCCATCACACGGGTCTCATTCACTGCCTCATAGCGCGGGTGCAAGGCCGAGAGCTTGACCGAAATGCCGGACTTCGCCTCCGGCGGGGTGCTTGCGTCTTCCGCTTCAGCGACCATGCCGATGGCGCGTTCATAAGCTTCGTAGTAACGCTGCGCATCGGCTTTGGTGCGCGCGCCCTCGCCTAGCATATCAAAGCTGAAATGCGCCGCCTCTCCGACTTTCACCATCCGCTTACCGCGTTTCAGGGCTTCTTTGACAGTACGACCCAGCACAAATTGCTCACCCATGATCCGCATCGCTTGCATCATTGAGGCGCGAATGATCGGCTCGCCGCTTTCGCGCACCAAGCCTTGCACAAACTTGCCCGGCCCAGACATGGCGGCTTTCGGCGGCCCAATCACTTTGCCCGTCAGCATCAACCCAAAAGTTGAGGCATTTACCAGCCACGAATCGCTCTGCCCCTTATGCGCGCCCCAATCACCAGACCGGATTTTCTCAGCGATCAGATCATCGCGCGTTTCAGCGTCCGGCACGCGCAGCAAAGCCTCAGCCAGGCACATCAAAGCCAGCCCTTCGGAGTTGGAGAGCCCAAACTCTTCCAGAAAACTCTCCATCATGCCCTTTTTGCGGCCTTTAGAGCGGGCAATCTCAACCAACTCACGCCCGCGCCGCACCGAAGCGCTGCGTAAATCAGCTTTCATTGGCTCAGCTTCTAAAAGTGCAGCAAGATAAGCTTCTTCATCGGCAAACTTAACCTCGTCCAGACTGTCCCAGTCGCCCACTTGCATTGTTAATGTATCTGCCATCTCGGCGCTCCACACTTATTAGTTGCATATACAATCACCATTCAGCTTTACGCCAGCTTCGGCTTCCTTAAAACACTGAAAATCGTTATTTGGCGGCACGAGGGAGCTTTTATGCGCATTATGATCGTCACAGACGCCTGGGAACCACAGGTCAACGGCGTTGTGCGCACCATGCAGAGGGTGATTAGCGAGCTGGAAGCCGAAGGTCATGAGTTCGACATTGTCCATCCGGGCGAAGGCTTTCGTACGATGCCGCTGCCCACTTATCCTGAGATTAAGCTCGCAATGTTTGCTGAGCGCCGCATCAAGGAACGGTTTGAAGCCTTCGAGCCAGACGCGATCCATATCGTGACTGAGGGCACGCTTGGCATGGCCGGGCGCAAAATGTGCCTGAAGATGAAACATCCATTTTCAACCGCCTATCACACGCGCTTTCCGGAATATGTCTCCGCCCGGTTCCCGATCCCAACCTCTGCTGGCTACAGCTTTGTGCGCTGGTTCCATAAATATTCAGGCCGCGTCATGGTTCCGACCCCCAGCATGGTTGAGGAATTGGAAGCCAAGCGCTTTATCAATCTGGTGGCCTGGACCCGCGGCGTTGATACTGAGATGTTCAACCCCGCAAAGCGTGTCGACGAAGGCGCGGAGGATGATCCATTTAAAGGCCTCCCCCGTCCAATCTTCCTGAATGTCGGCCGCGTTGCTGTTGAAAAAAACATCGAGACGTTCGTGGAGCTAGAGCTTCCTGGCTCCATCGTTGTGGTTGGCGATGGTCCGGCGTTGAAAGACTTGAAGAAGAAATACCCAAACGTTCATTTCCTGGGCGCACGGTTTAAGGAAGAGCTTGCCACGCTTTATGCCAGCGCTGATGTCTTCGTCTTTCCCAGCCTGACCGACACGTTTGGGCTCGTTGTTCTGGAAGCCATGTCGTCGGGCACGCCCGTTGCGGCCTTTGAGGCCACCGGACCGAAGGACGTTATCCCTGGCTCAGATGCTGGAACGATTACCCCTATCGGCGGGGATTTGCGTGCGGGCGCGCTGGCCTGTCTGGACCTTAATCGCGCGACCTGCCGCGCCTATGCCGAAACTTATAGCTGGCATGCCGTCGCCACGGCGTTTCTGGAAAACCTGCAACCCCTGCCAACTCCGGAACGCAGGCGTTTCTGGCAAAAGCTTCGCCGCAAGAAAAAAACCTGGGTCGATTGGGAAGTTTTCACCGATTGGATGAACCCGAAGGATGATGGAGATAAAAAGTGACTTGGCAAACCGCCTTCACCACGATCAATCTACTCGTCCTGCCCGCATGGATCATGCTGATCCTCTTGCCGCGTGCGAAGATCACACAGACCCTGGTTCATTCAATGCTTTGGCCACTGGTCATGGGGCTGATCTATACCACTAGTCTCATCGCCGCTCTGTTCTTTGGACTGTCAGACCCCGAAGCTGGGTTTACAATGCCGGGCGTGACCGCCCTCTTCCAGCATCCAAACGGCGTGATCACAGGCTGGTCTCATTATCTGGTCTTTGATCTCTTTGTCGGCGCTTGGATTGGGCGCGACAGCCAGCGTCTTGCGATCCCACATTGGCAAGCGGTGCCCTGCATCCTCTTCTCCTTTATCTTCGGCCCAGTTGGCCTTGTTCTTTATGCGCTACTGCGACTGGTGCACGGCAAAGGGTTTAGCTTGATCGAGGACAAAACCTCCTGAAATTGCGGCAAAAACCCGTGCTGCGCGAAATGACAACGCAGTCAGCCTAAATTGCAACGATG
>CAZGVG010000133.1:0-5930 GCA_964528975.1 uncultured Hyphomonas sp.
AAGTATGAGAGCCGCCGCCCTAGCTAACAGGAACAAATTCAAGAACTCGTTTATCGATCTGTCGCAGAACAATCCCGGTTTTGTGAATGCAGTTGAAACCACAACGAAGAGTATAGAAGCTACATCATTGAGATTTAACGCATGGTACGGCAAACTGCATGAAGATTTTGACATTCAGCTGCAAGTTCCTCGTATTAAAGATGCCTAGCGAGCGTTTAAAGAAACTACGCGGCGACATTGATGTTGCGAAAGGTATCGTGTCTCGTGTCCCTGAGACGGAGTGCAACACCAATTTACAAGGATTATGTCTACAGTCTTTCATTCTTCTAGTTCACGCTGCGTTCGAAGCCTATCTTGAGCAAATCGCATTGGAAGCAATCGATAGAGCCACCAATAAGTTTAAGGATCATGGCGAAATCACGAAGGCACTTATCGCCCTTTTAGTTACCAATTCACTCGATGAACTACATGAGAAAGACAAAACTAAAATCCGAGAAGATGTAACCAAGTCGCTGCAAATCGTTGTTGATCGCGCAAAAAGGAAATTCTCCAGCATCATTAATAACAATAATGGTATCAAGGCTGACGATCAACGAAGAATTCTCTTCCCAACCGGGGTTGATCCTGAGCTAGTGGAGCCAACAGTCTTCCACGCACTCAACACTTTTGGAGGGAATAGAGGCGCAATAGCGCACCGCCTTCAATTTATTCGACATGAACACACTAAGAGCAGCGTTCTCGGAGAAATCGATACAATATTGAATGGCCTAGAAGAGTATGAACGCGAGATTGAGCGAGCGTTAAACAGCCCTGCAGCAGTAAATGAAGTTCCAGCTGTACGGCAGCACTTATGAGAAATACTTATGTAACGGACTCAGCCAAAGTCATTATGAGATTTTTTCATTAGCTATTTCTCCCTAAGGAGACGTGCAATCACAACCCCTGCCGGGGCTGATTTTGACTAATTTTGATCCCCCGGATCAAAATTTTGGGCGCAGCCCAACTGTCAAAATCACATCTGCATTGTCCAACCCTCGACGCCCATGGCGGCTTGTCGGACGGCTTCGGAGAGGGTGGGGTGGGCGTGGCAGGTGCGGGCGACGTCTTCTGAGGCGGCGCCAAACTCCATCGCGACACAAATCTCGTGGATCATTTCGCCAACACCCACGCCAATCATATGCGCGCCGAGGATGCGGTCTGTGCCCTCTTCGGCAAGGATTTTGACAAAGCCCGGCGTCTCATGATTGGTCCGCGCGCGGGAATTGGCCATGAAGGGGAACTTGCCCTTCTTATACTTGATGCCGGCTTCTTTCAGCTGTTCCTCCGTCTGTCCGACGGATGCAATCTCTGGCTTGGTATAGACCACGCCGGGGACCAGATTATAGTCGACATGTCCGGCTTTCCCGGCGATCAGCTCGGCCACTGCTGCGCCGTCATCCTCAGCCTTGTGGGCCAGCATCGGCCCGTGAATACAGTCGCCAATCGCCCAGACGCCGGGGGCGACTTTGAAATGGTCGGTGGTCTCGATGACGCCGCGCTTGTCGGTCTTGCCGCCAACGGTTTCGAGGCCAAGGCCGTCTGTATAGGGGCGGCGGCCCACAGCGACGATGACAATATCGGCGTCGAGCGCTTCCGCGTCGCCGCCAGCGGCGGGTTCGGCGGTGATTTTGAGCTTGGTCTTGAGCTTTTCAACGCTGGTCACTTTGGTGCCGAGCTTGAAAGTGAGGCCCTGTTTCTTGAAGATTTTCTGGGCTTCTTTGGCAACTTCATTGTCGGTGCCGGGCAGGATGCGATCCAGATACTCGATCACGGTGACCTCTGCGCCAAGACGCGACCAGACTTGCCCCATTTCAAGGCCGATGACGCCTGCGCCGATCAGGACCAGCTTTTTCGGAATGGCTTTGAGGCTCAGCGCGCCTGTGTTGGACACCACGCGTTCTTCGTCAATCTCTATACCGGGAAGGGTGCTCGGCTCTGAGCCCGTCGCGATGACGATATGCTTGCCATTGACGGTCTGCGTTGAGCCGTCCTTGGCTGTGACTTCAACTGCGCCGGGGCCGGTGATGCGGCCCTTGCCCTGAATGTGGGTGACTTTGTTCTTCTTGAGCAGGAAGGCGACGCCTTCGGTCAGGCCTTTTACCGCATCGGCCTTCTGGGCCATCATCTGGGTCAGGTCGACTTCCAGCTTACCGGTCTTGATGCCCATCGCCGCGAAATCATTCTGCGCCGCGGCGTAGTATTCCGACGCGTGCAGCAGGGCCTTGGACGGGATACAGCCAACGTTCAGGCAAGTGCCGCCCAGCGTGTCCGCCATTTCGATGCAGGCTGTCTTCAGCCCCAATTGTCCGGCGCGGATCGCGCAATTGTATCCGCCGGGGCCACCGCCAATAATGACGACGTCATAGGTCTCTGCCATAGGTATTTTGCCTGTTCGAGCTGTAGTTCAAATCTGGCCGCAACCTAGTGCCGCCAGCGCCAAATGCAATGCGCGAAACGTCCTATTCGCGGCGTAATGTCAGGATCAGCACAGAAAGCGCAATCGCGCCGAGGCCGAACAGAACCTCATCCATCCAAAGACCAGAGTCGGCCCCGGATGCAGCCATGAGCCCGCCAAGGATCGCAAACAGGATTGAGCCGATTGTGGCCATCGCGCCGCCACTCTTGATCTTGAAGACAATCAGAGCGCCGCCAATCATCATCGGTACGGTTGCCAGAAGGCGGATAAAGGTCGTTGGCGGTTCAAACAGGGCGCTGGACAAATCACTGCCGCGTTCCATGATGAGCAATATTGGACGGATTGTTTCAACAAACAACCATAGCCCAAGGCCCAGCATGACCAGTCCGGCAGCACGTCTTAACATAATTTCACTCCTCCAGAGCGCGTAAACTCTTGGAGGATTAAACGCGAGTTTGCAAACACCGAATTAAGATAATGAGGCAGTTTAGAGGCGGCGTTGCCGGGCGCGCATCTTGCGGCCCTCTATCGCAAAGGCTTCGCGTTGGCGTGCAATGGCTGCAGGGACAGGGCCGCGGCGGCGTTGTTTCGGCTGCTTTGGTTTCTGATTTTCCAGAGCCGCGATTACACTGGCGGTGACCAGGTCAGGTTCATCGGCGAGGCTTGGTTTTGGTTTAGGCTTTCGGCAAAGCTCCCAAACGGCGAGGCCCAGCAGGACCGCAGCAGCCGCCGCGCCCGCGACAGCGCCTTCACCTGCGCTTGGATCGCGCCACCACCCGGCCTCGAAATCGACCAGAAAGACGCACGGAAACCCGGCCACACAGCCCATCAGATACCAGAGCAGGCCAGACCGTTTCTTGTTTCCAAGGCTGAGCGCAGAGGCGTAAAGGCAAAGCGCGGCCAGGAAATACGGCGCGCCATAAAGGATGCCAATCTGCCGCCAGTCTATGCCTGCCATCCCGGTTGCGGCGTCATCTTCCATCATCAGGCTGGCCAGCATCATCAGGCTGGGCCAACGGATCGCAGCCATCGCGCCAAAAGCGAAAGCAATTGCATAAAGGGCAATCAGAAGAGCGATCAAACGACGAGCCATTTAACGTTAATAGGTAAGTAAAATTGATATGGCATGAATATGAAACGAGGATTTTAAGCGATGTTCCGATCTAGCCTTCCGCAAGTGCCATTGGCATTGATGATTTCAGGGGTCATTCCATTCCTGTCTTCTGCCGGCGCAATGGTGATCTGGCGCGAGGATATTGCTCTGATGAATACAGCGGCGCTCTGGTTACTGGTTTATGGCGCTGTGATCCTAAGCTTTCTGGGCGGCGTGCGATGGGGCGCAGAAATTGCCAACCGGGAGCGTCCACGCTTTGCCGAGTTAGGCCCATCTGTCCTTGGAGCTCTCTTGGCTTGGGCTCTGGTCATGGCCAGCTTTCGGTATGGGATGCAAACCTGGATACTCGCGACAATGGCAACCGCACTCACGCTGCATTACTTTTATGATCGCCTGTCACCAAACTTGCCACGCTGGTATCGCCAGCTTCGGTTATGGCCAACGCTTGGCGCTGTTCTATCTTTGGCTGTGGCTTATTTCTTACTCAGCCGGACTTAGCGCCATTGGGCGCGCCAAGCTGACCCCTGCGGCCCGGAAGCTGATCACGGCAAGGCCGAGAGACACCAGCGCGTTCCAACCGGCCATAGACAGGCCATAGAGGCCATTCCACGGGTCTTCGGTGCATGAGGGAACCCCTTGGCGCGCGTTCAAGTTGGACAGGTCGATTGCGCTCATATCTATAGCTATAGCGGTGCAACCACTGGGCGCAGGCCACCACTTATATTCCACGCCGGCATGATAGGCCGCGACCACCGCCCCGGTGACGAAAACCAGCCCGAGCATGATGTTGAAAGCCAGAATGAAGCGCGGGTTCTGGCGTATGCGCCACAAGATCAGCGCCGTTACCGTCATTGCGGCGATGGCCCAATAGATTTCGCGCTGTCTCAAGCAGAGCGGGCAGGGGAGCATATAGCCAAAGCGTTCAAACCCGTGTGCAGACCCCAGCATGAGTAAAGAGGCGAGCAAAGCCAAAGCGGGCCAGCGCCATGTTTTCAAAAGAGGATCAAACCTGTCGAGCATATGCTTAGACTTATTCAGCCATTAGCGTCTGTCCATGCGGCACCCGCGCACGGGGGTTTACAGTCCTGTCATAAAGCCTGCGTCTGTTTAGCCGGGCAGAAGCCCGAAAATCTGACTTAAAAACTCACGTGTAGACCCGGAATTAAAGATCGCGTCACCGAGCAAGACGAAAGCCGTCACCAAGAGGGCGACCCAAGCCACCCCTATGATCAAGCCGACAATCACCAACAGACCATCGCGTGACATCAGGCCAAACGCGGCAATCGCCGCGCCAATGCCCGGGATAGAATTTGTCAGTGGCAGCGGCAATAAAATTGACGAGCAGATAATCGTCAGGAAGAGCGCAACGATCCGCTCAGCCCCCTTACCAGTTAGAAATTGCAGGCGCGGGTGGGCGACTTTTTCCAGCCAGCCAAACCACTTCCGGCCAAATGTCGCCATCCGGGTCAGGCCCGCTTTACCAATTTTGCGTTGTCCAAACTTTTCCGGCAACCAAGGTTCATCCCGCCCGGCGAGCATCTGGAGCGTCAGGGCCAGCATTGGAACAGCGACCACTTGCGGCACGCCGTAAAGAAAGGGGATGGCGCAGGGCAAAGCGAGCAGGAAGAGGGCGGCCCCAAAGGCGCGATCATCCAGGCGGCTAAGGATCGCATGGAGCGATAGGCCCTCAGTTTCGGCCTCGTCCGCCATGGCTTCAAGCGATTGCAGGAAGGTGCGTTGTATTGGTGTATCAGTCATGACCTTGCGATAGCCAGCTTTGGGCGTTCCGCCTAGTCCTGAAGGCTCTGAAAAACAGGGCTTGAAATTCTGTTGGCTTATCTGTTTAAGCGACGAACTGCTAACACATGCCGGTGTGGTGGAATTGGTAGACGCGCGGGATTCAAAATCCCGTTCCCGCAAGGGAGTGTCGGTTCGAGCCCGACCACCGGTACCATCTATGTTTTTGGGGTCCGCTAGGGTTGATAAGTGGTGGTCCTCTATGGGTCAGTAGGAGACATTAGCCCATGTCCTGATTATACAGGTTCTTGCGTGTATACTGGAGCAACGGATGAGTGTTTTCGGAAAAAGTCAGGGTCACTTCAAGGCGACGATCGAAATCTATCCTTGCGGTCCTGAAACAAGAAAACAGCCTGCATTCAATAGTATCCGTTGGAGTTTTGTCTACGCAGCCGACATTCAACGACTAGGTCTAGAGAATACTCCGCATAGCGATGTATGGCCTGACTTTTTAGATGACACAGGCACTTCATTGGCAAGTGAAATACCTTTGGTTGGTGATTACAATGCGATAATGCATATCGTTTTCGATAATGCATATCGTTTTCGATAATATGATCGAAA
>CAZGVG010000134.1:0-5836 GCA_964528975.1 uncultured Hyphomonas sp.
TCTTGGCGTCGAGGGCCTGAACACGGCCATCAATCACGCCGAGAAAGATCTTGCCCTCATAGACCGCGACGCCGCGGTTGACGACATCACAGCAGGCTTTCACACCAACGGCCTGATCCACCTCCGGGTCATGCACCCAAAGTTCCTCACCCGTTTTAGCGTCCAGCGCGTAAACGATAGACCAGGCGGAGGTGACATACATCACGCCATCAATCACGATTGGGGTCGATTCGACGCCGCGCGAGGTGGCCAGATCATAGGTCCAGGCAACGCCGAGATCAGCCACATTGTCCTTGCTGATCCCTGTTAAAAGGGAGTGGCGCTGTTCATCGTGAGAGCCGCCATGGCTCAGCCACTCCTCTGGTGTCGCGCTGGCATTTAGAAGGCGCTCATCTGTGACATTTGCAAATGTCACTGGGTCTGAGGCGCGTGTTTCAGTTGCGGCGTCTTTCTGTCCCGAGCAGGCAGACAGGATAAAAGCTGATGCGGCAGCGATGGCCGCCAAGCGTAGCGGTTTCATGGGCGTTCCTCGTTTCCTCGTAGCAGAATGACTTCTGCGAGCCATTTCTTAGGCCTGAGAGTATGGAAAAACGCCGCTCTGTCGAGAGCGGACGCTGGGGAAGCCTTGAGCTCTGGGACGGGCCGCGCGGTTTACTTGTCGACGCTGCAAGCGACTTTGACGACTTGCAGATTGCGCCGGGCATAGTCCGCTTCCCGGCCATATGTATCGGTTGTAAACGAGCGCGGACGTTCTGCGATCAGCTCTGTTCCGGAGGATTTGATGAAAGAAGCGACCGTTTCAGGCGACGCTGTATAGATGCGCCCGCGGCGGGCGCTTTCCGCTATGATCACGCCTCTGACGCGGCCATCTTCATCAAAGACCGGCCCGCCACTCAGGCCGCCCAGCGACCCCATCAAGCCATTTGTGCGCCCGGTTTCAGCCCATGCCAGAACCGACTCGCTACTGGATCTGCGCCCACGTGAGATCAAGTTGGAGCGTGCCATGAGACGGGACGCGGCCTCACCCGGGCGACCTTGCGGATAACCGACATGAAAGCCGCGTGTGCCAATTCTGAGTTTTGTATCTGTGTCGAGAACGACTGGGGACGGGCTGTTTTCGGTTTCAATCAAGGCAAGGTCGTAATCGCTCGAGACGGTGACATTACGGGCTTTGGCATATCTTCCCGGCGCGACAAGCAGGGAGACCTCGTTGCAGCCATCCACAACATGTCGGGCGGTCAGCCAGTGGCCCTGATCATTAATCGCAAAGGCGGTTCCGACGCCACTTTTCGGGGCTGTGACTTGAACCAGCACGCGCTCATCGAAAGCGGAGGGCGGCGGCAGCATTGCGCCTTCGCGCTCAATTGCTTCTGGCGGCGGCGGCGGAGCATCATCTGAGCTGCCGGAGAACACGACCCAGAGAACCACGCCCAGAGCCAGGCCGTAGAAAATCCAGTCAGGTATCCATTTCAGCACAATCTACGTCCTTTGTGATCACATACGACCAATGTTTGGATCCCAAAGCCCAGCGCCCAGTAACATTGCAACGGCAAGTTTGGCAGCAATAAGGACAATTGCCGCGCCCGCCTCATCATTTTGAATGCGGGTTGGAATATCCCGCAGGATCATGTCGATGATCCGGTAAGTCAGCAGCTGTAGCAACAGGGCAACGGTTCCCCAGAGCAGCAAGTCGAGCAGGGTCAGACTGGACGCGAGGCAGGAGGCGATCGGGATTGCCAGACCGACCACAGCGCCGGCCAATGCAAGGCCAGCCGCGCCATTGCCGCCGCGCACCAGCGCCAGCTCTTTCCAGGGCGTCAGCAGGACGTAAATCGTGCTGGCGACCAGCAGAAGAAGGCCTGCAGTGCCTGTCATCAAGAGGAAATCAGGAAAGCCCTGACGGAAAGAATCCAAAGTCGCCGTCATAATTTTTTATCTCACCTGTTATCCCACCCGTGTTTGGTCTAACCAAGGCTTGTGAAGCACTCAAGAAGGAAGTCACAAAATGCTGAATGGAAAAACGGCTTTGGTCACTGGATCAACCAGCGGAATCGGGCTCGGCATTGCAAAAGCCCTTGCTGAACAAGGCGCTGACATCGTTTTGAGCGGTTTAGCCAGCGACGATGAAGTGGCTGCATTAAAATCCGAATTGAGCGAAACTTACGGGGTAAAAATCGGGTTTTCTGGCGCAAACCTTACAGATCCGGACGCGATTGAGGGTATGATGGGCTATGTTGCGCGCGATTTTGGCGGCGCCGATATTCTGGTCAATAATGCCGGGGTTCAGCATGTTGCACCGATTGAAGAGTTTCCAGTCGCGCGTTGGGACTTGATCATCTCGCTTAATCTGTCAGCGGCGTTCCATACAACCCGCATGGCGATTACTGGCATGAAAGACAAAGGCTGGGGGCGGATTATCAATACGGCATCTGCGCATGCGCTTGTCGCGTCGCCGTTCAAGTCGGCTTATGTTGCCGCAAAGCATGGAATTGCCGGGCTGACCAAGGTTGTCGCGCTTGAGGGTGCTGAGCATGGTGTGCGCTGCAACGCGATTTGCCCCGGATATGTCTATACGCCGTTGGTCGAAGGACAAGTAGCCGACACCGCCAAGGCGCGGGGCATTTCAGAAGAAGAGGTCAAACGTGATGTCTTGCTTGCGGCCCAGCCGACCAAGGAATTTGTCACGGTTGAGCAAATCGGCGCGTTTGCGGCCTTCCTTTGCTCAGATGCAGGCGCCAGTATGAATGGCGGTATTCTGAGCATGGATGGCGGCTGGGTCGCGCAGTAAGAGGACGTTGAAATGATCCGTCATACAGACGCACAGGTTGAAGAGTGGCGGCGCGAAGGCGCGATTTTGCTTGATGGCTTCCTGACCGAAGATGAGATCGCTCCCTGCCATAGAGATATGCAAGGGCTGTATGGAACGCTGAAGCCTGAAGTTTCAAAGGTCCGTAAAGATGATCATCGCGGGCAAGTCGGCACATTTAGCTTGGACCAGTTCAATAACATTGAGGATATGCCGTTTAATTGCTCCCCAGCTTTAAACCTGCTTGGACTACACCCAGCTTTGATCGGGATGGCTAAGTCTGCGCTAGGCACAGATGATGTACGGCTGTACCAATCACATAGCTGGGCGAAATATACAGGTACAGCAGATTACGAGCAGCCGTTTCATTGTGATTTCAAGAACCACACTTTGACCGTGCCCTCTGAAGACGCGCTTGGTCGGACAATCAACTTTATGATTTATATGACCGATGTGACTGAAGCGCATGGCGCGATCAGTTATGTGCCGCTCTCTAAGAGCGATCCGATTACAGGACCAAACCGGACGATGTTTCTTGAAACTGATCTGGATACACAAAAACGCTTACAGGGGGTGGAAGAGCGCGGTGTTGGCAAAGCCGGGTCAGTTTTTGCTTATGGTATCGATGTTTACCATCGTGGAATGAATCTCACTATGGCCGATGCCTCGCGGTATACGCTGACAGCGAGCTATAAAGCAGCTGGAAACGATATGATCGGCTGGTCAGCCTGGCCGCACTCTTTCATGAGGCCGTGGTACCTAATTATAAATAATGCGACCCCTGAGCAGCTGGCATGCCTTGGCATTCCACGCCCCGGAGACCCGTTTTGGACCCCGCTTACCCTGGAAAGAGCCAAGCTGCGCTGGCCAGATTGGGATATGTCCGCATACGAACAAAAGTGTTCTGCTTTTGGGTAAATCCCGGCTGTATAATTTTCAGAGCAAGCATTGATTGGCATGATTTTATCGCCTAGCGGACGTCTCAAGGCAGTTTTATGCTGGGCATTTGTTGAGGGTAGATCATGACACTGGCTGGCGTAGAGATTTTCGCGATCATCGGATTTTTGTTTGCCGCTTACGCGGTCATCGCCAACGACTCGATCCAGACGCTCGGAACCTTCCTCGCCTCAAACGCGCACCGGCCTTGGTGGCTGCTCTGGATTTTTGCCGCCGGGATCATGGTCGCTGCGCTCTTGTTTCAGATGTATATTGGCGGGGGCGACATTGCCGATGGCAAGCTGAACAAGCTGCCTTATCCTGAAGGCGGTATACAGTGGTGGCACGCTTTGCCCCCGATCGTGCTCTTGTTTCTGACGCGATTTGGCATCCCGGTTTCAACAACTTTCCTGGTTTTGACGGTCTTTGCTTTGTCGGGCGGCGCTGAAACAGATGGCGTCATGACCAAGATGTTGATCAAGTCTTTGACGGGGTATGTCGTAGCTTTCGCAGCGGGCGCTGCGATCTGGATTCTGATTTCACGTGTGTGGGAAAACTGGATTGGCCGGACCCGCGATGATGATGAACGTCTGAATCCGCTCTGGACCCTGTTTCAGTGGGCAACGACGGGCTTCCTATGGTGGACGTGGCTGTTGCAGGACTTTGCCAACATATTTGTCTTCCTGCCGCGCGAGGCAGTTCTAGCCTCTGACGGTTCAGTTGAGATGATGGTTTTCCGACCTGAACTGATCATTTTCGGAACGTTGGTGATGGTCAGTATGATGGCGTATATTTTCCGGACGCGCGGCGGCGAAATCCAGAAGATTGTTTTATCAAAGACGCACACGACTGATATCCGCGCGGCAACGATTGTTGACCTGATTTACGCGATCGTCCTGTTCTATTTCAAAGAGCTGAACGATGTGCCAATGAGCACAACCTGGGTCTTCCTAGGTCTTTTGGCAGGTCGCGAAATGGCGATTTCTTTCGTCACTTCCTTGCGCGAACGCGGCGAAGCTGTCCTTGATGTGGGTTCCGATGCAGGCCGCGCACTGATCGGTTTGATCATTAGCGTTATTCTAGCGGTTGGTATGCCTTGGGCGGCGACCGGGATCATGCCGAATTTCTAAAACTTACGACGTGCGTATGTAAGAAAGCCCCAGGCCGAGGTCTGGGGCTTTCTTATACTTTGTTTTGCTGTGTCTAGCCGCGTTCAAACGGGTCGCGCATCAAAATGACGTCTTCGCGCTCTGGTGACGTTGAGACCAGCGCGCAAGGCTTACCGACCAGTTCTTCCAGACGGCGAACATATTTTACCGCCTGAGCAGGCAGGTCATTCCAGCTGCGCGCGCCGCGAGTAGAATCTGACCAGCCTGGCATTGTTTCATAGACAGGTTTGACCTTCGCCTGCGCCGCAGAGGTGGCAGGCAGATAGTCCATGACCTTGCCGTCAATCTCATACCCGGTGCAGATTTTCAGCTCATCCATGCCGTCCAGAACGTCGAGCTTGGTGAGCGCCATCCCGTCAACGCCAGAGACCGCGCAAGCCTGGCGCACCATGACCGCATCAAACCAGCCGCAGCGCCGCGCCCGGCCCGTGACCGTACCAAATTCATGTCCGCGTTCGCCAAGGCCCTGTCCAACCTCATCATTCAACTCGGTTGGGAACGGGCCTGAACCGACGCGGGTTGTATAAGCTTTGGCAAGACCCAGAACGTATGTGATGGCACGGGGGCCAAGGCCTGTGCCTGCGGCGGCTTGCCCGGAAACCACATTGGATGAGGTGACAAATGGGTACGTGCCGTGATCGACGTCCAGCATGACGCCTTGCGCGCCTTCAAACAGGATGCGGCGGCCAAGTTTTTCGCTTTCGCCAAGGACTTTCCAGGTTGGACCTGCAAAAGCCAGGATTTGCGGGGCGATTTCCAATAGCTGTGTCTTGAGCGCTGCTGCGTCCGGGGCATCAACGCCGAGACCCGCGCGTAGCGGGGCATGGTGCGCGATCAGGCGTTCCAGCTTCAGATCAAGAGCGGCTTCATCTGCCAAATCAGCGACGCGGATGGCACGGCGACCAACTTTATCTTCATAGGCTGG
>CAZGVG010000135.1:0-5767 GCA_964528975.1 uncultured Hyphomonas sp.
GTCTGCGGCCGCATCGCATCCCACTCCTCAAACTTAAGCGGCCGATTATCCAAACACGATGGCAAGCGGAAGCCGAACTCGGCGAGGGTTCGTTTGCGGGCGAAGTCGCCTTTATACATCGCCCCGATCTGGGGTACAGTTTGGTGGCTTTCGTCAGCGAAGACGAGGGCGTTATCGGGGAGATACTCAAACATGGTTGGGGGCGGGTCGCCGGGTTTGCGGCCCGTCAGATAGCGGCTGTAATTCTCGATCCCGTTACAGCTTCCCGTAGCTGCGAGCATTTCCAGGTCATACTGTACGCGTTGTTCAATGCGTTGCGCCTCAAGGAGTTTGCCCTCTTTCTGGAAGTGAACGAGCGTCGTTTTCAGCTCTGTCTTGATGCTCTCAATCGCCTGGTTCAGAGTTGGGCGCGGCGTGACATAGTGGCTATTCGCATAGAGTTTAATCGCTGGCAGGTCTTGACTGCGCCGCCCTGTGAGAGGGTCAAACTCAACAATACTCTCAAGTTCGTCGCCGAAGAAAGAGAGTTTCCACGCCCGGTCCTCATAGTGCGCCGGGAAGATATCAAGCGCATCGCCTTTCATACGGAAGGTGCCGCGCGCAAAAGCCATATCATTTCGAGTATACTGAAGCGCGACAAGTTTGGCGGCGACTTCGCGCGGGTCGATACGCTGACCAACCTCCAGCTTGGTGGTCATGCTCGTATATGTCTCAACCGATCCGATACCGTAAATACAAGACACAGAAGCAACTATGATCACATCATCCCGCTCCAGGATTGACCGCGTCGCGGAGTGGCGCATCCGATCGATCGCTTCGTTGATACTAGACTCTTTCTCGATATAGAGGTCCCGGCGAGGCACATAGGCTTCAGGCTGATAATAGTCGTAATACGAGACGAAATACTCAACCGCGTTTTCTGGAAAGAAGGATTTGAACTCACCATAAAGCTGAGCTGCCAAAGTCTTGTTTGGGGCGAGGATCAAAGCTGGGCGCTGTGTCGCCTCGATGATCTTGGCCATCGTGAACGTCTTACCCGTGCCCGTCGCGCCAAGAAGAACCTGATCGCGGTCGCCATTTTCAACCCCTTCGACAAGTTCGGGAATGGCCGTTTGCTGGTCTCCTGCCGGCTCATATGGGGCATGCACTTTGAAAGCTTGCCCACCTTCGAGCTTTTCCCATTGCCTGTCGGGCCTGTGCGGGGTCCATTCGCTGCTGGGTAATAAACCAACGGCGTCTTTGCTTGCCCCCGACCAATCAAAGGCTGCAGAATTGTCAGATATGCCAGATGAGGGTTTTTGGGTCATCAGGTATATCTAGAGTGGTCACGCCCCAACGCAAACCCCTGCAGCCAAGGTTTCACAACCTATTACTCCGCCAGCTTAGACTGCTTATTCTCGTTTTGCGCCTCTGTCGCCAAACCACCAGAGAGTCGCTGCTGTTGCAGCAAATGTAGCTGTTTCGGTAATTGTAGCGCGCCCTTCAAGATCAGCGTAAATCCAGATACCGCTAGATATACCCCATAAGAGTAGCGTTAAGACTGGGCGGGTTAAAGCGCGAACGGCATTTACCCATTTATAGCTGGGCCCAATACTGGCTTCGGCTTTGAGACTGCTCTCCAGCCCCTGCCATGAGCCTTCAATCTCGGTCTGCTCGCGCCTAGCCTCCGCTTCCTCAAGGCTGACAAGCCTTTGCATTTCAAGCAATTTGACCTCATGCGCCCATCGATTCTTTTCGTGGCTCATACTTTGTCGTTGCTCAAAGTATCCGGCAACACGTCCAAGAGCTGTGCCGATAAGACCAAAGATACCGCCACTGGCTGCGCTTGCAGCAAGTCCCATTATGTCTGCCATAGCGTTTTACTCCCTTTGTAGAACCAAGTTGCAGGTTTGTTTCGGCGATCGAGATGGATGAAATTCCGGGCGAGTCCGAGCCCGGTAAACCCGGCACGTTTCGCCGCTTCTAGGAGCAATTTTCGATCATGCCCAAGCAGGCTTATATCGACCGCAATTTGTCTGTGCCGTGATAGAGGGACACCGCCAACGAGTGCATTCCACTGATCACATCTGTGGCCAGATGTGATGATCAGAGGCCGCTTAATTTCGGCGCGAACCGCTTCAAGCGCGGTCAGGAAATCAGAGTCGTGCCAATATGACCCCTGACAAAACCGGCCAGCACATTTGCATTTCAATTCGTCGATGGAAAAATGCGGCCATTGCCAGTTGGCGTCGAGGGCCAAGCTCGCAGCACGTTCTGTTTCAAACAACATGAAGAAGGCTCCCTCTTGATGAGAAGGGAGCCTAGATCAGGTTCAATACCCGTCGAAAAACTACAGAAAACTTGAATGCTCTCTGCCCTTAAAGACGGGATAGAGGTCGAGTTTTAAGCCGGAGCGCCCGCAAAGGCGCGTCGGTTTTGAAGCGCCGCAATCGCCGCTTCATACTCAGCGGATAGCTGCGCGACATACTCGGCTGTGCTCATCCGGGTTTTAACCGCGCCAATCCCCTGCCCGCAGCCCCAAATGTCTTTCCAGGCTTTTGCTTCCTGATTGCCGCCAGAGCCGAAGTTCATGGCGCTAGGGTCGCTTTCCGGAAGATTATTTGGATCGAGGCCCGCTTGCGCGATAGACGGCGCAAGATAGTTGCCATGCACCCCGGTAAACAGGTTGGAATAGACGATGTCTTTGGCGTCGCTCTCAACGATCATATCCTTGTAGCCGTCGACTGCATTCGCCTCATGACAGCTTATGAACGCTGATCCGATATAGCCAAAGTCAGCACCCATAGCTTGAGCTGCTGCAACCGCGCCGCCATTGGCAATCGAGCCAGACAAAGCGAGCGGCCCGTCAAAGAATTCACGAATGTCCTGAATAAGCGCAAAGGGTGATATTGTACCAGCATGGCCGCCCGCGCCAGAAGCAACGGCGATCAGGCCGTCAGCGCCTTTATCGAGCGCTTTTCGGGCAAAGATCGAGTTGATAATATCATGCAGAACAATGCCGCCATACGAATGGATCGCATCATTCACTTCCTGGCGTGCGCCAAGTGAAGTGATGATGATCGGGACCTTGAATTCGACACATGCTTCGACATCATGATCGAGGCGGTTATTGGTCTTGTGAACAATCTGGTTCACCGCGAATGGCGCAGCAGGCTTGTCTGGGTTCTTTTCATTATACTCAGCAAGTTCGGTGGTAATCTTGTCCAACCATTCGTGCAGGACTGGTCCTGGACGCGCATTCAGGGCTGGGAAAGACCCGATTACGCCAGCCTTACACTGCGCGATCACTAGGTCAGGATTTGAGATAATAAACAATGGGCTGCCAATAATCGGCAAGGGTGTGTTTTGAAGGATTGGTGGCAAAGCCATTTAGATCTCCTGGAGGTCAACAGGTGTAATTCTTATCACTATTTGCATAGCTAGCGCCGGAAGGTCGCCGGGCAAGCCCTAACCATGCGCCAAGTGCTGCTCGAAGATTGCGGAGTGGATAATCGCGGAAGTTGCACTTGCTTCATCTGGCAGGGTAAGTCATCTCAGGCAAACACCGTGTAAAATATCCAGGACACTTTAATGGCTGACGACATGCTCTCTCTTTCTTCAGGTTTTTATGAAGCATCCGAAACGGATTGGCTCGAGGCTGTTTCCAGGGCGCTCAAAGGCGGCGGGATTGAACGGATCACACGCAGCACCCGCGATGGCTTAAGCATCAAACCACTCTATCGTGAGACAGACTTTCCTGCTTCTGCGGATGTTCGCGGTGCGCCCGGAGCAGTGCCTTATCTAAGGGGAGCGACCGCAGAGCCGGATGCCTATCTTCCCTGGGATATCAGGCAGCGCTTTACACACCCTGATCCTGCCACAACGAATCGCGAGATTTTGAGAGACCTTGAACGCGGGGTCAGCTCTGTTGAAATCGCCGTAGAGTGTAATGGGCAGAAAGGCGTGCAAGTGCATGATCTGGAAGATGTTCGTACGCTTCTATCTGGTGTTCGAGCAGATTTGGCGACGATAGCGCTCGATCATCAAGGCGCTGGAACTGGCGCGAGCGCGGCCGCCCTGCTGGCGCTGTGGGCAGAAGAGCAGGATGATTCTAAAACATCAATGCTGGCTTTCAATGTGGACCCGCTCGGGACACTTGCAAGAACTGGAAAACTGGGCGGCGGGCTAGAGGCTGTCTTTGCCAAGACGGCTGCTTTGGCTGAGAGCTTTGCCTCACGGTTTCCACGATCAACAACGCTTCGTGCGGACGGGCGACCCATTCATGAGGCAGGCGGGACCGAAGCTCAGGAACTTGGCGCTCTTATCGCCAGCGCCGTAGACACCACTCGCCGCCTGGAAACTGCGGGTCTGCCTCGAAACGAGACCGTGTCACAACTTCTCTTCACGATCTCACTCGATGGGAATTATGGGATTGGCATTGCCAAGCTTCGCGCAGCGCGCCGGCTTTGGACACGCGTGCAAGAGGTCTTGGGATTAGAGATCGCACCAATGCGGTTACAGGCTGTTAGCTCTGCCCGGATGCTGACACGCTATGATCCATGGGTGAATATGCTTCGCGGAACAGCAGCTTGTTTCGCCGGGGCTGTTGGCGGAGCAGATATCGTCACAGTGAGGCCGTTTAATGAGGCGCTGGGCATGCCCGAAGAACTGGGCCGCCGCGTCGCACGGAACACGCAAATCATGGCGATGGAAGAGAGCGGGCTTGGCCGCGTTGCCGACCCCTCAGGCGGAGCCTGGTTCACCGAAACGCTGGGCGAGGACCTTGCGCAAGCTGGATGGACTGAATTCCAGAAGATTGAAGCAGAAGGCGGTTATGGTGAAAGCCTCGTGAAAGGCGCCCTACAGGCGCGTATCGGCGAAGCGCGAGATGCTCTGTTGAAAGATGTCGCGACCCGCAAAGTTTCAGTAACCGGCGTCAGCGAGTTTCCATTGCTGGCCGGGATTGAAGCTCCGATAGGTGAGGCAACACCTGCGCCAAGTAAGGGCGGGGTTGATCCAGCAGGTTTGAATGCGCTTATTCCAAATGCAAAAGATCTGACAGGCGATGATGCGATCGCTGAGAAGCTATCTCAGATGGAGGTCGCAAAGGCTTTTGAGACCTTAAGAGATCGCGCTGGGGCACATTTAGTATCTACAGGGCAACGCCCCGCAATTTTCCTCGCTACCCTTGGCCCACTCGCTGAGCACACGGCCCGCGTCGACTTTGCTCGCAACTTTTTTGCAACAGGCGGCATCGAAGCCGTCGAGGCGGAAAGCTTCGAGGCAAGCAACTGTGCCATCGCCGTTATCTGCGGCAACGACAAGCGCTACGAAACCGAAGCTGAGGAAATGGCAAGAACGCTAAAAGCGAAAGGTGCACGACGCGTCTGGCTTGCTGGAAAATTTGAAGCTGAGGACATAGACAGCCACATCTTCATGAAGTGCGATGTCGTACATGAATGTTCGCTTGCCTTAGCTGAACTGGGAGTAAAATAATGACCGACTTTCCCGACTTCACGAAACACGATCTTGACGCTCTAGAAAGCGGTCAAGCATCGGCGCGTGCCCGCACATTGGACACTCCAGAAGACGTTAAACTTGCGACAGCCTATTCAGCCGCAGATACTGAAGGCCTCGACCATCTTGACGATTATCCAGGCCTCGCGCCGTTTGGGCGGGGTCCCTACCCGACCATGTATACGCAGCGCCCATGGACAGTTCGCCAGTATGCCGGGTTTTCGACGGCTGAGGATTCCAATGCCTTCTACCGCCGCAATCTTGCAGCTGG
>CAZGVG010000136.1:0-5683 GCA_964528975.1 uncultured Hyphomonas sp.
TCATCTCAACCGATGGCGTTTTGTTCCCATTCTGGTGTTTGGCGCTTTACCTTTTTTGGCGGTTGCGAGAGCGCGACCTTGGCTGGCTGGGTGTCATCGCTCTGGGTACTGCGATGGGGCTCGGCTTTCTTTCTAAATATGCCATGATCTATTTCGTGATCGGGATTGCCCTGACCAGCCTCATCGACGCTCCGACGCGCCGGGCCGTGCTCAGTCTTAAAGGCTTGGCCTTTATCGTTATGGCCGCTCTGATCTTTGCGCCGCATATGATCTGGAATGCTGCGAACGAGTTCAAGACGGTTAGCCATACCGTTGATAATGCCAATCTCGGCGGCGAGCTTTTCAATCTGGATCATCTGCCAAAATTCATCGGTGATCAGATGGGGGTGTTTGGTCCCGTTGCATTCCTGTCCCTATTGGCCGCAATGCTTTTCATGCGGCCCAAAGCCGATCTTGCAGCACTTGGAGATGCTGGCCAGTCCAGCCGCGCGAAAGAGACCTGGTTGGCCTGTTTCATTGTGCCTGTGCTGATCATTATTGCGTTCCAGGCCGTTCTGTCTCGTGCCCATGCCAATTGGGCTGCCACAGCGTATCCCGCCGCGAGCGTTCTTATTGGTGGATTTCTGATCCGCGCGTCTGGTTGGCGCTGGCCCTTCTGGGGCGGCATCGCGCTTCAGGCAGGCATCGCAGTCCTGATGGCTACGCTTGCGCTCGGACCCGCAAGCTGGACCTCCGCAATGGGGCGCGACAATGACTTCAAGCGGGTGCGCGGTTGGGAGAACATTGCCGAGCAGCTGATCAAGGATGTTGAGCGTCTTCAGCCAAGCGCTGTGCTCGTTGATGAACGTGAGGTCTGGCATGGCCTCGACTTTTACCTAAAAGACCGCCTCGATGTGCCGCTGATCCTGTGGCGCTACAATCCCGGCCCCAAAAGCTATGCTGAAACACAAGACCTGACCGATGACATTGATGAGCGTGTTTTGGTTGCGAGTTATCGCTCAAACCGCCGCCCGCGTATGAAAGCCGACTTTGCCAGCTGGCAGCCAGAGGGCCTTGTCGGGGTTGATTTAGGACATCGCTCAAATGGCTGCCCCCTGCGCCGCGAGTTCAGGCTCTATCTGGCAAGTGACTATGCCCCGCTTCAGCGCACCTCCGATTGGGTTCGAAAGTTCAAAGCAGAAGACGAGAACGGCAAGCTGATCGATACGCACATCGACCGTCTTCCAATCTGTCCTGCAAAATAAAACTGGCGCTATTTTAGCGACCATCTACTTATAAAGATAACCAGCCCTGAGCGCGTTTCATGTGAGCGTAGCGACATGGAAACAAATTAAGATGCCCCTCCTGAAAGCCATACTTGGCCCGACCAATACGGGTAAGACGCATTACGCGCTTGAGCGAATGATGGGCCATACGACCGGCATGATTGGCTTGCCGCTCCGCTTGCTCGCACGCGAGGTCTATGACCGCGTCGTCAAAGCCAAAGGTGAACGCGCGGTGGCGCTTGTGACAGGCGAAGAGCGGATCATCCCGGATCAGGCGCGCTATTGGATCTGTACCGTTGAATCCATGCCGACCGATATCCGCGTTGAGTGTCTCGCGATTGACGAGATTCAGCTCGCCGAAGACGCTGATCGCGGGCATGTCTTTACCGACCGTATCCTGAACATGCGCGGCAGTCAGGAAACGCTTCTGCTTGGCGCAGAGACCATGCGTCCGGTGCTACGGGAGCTCGATTTCGATATTTCAACGGATATCAGAGAGCGCTTCTCTGAGCTGAAATATGCCGGGCCGAAGAAAGTCACGAAGCTGCCAAAGCGCACCGCCATTGTCGCGTTCAGCGCTGACAAGGTCTACGCGATTGCTGAGGTTTTGCGCCGGCAGAAAGGGGGCAGCGCCGTGGTAATGGGCGGGCTAAGTCCTCGCACAAGAAACGCTCAGGTCGAGCTCTATCAAAGCGGCGAGGTCGATTATCTGGTTGCCACTGATGCGATCGGCATGGGGCTTAATCTTGATGTTGACCGGGTCGCCTTTGCAGGGCGCGCCAAGTTTGATGGCCGCAGGCATCGCTGGCTCAGCGCGGCAGAGCTTGGCCAGATTGCAGGACGCGCAGGACGCTTTCGCGACGATGGCGAGTTTGGCGAAAGCAATGACTGCCCGCCCTTTGAAGACGATATTATCCACGCCATCGAAGAGCATCGCTATGACCCCGTCACCGATCTGCAGTGGCGCAATAGCAAGCTGGACTACCGCTCGATCAAGACGTTGATCGCCAGCCTCGCGCGGCCTAGCCCGCACCCGGTTTTGCGGCAGAACCCGTATGGCCTTGATGAATGGGTCTTGCGGCGTATGGCCGAAGATGAAGCGATTGGCCCAGATATTCGCGGCAACCGAAACGTCCGCCGCCTCTGGGACCTCGCCCGCTTGCCCGATTTCCGTAAAGCTGGGCATGAAGGGCATGGACGCCTGGTGCTTGGGCTGGCTGAAACGCTGGCTGATCCGGATGCACGGCTGGGGGACGCGGCTATGCATGAGCGGCTAAAAGCCCTCGATAATACAATCGGCGACATCTCACTGTTGCAGCAGCGCCTCGCCATGATCCGGACCTGGACCTATGCAAGTTTCCGAACTGATTGGCTGGAAAAACCAGAATTTTGGCGAGATGCAACAAGAGCGGTTGAAGATCGCCTATCAGATGCGCTACACGAAGCGCTAACCCAGCGCTTCGTTGATCGGCGCACCACAGCTTTGATTGCAGGCCTGAAAAGGGAAGACCTCTTGACCACTGAAGTTTCAGACACAGGCGAGGTGACAATTGAAGGTCACACAGTCGGCAAACTGGTCGGTTTGACTTTCGAACCGGAAACCAATGCCGGGACGCTGGAAGGCAAAACCCTACGCAGCGCAGCGATCCAGGCTTTAAGTCCGGTTATTGCCGAACGCCTGAAAGCGATCTCCGGCGCGCCCGAAGCGGCGCTGTCCATCAATGCTGAAGCGCAAATCCTCTGGAATGACGTAGCGGTTGCCGAGCTGACCAAAGGTCCGCATTGGCTTGTCCCTTCAGCTAAGCTGATCGGCGGTCAGGACGCTGAACAACACCAGCAAGACGCCGCCACGACACGGCTAAATGAGTGGCTGGGCGGGGAAATCCTGAAACGTCTGCCAACCCATTTCAAACTGAAATTCTCGCCGGATGAAACAGGCCTTGAGGGGCTTGGCCGAGGCCTGGCGTTCCGTCTGCTCGAAGCGGGCGCCGCGACCGATCTGCGCGGTGAGGATCGCGCCCTGCAGCCAGGCCCCGAGGACCGTGCCAAGCTGAAAGAAGCGGGCATCCGCTCGGGCCGTATAGCCGCCCACATCCCGGACGCTCAAAAGCCCGCTGCGCAGCGCCTGATTTCCGTTTTGCAAACCTTGTTCGATGGCCGTGCCCGCAAGACAGCTCCGGAGGGTGCTGGATCATTTGAACTCGATGGCAGCTGGCCAGATGAAGACCTGGCCGCCCAGGGTTATCTTCGCTTTGGCAAGCGCGCCGTTCGCGCTGACTTGGCGGAGCGCCTTGGCTGGGAGCTGTCCAAGCGCCGCAAGGAAGCAGAGAAAGCAACATTTGAAATCCCGCCGGAACTCGCCTCTGTTGTGTCGTGTCCTTTGGAAGACTTTCACAATGTCCTCAAAGGCTTTGGCATTGCGCCCGCCGAGAAAGACCCAGAAACAGGCGCGGTGAAGCTCTGGCGCTTCCAATCTCGCGCCCGCCTTGAAGAGCAGCAGAAACGCCGTGAGGCTCGCCCCCCTAGAAAACCCCGCCCGCAAGGCGAGCATGCCAAGGGTGATCGTCCCAGAGGCAAACGAGCGCCGCGCAAGGATGGCCAGAAAGGGGGGGGACGTGCGCGCCCGCATAGCGGCGGCCAAAGACGCCCCGCAGAGCGCAAGCCTGATCCGAACAGCCCCTTCGCTGCACTGGCAGCCTTGTTGCCGCCGCCTCCTGCGGCGCCTGCACCGAAGAAGAAAAAGCGCAAGCCCAAGAAAAAACCTGCGTCCGCCGAGCAACAGGCGGCGACCTCAGAAACATCTGCGGCCAGCCCAATAGACGCGTCTCAAACCCCGCCATCAGAAACCCCCGCCAAGCCCGCCAATGAGTGAGGACGGCCTCGAAGAGGTACGCGTTGATATCTGGCTCTGGCGCGCGCGCTTTTTCAAGACACGCGCGCTGGCCACGACCTATGTCAGCCGCAAAGGCATTCGGATCACGCGCCATGGCCAGACCCGGAAGAGCGACAAAGCCGGGCAACGGATTGCACCGGGTGACACGCTGACATTCTACAAAGCCAAGGCGATCCAGACTGTCGAGATTGTTGCCCTCGGTGTGCGGCGCGGACCGCCCGCTGAAGCAGAAGCTCTTTACAAGCGCGTTACAGCTGACACATAAGGGCCTATGGCTGGTTTTCTCTCCCGACTCTTTGGTTCAGGCCGCGCGCCTGCCCCGATCCGCGATCTCGACCCGTACGAAGCGGCGGCCGCACTGCTGGTCGAAGCGGCGCTTGCTGACGGTGTCTATGCCAATCTCGAGAGCGATATGATCGCTGAAATTCTGGTGACCAGCTTCGCCATGGACGCGGACCGCGCCGACGCCGTTTTGAAGCGCGGCGAGCAGCTGGCCGAAGAGGCCACTGATACACACGCGCTGACCCGGCATGTCAAAACCCTCAGCCAGACCGAACGCGCCGGCGTCATTGAGGGCCTCTACAAGGTCTCGCTCGCGGATGGCGACGCCTGCAAATACGAAGAGAGTTTCATCCGCCATGTGGCGAGCTTGCTTCATATTGACGATGTGACCCGCGCCCATGCCCGCAAAAGAGCAGAACTAAACGCTTAAGTGACAGCGTGCAGCATTGACTTGGCCGCGCCGCGCCGCCATTTGGCCCCTGACGATTGAATACCTGAAGGCCCTCCTATGACCTATATCGTGATGGATGCATGCATCCGCTGCAAATACATGGACTGCGTCGAAGTCTGTCCCGTAGACTGCTTCTATGAGGGCGAGAACATGCTGGTCATCGATCCAGACGAGTGCATTGACTGCGGCGTCTGCGAACCAGAATGCCCGGTCGAAGCGATCAAGCCGGACACCGAGGATGAGCCAGATGCGAAGTGGCTGAAGCTCAACACAGACTATGCCAAGATCTGGCCTAACATCACGATCATGAAAGAGCCGCCCGCCGACCGGGAAGCGTTCGCTCAGAAGACCAACAAGCTGGCCGAGTTCTTTAGCGAGAAGCCCGGCGAGGGTGATGTTTAAGGGATTAGCCCTTCCAAACTAAAGTTTGAGTTTTGCAAAGCGCTAAGAGGCTTCGCCTCACGCTTTGCGATAGCGGGTTCCGCGCTGCGCGCACGAACCAAGCTGAGGGCTCAGGTTTCCGCCAGCACCAATGGCCCGCGCCTCAGGGAAGCCGGGGGAACTCAAGCTAGAGTTAGAGAGAACAGTCTTGAACCTGGTTCATGCGCCGCAGGCGCGGAACCTGCTTCGACACGCTGGCGCGCAGCGCCTCACGTTGTGCCCAGCTTGACTGGGTAGGGCGTGTCACAAACACAGACTTTAGAGGCGCGATTGGTCGCCTCGGGATAGGGACAGGCGGCGGGAGGCCAAGAGGCAGCGGAGTTGGGGGTCGCATTACTGAGGTTTGAGTTT
>CAZGVG010000137.1:0-4389 GCA_964528975.1 uncultured Hyphomonas sp.
CGGGCGTCATCACGATCTTATACCCAAGCTTTTCCTTCAGTGGACCGGCCTCGAAGGCTTGCAAAGCGCCGAGCATGACTGACAAGCCGCCCTTCATATCGGCTAGTCCTGGACCGTTTAGACGACCATCGCCAAGGTCTGTGATCTCGGTGAAGGTTTTAGGCGGAAATACCGTATCGTAATGCCCACTCATGATAACTTGAATGGGCGCTTCTTGGCGGCTTTCGACTGTGATCACAGAGCCGGTTTCGAAGCTTTCCGTCAGACCCTTGTCGGAGACTTTCTCAAAAGGCTCTGCGTTATGACATTCGATGTCAGCATCCAAGACGCTAAAGGCGTCAACAAGAACAGGTGCCAAGGCATCAAGCCCGGCACGGTTCCAACTGCCGGTATTAATTTTTGACCAATTTAAAGTTCGCTCGAGCATCTCCTGCTCAAGAGCGTCAATAGCTGTGCAGATTCGGACGTCATCTGCGGACTTAATACTGAGATCGACCATAGAGCTTGGTCCCATGCTTTTATTAAAACGACAAGACCCCGGACAAAACTGTCCGGGGTCTTGATAGATTTAGAAATGTGTGACGCTTAAGCGTCTTCGCCGCGGATTTCAGCCAACTCAGCTTCGGCAGTTGCAAGTCGCTCATCGACAGTGTTGCAGGCTTCTGGCGCATTTCCGATAATGACCAAGTCTTTACAGCGATCTTTTTCTTTTCTCGCTTCGCTCACACGGTTCGAATAATCAAAGACAATCAAAGCTTTAGCTGTTCTGTCTTCCGCAGCGAGGAAATCGAGCCAACCACGGCCCCCGCGGCTATTAGCTTGCTTGAAGGCTTCGCGAGCACCGGGTCGGTCTTTGCGTTCGTAGCGAGATTGGCCAATTTGAACCCATGCCAGATTGCGGTCAGATGTTTTCAGTCCGCCTTTGTTGAGCGCCTTTGTCAGTGCATCTTCGGCCTTCGCCCAATCGCGTGTCTCACTATAAGAGCGGCCCAAGCGTAAGTACATAGAACCGTCAGGCGCGATTTCTGCAGCTTTATTGATTACCGGTATCGCTTTTTCATACTCGCGTGCCACCTGATACAGGTTCGCCAAGAGTTCAAGACGCTTGTAATTGCTGCCAATCCGGCCCGCATTCATTTCTTTCTCAAGGACTTTCGCAGCCTGATAAGGGACATCCAGCGAATTGTAGAAGTTCACGATCCGCATCAACTCGTCTTCTTTAGTCAGAAGACCGCCGAGATACATGGCTTTTTGAACTTCAAATGCCTTGTTCTCATTCCCGCTCTGATAATAATCAGACGCAATCTGGTCCCAAAGCTTACGCTCGGTTGGATTTTTGGCGAGAAGGATTTGTAGTAATTCGGCCTTCTTGCGCTTATTACCTGTTCTATCATAGAGGAAGATCAGGAAGTCATAAACTTCACGTTTGGCGTTGGGGCCATCAGCCTGAAAAACCTGCTCGGCCCATTTCAGCGATTCTGGGAAACGGTCCACTTGCTGATAGAGAACCGCAAGGGTCCACTTCTGACTACGGTCAGGTTTGCCGCCTGACTTCATCCACTTGTCGAAATACTCTAACGATTTCGCGTTATTCGACGTGTTCAGATAAAGCTGAGCGATGTTGTAATATGTTTGGGTAGCTTCCGTAGCCGGAATATACCCACGGTTAAGAGCGGTTTCCAGATCGCGAATCGCACCAGCGTAATCGTTTGTCTGGATTTTAATCCCGGCACCCAGCTTCAAAGCTGCGCCTTCTTCGTAGCAGTTCATTTCCTGCTGACGAAGGGTGTTGAGGGCTGCAAGTGCGCCCTGCGGATTACTATTCGTAATAAGCTCAGTCTCTGCCTTAAGATAGAACTCAGCATTTTTGGATGTGAACTGAGTTTCTGTGCACGTCTGCCCAAAGGCGGCCCCGGCGGTTACTGAGGCGACTGCAGCAATTGCAGCGGCACTTTTCAGAATGCTCTTCATCATGGTGTCTCACTCCTTTCCGCAAATATGCGGTTTCTTCCTATCAAAAGGAAGTTCAGTCTTATTTCAAGCACTTCAAACGACTTATTGAAGCATTTTAGCAGGCTTTTGTATAAATTTGATCGCCCTATTCCAGTGTGAATGCAATTGGGTAGACCACACCTGTCACGATAACGGCCTGACCATTATAGATTTTAGGAGCGAATTGCACCTTTTTTACGGCATTTGTTGCTGCCTTTGAGAAGATTCGATTGGTGCAATCTGCTGATACATCAAATGGCTTTCCTTTTGGCGACACGCTTAAAAATACCTCGCAAGCCCCTTCGATGCCTTTGGTTGCAGCCGCTTGAGGATAAGTCAGGACGGGAGGTCGCAGTGGCTGCATGGTGCGGTCAATAACGGCCCCGATCGCAACAGCGTTGGCCATCTTTATTGGGCCAACTTGATAGTTCGCAGGGACTGCTCCTGTATAAGTGCCAGCATCTAACCCAATGTCGACTTTAGCGGCTTTTAAGCGCGGTTGAGCCGGCGGCGCCTGTAGTGGCTCAGGCCGTGCGGGCTTTTCAATTGTTGAATTAGGTTTCTTGATCACCTTGGGGATCATGTACGCCTCAATAATATAAGACGTCTGTTCTGGCGGTGAGAAATCATCCACATGAACAAAGGCCTTCATTGCGCTGAAGAGTCCTAGCGTCATCAGAGCCGCAGGAACCGAGACGCATAGAATGCGTTTGAATCCGCGACTACCGTTATTCGCATTGATCACTTTTTGGGTTAGGTCAGCCATATTCTCCTCCATATGTAATTTAATTACAGTATGAAGTTTCATGTATTTGTCAATATAGAAAAAAAGGGAACCAACCGGTTCCCTTTTCCAATAATGTTTTCAATAGAGCGAATTTATCCGTCGAGTTTGAACTCAAGTGGGTAAACCACGTTCCGACGCTCAGCAGCCTGACCGCGCACAATCTTTGGCGCAAATTCAACGCGGCTCACAGCACGTTCTGCTTCACGTTTGAAGACGCTATTATCGCAGTCGGCCTGTACGTTATAAGGCTTACCACGCGTATCAACATCGAAGCGGACTTCACATGATCCCTCAATGCCGCGCTCCGCTGCCCGGTTTGGATAAGTTGGGACAGGTGGACGAATCGGCTGAGCATCGCGGTCAGAGATCGCAATAGGATCCAAAGCCAGAGAGTTCAATTCAGTTGGTGGCAACTCGCTTGGAGGCGCGCCCTGAATATTTGGAGACGGCAAGTCAATGTCGGACTTATTTGCCGTCAACTTTGGTGGTGGTGGTGGCTTGTCAGCCGAATTCAGCTTGCGTGGCTTGGTACGTGTGCGACGCTGAACCTGCTCTTCTTGAGCTTCGGGTGTAATCGACTCCAGATTGTACTCTTTAATGTCATCTGGTTCCTGGAAGTCCTGGCTGATCAGAGTGTCCATGCCGAGAAACAAAAGATGCACAACAAGAGCCGCAAGAGGCAAGCCTATTGCTAGGCGTATAAGTGGATTAGCAAACATAAAATCCTCCTTTTAATCCGTCGAGACCGAAAGCGGCACTCGCGTTAGCCCATCAACCTCATTGATGATCTGCATAAGATCGATCAATACGCCAGCTTCTGCGTCATCATCCGCTTGAACGACCAAGCGTCCCTTTGGATTATCTTCACGCATTTCACGAATTCTAAAGCCAACTTCCGAAATCGGAATGACTTTTTTGTTCATGTAGATCTCGCTGTTATCATCAATCGCAATCAGAATACCAAGTGGGTTCTGGCGTTCTTTGTTATTGACCTCGAGACGATCCAACTCGACCCCAGGCTCGCGAATGAATTGAGCTGTAACGATGAAGAAAATGAGCAGGATAAAAACGACATCCAGCATCGGGGTGAGGTTTACATCATCTTCGGCGCTTGATGCCGGTGCGCGCATTTTGCGTGCCATAGTTCTGCCTCCTCTATCATTCTGAGCGGACGATATTCACCCGCTCCATTTTAGCATCATATGCGACATCACGAACTTCGATGATCGTGCCTGTGCGGGCCAAAGGATGCGCTTGAATAATCAAAGCACTATCTGGATTTTCCGCACGCGCACGTTCCATGCTGCCGCGAACCGCCGAGATATCCACGAGCTTACGATTGACCCGAATGAAGTCGTCCTGATCGATGTAAACAAGAATAGCAGGCGATGGATTTTGCGGCTGCGCATCCGTCGCTGGTGGTGGTGGCTCAGCTCCAAGCGCATCTTCCTGCAAGAAGGTCGATGTCACGATGAAGAAGATCAAAAGAATGAACACAACATCCAACATGGGTGTCAGATCGACATTGGCTTCCTCTGCAGGCCGGGTTGTACGTCCTCTCATTAGCCAATCTCCATCTGATCAGAGACCTTTTGAACAAGTCTGCGAAC
>CAZGVG010000137.1:4489-5668 GCA_964528975.1 uncultured Hyphomonas sp.
GAAACAAGTTTGTCTTTGACCCAGTGCGCGAATTTAGACTTTCGGTCAGAGCGCGATTGCCACTCCGACAAAGCCTCATCTGCAACAGCACTGTGCGCGATTCGAAAGTAAAACAGACGCTCCAGGATCAGGGCCCACATGATGAATGTGGCCCCCATGATCCATAGAAGCACCGGCCCGCCTCGCGCCAGAAACTCCTGCAGTTCGGTCAGTCCCAACATATCTGGGTTCTCCCGAAGGGACGGCTTACGCCGCCCCACCCCGCTCAGCACGTTCAGCAACCAGACCAGCGGCCTGCTCGTCCAGAATTTGCTGATTACCACGCGCCATTGCCGCAGCAAGAGCGTGTGTGAGAAGCAGCGGGATAGCCGCAACCAGACCAAGTACAGTTGTCATAAGCGCGACAGAGATACCGCCCGCCATCAGTTTCGGATCACCGGCACCGAAGTTGGTAATCGCGGTAAAGGTAATGATCATACCGATAACCGTACCGAGCAGACCCATAAGTGGGGCAACCGCAGCAAGCACTTTAACGATGTCGTTAAAGCGTTCGATTTTTGGGGACTCGCGGAGGATTTGTTCGTCAAGCTTCAGCTCAAGCGTTTCGAGATCAGCATTCTTGTTGGTCTCGTAAGCTTCGAAGACGCGCGCCAATGGGTTTCCATCACCAGCTTGCTTCGTCTTGGCTGTCGCACGGATCGCATTGCCCATGAAAAACAGAGTAACAATTTTGAACAAGGCGAACGCCAGACCAACAAACAGGAGGCCAATAACGATGTAACCGATTGTTCCACCTTGACCGATGCGCTCCATGAAGCCTGGTTTGTCACCTTCAATTTTGAAAAGCTCGCCACGGTTTGGATCGAAAGGAACGATCATTGTGTTGCCAGCGTCACCCTTGATGAGTGATCCCATAGCACTCCGGAAGCGGCCAGATGGCTGACGCTCTAGTTTCTCAAGGAAGTAGTCGCCATCGCCGAGTCTTTCGATGCTGACAAAGCCTGCATCATTGTTCGTTGCGGCAATAAATGTACCGACACGTGTGACTTCGGTTTCAATTGTCGACTCATCATCACCGCCCATCGAAACGGGCGTTGTGAAGGTCTTCACCTCAGATTGTGCAATCATCTCAGTCAAGATAGCTTTTGGAAGACGATCAAGCTCTTCACGTGTTGGAAG